>NZ_CP034183.1:2187500-2487500 GCF_003860465.1 Deinococcus psychrotolerans
CACGCCGGAGCAGATCACCGCTTTTTGCAAACAGCAGCTCAGCGCTTTCAAAGCTCCCCGCAGCGTGGAGTTCAGAAGCGAGTTGCCGCTCTCGGCAGCGGGCAAAGTGCTGCGCCGCGTACTGGCCGAAGAAGAGAAGGCCAAAATGGAGCAAGCCACAGTGGCGGCGAGCGCCGGAGCTTAAACGCCCGCGCTCTCACCCAACCTCGCATTCTCCACCCCAGCCCTGCATTATGATGAGCCAATATGTCGCATACCATCCTCGTCGCGGACGATGAACCGGCCATCCGTACCATGCTGGAAGTCATTTTGTCGGCAGATGGGCACGAGATCGTGGCGGTCGCCGACGGCAAGTCCGCGCTGGAATATCTCCAGACCCACACCCCCGACGTGATGCTGCTCGATATCAACATGCCGTATATGGACGGCTTTGAAATTTGCTCGCGGGTCAAGCGCATCAAGCGCCTGCGCAACACGCCGGTGCTGCTGCTGACCGCTATGGATGACGACCACACCCGCGACCACGCCAAGTTGGTCGGGGCCGATGACATCGTGTCCAAGCCGCTGTCAGGCAAGAATTTGCGGGGCCGCATCACCCATTTGCTGAGCGGACGCCAACCGTAACGGTGAAGAGTGCAGTGAACCGAGCTATCGGGGAGAGAAACACATGGTCTTGAGGTTGTTTTTGCAGTTCTTGAAATTTGTGGGCGCACTGATCGTCGCCGCCGTTTTTATTGGTGTGGGGATCGCCTCCACGTACGGCACCAAATGGGCGCGGGAGTTGCCGGATTTTCGCCAGCTCGATACGCTGAGTCTCGGGGCGATTACCCGCGTCTACGCCCGCGACAACAGCCCGCTGGGTACGCTGGTGCCCAAAGTCGGCGATCAGAAAGTCAGCCGCACCCTGGTCAAGCTCGACGAGATCAGCCCGTTTATGACGGCGGCGCTGATTACCAACGAAGATCGGCGCTTTTTCCAGCATTACGGCCTTGATCCTTACGGCATTGCCCGTCAGTTTCGGCGGTTATCGCAAAAAGAAGATGTGCAGGGCGGCAGCACGCTGACCAATCAGCTTGTCCGCAATACTTTGCTGCTCAAGGAATACCAATTGGCCCGCACCCCAGACCGCAAAATCAAAGAATGGATGCTCAGCGTGCTGGTGGAGCGGGCCTTTACCAAAGAAGAGATTTTGCAGGACTACCTCAACGCCATTTACTGGGGTGACGGCGGGCCGGTGGAACTCTACGGCATCTACTCCGCTTCGCAGGCTTATTTCGGTAAAGCCCCGCGTGACCTCGACTTGGCCCAGAGCGTTTACCTGACCACCTTGGTGCCGAGTCCGCGCGGGCGCTACAACAACTACCCCAATCAGCGCGGCTACATGCGCTCGCTGCTGACCCGCATGGTGCAGGACGGCTGGGTGACGCAGGAGCAGGCCAACGCCGCTTGGAAAGAAAAATTGGTGCCGCGTGGCTGGCAAGTCGCTTACGACGACCAAGGCAAGCTGACCAGCAGCAAACTGGTGGACAAAACGGCGGTCTACCAAAAAGCGGTGACCACCGTGCGCTACCCCGATTTCGTGCAGCAAGTCGAGCAGGAACTCGTCGCCCGCCTGGGACGCGACAAGGTTTACGGCTCCGGCGGTCTGCGGGTCTACACCACGATTGACCCGCGTATTCAGGCGGCGGTGGAAAAGGCCAGTTTGAATGCCCAGATTCCGCCCAGAACGACGCTGGCCGCCGTCATCAGCGATCCGTTCAACGGCGACGTGCTGGGGATGATCGGTCAGAAGCTGCGCCCCGGCGTCACGCCGCCCGAGTGGAACAACGCCGCGCAGGGCCAGCGCCAGATCGGCTCTACCATCAAGCCGCTGCTCTACACCACTGCCCTGTCTACCGACAAATTTACCCAGCTCACCACCCGTGACGACAAGCCGATCAGCTTTCCTTGCCCCAGTTGCAAGGGCGGCTTTTACGCGCCCAAAGACTTTGAAGGCGAGATGACGTTCCGTAACATGACGCTGCGTGAAGCGCTCGACCGCTCGCTCAACTTGCCCACCGTGCGAATTGCCGACGATGTCGGACTGCCGACCTTCTTCGGCAAGCTCAAGGAACTTGGCATTCCGCCCAATGACGGCACCGGCCTCGCGGCGGCGCTGGGCGCGGTCGAGACCACCCCAGTCAAGATGGCGGCGGCTTACGCGCCGTTTGCCAACGGCGGCCTGTATCATCCGCCGCGCTACATCACCCGCGTCACCACTGCACGCGGCGAAGTGCTCTACGACGTGGTCAACGAAGTCGAGCGCCCCAAGCGGGTCTGGTCGCCGCAAGTGGCGTATCTGGGCCTCGACATGATTCAGGGCGTGGTCAACGACCTCACCACCAGCCAAGGCGGCTTTTCCGAACCGGCCCGTATCCCGGGCTGGCCGGTGGGTGGCAAGACCGGCACCAGCAACGGCCCCAAGGATTTGTGGTTCGTGGGTGTCAATCCGTACTACGTCGGGGCAGTCTGGATCGGCATTCAGCAGGGCGGCAACATGGCCACCAACATCTATTCAGGCGTCTGGGCACCGCCGATCTGGCACAACATGATGGTCAGCGCTCTGGCTGGCAAAACTGCCCGTGACTTCGGGCCGCCGCCGCCCGGCATTTACAAGACGGCGCTTCCGCCCATCGGCCCGCTGCAAACGGTTCAGGTAGCCATGCTCGATCCGCGTTTCCGCGACGCCGCCAACGGAGTCCCAGAGCAGATTCCCGCCCGGCCCCAGTATCAAGAGGTAGGCCTCGGCAGCAGCGATCCCTCGACCACCGTGATTTATGTGGACATCACCACCGGGCGGCTGGCCACCGAGTTCACCAAGCCGGCCAATATCGCGCCGCGCCGCATTTACACGTCGCAAATCGCCAGCTACGCTTCCGACGGCGACGTGACGCCGCTGCCCGACGAAACCGCCGACCCCGCCGCCGTCAAAGCCTTTCATCAGTCGAATGGCAATTTGCCCATCACGACGCCGCCCGCGCCGCCAACACCGCCCAAACCCGGCAGCTAGCTCCCTTATCAAAGAGCCATCGGCGGGACAATGCAGCCAGAAGTGCATCAGCTTGGCTGCGTATACTCGCCGAATGCCTTTTCGCCTGTCTTTTTCTTTTCTCCTCCCCGCTCTCCTCGGCGCAGGTCTGCTGCTGAGTTCGGCGTCAGCCGCCGCCTCGGCGCAGCTTCAGGGCGGCACCGACCAGACGGCGGCGCAGCTCAGCGGCCAGCCCACCAAGCTCACCAACCCGCCACGCTTGGTGCAGGGCCGCACGGTGTTGCCGCTCCTCGAAGTTTCGGCGCTGCTGGGCCAGCTGGTCAGCCAAACGCCGGGGCGAATCGCGGTGGGGCGCTTGGTGATTGACCCCACGTCGCTCAACGTCACGCTTGACGCCGCGCCCCAGCCGACCGGCAGCGCCGCGCTGATCGGCGACGTGCTGTATCTGAACGCCAGGGTGCTGGCCGATGGCCTGAACGCCAACCTGAGCTTCTCCGACGATGGCCGCAGCTTCTCGCTGACCGCGCTGCCGCTCGGTGGCGACCCGCTGCTGCCTCAGGCCCGCTTCAGCACCGATAAAGCGGTTTACGCGCCGGGCGAAAAAGTCATTTACACCGACTATCCCTTCGACCCTGACGGCGCAGATATCGTCAGCCGCAAATGGAGCAACAAGCGCGATGTGTATTTCGAGCCGGGCAGCTACACCGTGACCTTGCAAGTCACCAACTCGCGTGGCCAAGTCAGCACTCCTTATTCGCGCACGCTCACTGTGGTTGGCCCGCTGATGGACACGCCGCTGAGCTACGCCCTCAAGTATGCCGACCCTGGCGAGAGCTTCCCCGACACCTTGGTCAACACCTATCCGCTGGTGGGCACCCAGTCTATGGTTACTGCCGCCACCACATTGATTTTTTCCAACAGCCCCGAAGCGCCCGTTCAAAGCGGCCTGCTCTACCAAGACACCGTGTCGGGCCGCGCCCGTTTGCTGGCTTACCACCTCAACGCGCTGAGCCAACCCGCCCGTTTTTATACGGTGGCCCGCAACCTCGAGTCGCGTCCGGTGGAGATCAGCACCGAGCGCCTCGGCGAAACGGCTCCCACCCGCATCGAGGGGCAACTCGGCCAAGTCACGTTGCTCGATTACTTTGCGGGTTCGGCTCAGCAGCGCTTTACCTTGCAGCCTGGCGAGAGCGTGGCCCTCTACGCCAGCCCGACCCTGAATCCGGGCAGCGGCGTGAATGTGCTGCAAGACATCACTACTTCCGGGCGCGTCGAGCTGACTTTCGCCATGCTCGAAGACAAGCTGCCGCCCAGTTCCCCCGTTTTGCAGCAGCTTCCTTACCTGCCTGCCGACGGCAAACACGTGCGCGGCACCTTTCCCAACGCTGTAAAAATCATTCGGGCGCAGCTCAGCTCGCTGCCTGCCCGGATGCTCATCGGCGACGGCCAGATCGACCCGGCCATTCTCGGTAGTGACGTGCTGAGCGGCCAGTCAGTACGGCTGAGCGGCAATTACGGCGTGTTGTACGACATTCAGATCATGGGCACCAGCGGCGTGGCGGTGGCGCTGAGTCCTCGGGGCGGCCTTTACAGGGGAGCCATGAACGTGCAAGACGGCCCGATCAGCCAAACCGTCAAACTGCCGCGCAGTGGAGTGGCCATTACGCCGGACAAGCCCACGCTGCTGTGGCGCTCTCAAAGTGACCAGCTCAAAATAGATTTCGTTCCGGCCAGCGGCAGCAATTTGCCGATCAGCTTGGTATTTTATCAGGCCCGCGCCCCCGGCACGCTGGGCAGCCTCACCAAAACCTACAACCCATGAAGCTGACCTCGTGAAACTTCGCTGGACATCCCGCAGCCTGCGGGTGCGCTTGGACGACCTGGAAGTGGCGGCCCTGCTCGGCGGTGAGCGCTTGGAAGCGGCGCTGAACTGGCCGGGCGGCGGCTGGCGGGTGGTGCTCGACCCCCACAGCGCTGAAGTGGTGGGCGACGGGCCGCGCTTGACGGTGGGTCTGCAAGGCAGCCTAGCTCAACTGGCCGACCCGCACACCGAGGGCGTCCGGCTGAGCGGCCCCGTGCGTGTAGACGTGGAAAAAGACTACCGCCCCGAACACTTGGAGTGAAACGGAGCGGTTGGTTGCGCTAGGGTTGCTGTATTACGGAGCGCTGACCCGCACGTCGGCCAGAATGCGCTTGGCGGCGGGATTGATGAGCTGCTGAACCGTATTGCTATAAATCAGTTTGCCCGCAGCGTTGTTGACGCTCACCCGCACGGCATATTGCCCGCTGCTGGTAAAGCGGCGCGGGCTGGAGACGATTTGGTAGCTGACCGGCAACGAGGCGCTGGGAAAGGTGGTGCTCACCAAGGTTTTGGCGGCAGTCGGGACGGTAATGTCGCGCAGTTCCACCGTCACTTTGCTGCCTGCCGGTAAATCGGTGCGTCCGGCGCTGCCGGTGGCGACGCGCCCGCGAACGTCTACCCAGTCGGCAGGAATGTTCTGATCCACAAACGCCGGAACCGTGCGGCGGGCAGGCGCGGCGGCTTTCTGGCCGGGTTTGGTGATGGTCACGCCGTTGATGACGGTCTGGGCTTGGGTGGTGGGCGCGGCGCTGAGCAGCAAGGTGGCGGCAAAAAGTGAGAAAATCTTCATGTGTCTAGGGTAACAAGCCGAGGTGAGGAAAAAGCGCAGCGCGTTGCAATGCTGTCAGGAAACCGTCAGTTCATTACTTACGGCAGGCGCGACTGCTCGGCGCTCTGCTTTTGACATACTGCCTGCATGCCCCGTTTGCCCACTGCCCACCTCGCCCTCGCCCTTGACCCGGCGCTGATCCCACTGCTGGAAGCTGGCCCGCTGCCGGAGTTGCCGCCCGCCGCCGACCCGCTGGCGTCGCTGATCCGCAGCGTCAACGCCCAGCAGCTTTCTGTCAAGGCGGCGGCGGCCATTGCCGAGCGGGTGGCGGCGGCCACCGACAATTTTGACTCCACTTCTCTGCTCAGCGCCGCGCCGGAAACGCTGCGGGCGCTGGGCCTGTCGTGGGCCAAAGTCCGCACCGTGCAGGCCATTGCCGCCGCCGAGCAAAGCGGCCAGATTGACTTCGCTCACCTGGCCGGCTTGGACGATGAAGCGGTGATTGCCGCACTGACCGTCTTGCCGGGGATTGGTCGCTGGACGGCCGAGATGTTTTTACTCTTCGCGCTGGCCCGCCCCGACGTTTTTAGTTTCGGGGACTTGGCGCTGCGAAAAGCGCTGGCGCAGTATTACCCTGACCAAGATCACGTGGCGGTGGTGCGAGGTTGGCAGCCGCACCGCAGTTACGCGGCCCGGTTGCTGTGGCGCACCTTTCACGTCACGCCGGAGGTGGCCGGGGCGGTCAGGCGTTTGGCATGAGCGCCTCGGCCACCTCGGCAGCGCAGGCCAGTCGGCAGACTGACGACCTGTACACTTGAAGAAGCCGCTGCACTTCGGATTTTTTAAGCCTGCGTGAGCTATCCTAAGGACAATCATGAATTATCCCAGTCTGGTATGGCATCTCAAGCGCACGGAGCTGTTCGCGGATTTGGAGCTGGCTGAGCTGGAAAAAGTGGCTGCTGCGACGCCCTACCGCTCTTACCAGTCCGGCGAAGTCATCTACCGCATGGATGATCCGGCGGACGCCCTTTACTTTGTGCGCTCCGGCCTGGTCAAGATCAGCAAGCTTTTTCCCAACGGCAAAGAAGCCATTCTCAGCGTGGTGGGTCAGCATGACACCTTCGGCGAACTGCTCTTGCAACCCGAAGAGCGCCGCCCCACCCAGGCCGAAACGCTTGAGCGAACCACTTTGATTGTCTTGCCGCGTGGAGAGCTGCAAAAATTGCTGATTGCCAAGCCTGACCTTGCCATGAAGCTGATTCGGTTGATGGCCGCCCGGTTGTTCGAGGCCCAGTCTTGGAGCGCCGAGGTCAGCGCCTACAGCGCACCTGAGCGGGTCGCCAGCTTGCTCTACCGCCTCGCGCGTGAGTTTGGCCGTCCACATCCGCAGGGCGTAGAGCTGAGCTTGCGCCTCAACCAGGAAGACATCGCCCGGATGGTGGGAGCCACCCGCGAAACGGTGAGCCACAGCCTGAGTAAGCTCAAGCAGGGCGGAGCCATCGTGCGTCCCCGAACGCCGATCATTGTGCGGATGGACGCCCTCAAGCGCTACATCGAAACCGGCCAGTAAGAGCGGCGCGGCCAAATGCATCCCAAACACATTCACTACCTCGAAGGGCGGGGCGAGCAAGCTGAAGGCCTTTTGCTGGCCTTTTTGCAGCGGCTCGGCTCAGAGCCGGGTCTGCTTGGCGCGTACTTGCTTGCCGCGCCCACGCAGCCGGATGTGTGGCTGCTTGAAAGTCACTGGGAAGGTGAGGTGCCGGTGCTCGACATCCCGCAGGGCTATCAGCACTGGAGCTTTGAGGTGCGGGCAGCGCTCGGGGAAGGCGGTCAAGCGACGTGATCTCGCATCTGGGGTGAAGACTGGGAACGTGCCGGATTGCCTGTCTTAAAAGACATTCAGAAATCTGAAAGGGTAGAATGTTTATCCTTGACTCAGCCAGCGCTCATGCTCGGCTGAGGATCAAGGCCGTATCTTCTCCCCCACTTCCCCCGCTGGATTCAGGGCCAACCGTCAGGAGGCCCACACCGCCAGCGGCCTAACCCTCTATCATCAAGCTTAGTTCTGTCAAAATTCTGACAAGCCCGCTGCCCGTAGGTTCGGAGCCGTCCGCCCTTCCTGCCCTGATCCGCGCCCGTATATGGTCAGTGCCTTTTTTCTACGTCATTCAAAGGAGCAGCAGTATGGCCACCTCGCACTCGCCGCCAATCTATACTCTGTTTATGCGCCGCAGCGCGACTTCTCCTTTGTTGTCTGGCTTGCTGACCGATAAGGGTCGGCAGCGCAGCGTCAATCAGGACGCGGGTTTGGCGGTGGAGTCGCTTTCGGGCGGGCTTTACGCTGTTGCTGATGGAATGGGCGGGCACGCGGCGGGCGAGTTGGCCGCCAATTTGGCCCTCGACGCGCTGGGCAATACCTTCCTCAAAGGACGCAAGCGTCCGCCGGAGCGGCTCGCCGAAGCGGTGCAGGCGGCCAACCTCGAAGTGATGCACCACGCGGTTGGCGAGTACGTCGGCATGGGCACCACTTTGGTGGCGCTGGCCATCGACAAGGGCGCGGCGTTGCTGGCCCACGTCGGCGATTCACGGGCTTATCTGCTGCGCGGCGGCGAGCTGACCCGCCTTACCGAAGACCATTCGTGGGTGGCCGAGCAGGTGCGGTTGGGCCACCTCACCGAGGCCGAAGCGCGTGAGCACCAGTGGCGCAGTGTGGTGAGCAACGCGCTGGGCGGTGAAGAACGGGTGCGCTTAGAGTTGTACGGGTTTGCGCTCAAACAAGGCGACCGCTTGATGCTGTGCAGTGACGGCCTGAGCGGCGTGGTCGAGGAGCATGATCTCAAGGCCATGTTGGGCTGGGGGCTGCCGCCGGCGATCACGGTGCAGCGCTTGGTGGACGCCGCCAATTCGCTGGGCGGGCCCGACAACGTCACGGCGGTGGTGGTCGACGTGGACTGCCAGCAGCCCCTACCGAGCTACAGCTTGCCGCCGCGCCAAAACGACGGCCCCATTTATGTCGATGTCTTGCTGGGCAGCCGCAAAGGCAGCAGCCCGCTGGTCTACGCGGCGCTGGCCTTGGTGTACTTCGCCTTGATGGGAGCGCTGCTCTTTCAAGAGGAGCGCACCTTTATTTTGTCGGTCTCGGCGGCGGCGCTCATCGGCGTGCTGCTTTGGATGAAGTGGCACAGCCAACGCCGCCTTCAGCAGGCCCTGCCTCAAGCGTTGCGGCTGAAGAAAACTGCGGGCCCGCCAAAAGACCAGCAAGACTTGAATTGAGGTTTGGGAAAGTAGGCGGCAGGTTGCGGGAAGAAAGCGAGTTTGGATGAAGGCTACGCACGCCCGTTACAATGAAGCCATGACCGATTCATCTCGCCCGGCCAAACGTGTGATCTCGACTGCCGAAGCCCCCGCTGCCATCGGGCCGTACAGCCAAGCGGTACGCTTCGGCAACCTGCTCATCACCAGCGGCCAAATTCCGCTGACGCCCGCAGGCGACCTGGTCGAAGGCGGCATCGCCGAGCAGAGCAAGCAAGTATTGGACAACTTGGCGGCTCTGCTGGCAGAAGCAGGCGCGGATTTCGGCGACGTGGTCAAAACCACCGTATTTCTGAGCGACATGAACAACTTCGCGGCCATGAATGCCGTCTACGCCGAGTATTTCAAGGCTCCTTACCCGGCCCGCTCGACGGTGCAGGTGGCCCGCCTCCCGCGTGACGTGATGGTCGAGATCGAAGTGATGGCGCAGCTCCAGTAACGTTTTGCCGCGCTCACTCGGCTCCGCTGCTTTGACTGCACTGGCTTGACTTCAGCGCAGCCTGTAAGTAACATGCTGACATGTTGAGGCGCAACTTATGACGGTTTCCAGCCGCTTTTCCGTGGCCTCGCACGTGCTGGCGCTGCTCAGTCTTTATCCGGAACAGGCCATGAGCTCCGAAAAGCTGGCGTGCAGCGTGGGCGTCAATCCGGTGATCGTGCGCGGCATTAGCAGCATGATGCGCCGCGCCGGATTGGTGTGCTCGCAGCAGGGCGTGACTGGCCTCAAGCTGGCGAGGGCCGCCGACCAGATCAGCTTGCTGGACATTTACCAAGCGGTGCAGCCCCCAGAGCGATTGATCGCTCTCCATGAGCATCCCAGCCAAGACTGCACGGTGGGCCGGCACATTCAGGCTGCGCTGGGCCAAATCTGCGCCGAGGCACAAGCGGCTTTGGAAGCCCGGCTGGCCCAGACTTCTTTAGCGGCGCTGGCCCAAGAACTGCACCAAATGGAGCTGGGGAACTTGAAGTTGGGCGATTTAGAATTGAATCAATTGAAACAAAGTCTGCGTCATATCGATAATATGGGCCGCATTCAGGATGTGTCGGCTGACTGAACGTTCGGTCAAGAAT
This sequence comes from Deinococcus psychrotolerans, assembly GCF_003860465.1. Classification (NCBI taxonomy): domain Bacteria; kingdom Thermotogati; phylum Deinococcota; class Deinococci; order Deinococcales; family Deinococcaceae; genus Deinococcus; species Deinococcus psychrotolerans. The sequence continues at coordinate 2,197,542 of NZ_CP034183.1, forward strand.
TGCTCAAAATGGCTGAACACCCAAGAGAACGGCTCCGTAAGCAGAGGATTCAAGGACGTTTTACTGTGAGGAGGCTGTTAAGCTGAGTGCATGACTGCTCCTGCTCTGATTCCCACGCCGGTCGCCGCGCCGACGCTGCGCGAACTGCTGCTCAACCGCATCCAAAAAGACATCCCGCTGGTGAAGCGCCCCTACGCGGTGCTGGCGCAGGAAGTGGGCCTGAGCGAAGCCGAAGCGCTCACCATTTTGCGCGAAGTCAAGGCCAGCGGCGTGCTGCGCCAAGTCAGCGCTATTTTCGATACCCGCACGCTGGGCTACCAGTCGAGTTTGGTGGCCGCTGTCTACGACGAAGCGCAGCTGGACGCGGGCGCGGAAACCGTCAATCAGCACCCCGGCGTGAGCCACAACTACAAGCGCAACCACGACTTTAACTTGTGGTACACCATCGCCGTGCCGCCGGAGAGCGACCTCGCCGCCCACGTTGACCGCCTACACGAGCTGTCAGGGGCCAAACTCACCCGCTTGATGCCTACCTTGCACCTCTACAAAATTGGGGTGGAGTTTGACATGACCGGCAACGAAGCCTGGAATGCCAAGAGCAAGCCGCAGTACACCAGCGCCCAGCGCAACATCGGCTACGTCGTGACCGAGCTGGACAAGCGTTTCGTGGTGGAATTCCAAAAAGACCTGCCGATCACTGAGGAGCCTTACGCCGACGCCTGCGCCGCGCTGGGCCTGAGCATCGAGGAAGTGGCTGCCCACGCCGATCAGATGAAAGCCGCCGGTGCTTTGCGGCGCATCAGCGCGGTGCTCAAGCACCAGTCGGCAGGCTTTACCTTCAACGCTATGGGCGTGTGGGCGGTGCCGCAGGAACAAGTCGCTGAGATCGGGCAGGAGATGGCCGGCTTCAAGGCAGTGTCGCACTGTTATTTGCGCCCCACTTATCCTGAATGGCCCTACACCATCTTCACGATGGTTCACGGGCGCAGCAAGGAGGAAGCCTTTGGCAAGATTCAGGCCATTCACGACGAGGTCGCGCCGTTTGATCACGCCATTTTGTATTCCACCAAAGAATATAAAAAAGTGCGCTTGGAGTTCTACAAGCCGGATTTTTATGAATGGGAGCAGGCACAGCAGTTAAGATGAGCTGCTGAAGCCAATTCCTTTTAAATCGGCCCGCTCAGCCGGCTGATCTCTGCGCCGATCTGAGCGGTCAGGTCTTTGATGCCGCCTTTTGGCTCAATGAGCGGGCCGAAGCGCACCAGCCAGCGCTTGCCTTCTTGCCGCAGGCCCACCGGCAACACCGGGGCCTTGCCGCGCAGGGCCAGCAAGCCCACCCCACCCTGCATCTGGCCGTTGCCGCCGCCGCGTGTGCCTTCGGGAAAGAGTCCCAGCGTGCCGTCTTCTTTGAGAATTCTCAGGGCGGTGCGAATCGCCACCAGATCAGTAATGGAGCGGTCTACTGGAAAGCTGCCGCCCGCCCGGATGATGTCGCCCATCACCGGCCCGAACAGTTCTTTTTTGGACATGAACTGGACATAGTGCCCCGGCATCACTTTGGCGATCAGGAACGGATCGAGCGAGGAAACGTGCGCTCCGGCCACGATCAACTTGCTGCCGGGCGGCGGAATATGTTCGCGGCCCAGCGTATGGATGTACTGGCCGCGCAGCACGCGGGGCAAATTCATGCCCAAGACCACGAACTGATACACCAGCGGATTGACCGTCGGCGCTTGCAACTCATCGGCGGGTTTCGGCATCTTTGTTGCGGTGACAGGCGACTGGTTTTTTTGTATTTGGGCTTCAGGCCGCTCAGGTTCAGAAGTCTGGGGGTCGGGGAGAGATGCGGTCATGCCCTTTAGAATACAGAGTGCCGCCGCGTTGTGCTTGCGCGGCGCGGCGCAGGTGATTAAGCGGTGAAGGCTGCCCGAAGCTTAGGCCAGTGACGCTGTGCCTACACCCTGCCTTTCAGAAGCGCACGATGTCCGGCGGCGTCCAAGCGTGCAGCGCTTCACTGAGCAGGATTTCGCCGTCCTCCCACTCGCCGTGCCCGCTCTCCGGGTTGATGTGGCCCGCTTCGCCCACCGTGACCAGTTCGGCTTCCCAAGCCTCGGCAAAAGCCCCGGCCCGCTCAAACGTCAGGTAAGGGTCGTTTTCGCTGGCAATCATCAGCGCCGGAAAAGGCAGCGGCTGCCTCGGGATGGGGGCCATCGCCCTCACGGCTTCCAGCATGCCGCCTTGCTCGGCGTCGGCGGGCGCAACCAAAAGAGCGCCGCGCACCCGCTCTGGTACCGTGTAGAGGCGGGCGTAGTGGGCAATCGTCAGCGCTCCGGCAGAGTGGCCCACCAGCACCACCTCGCCGGGTGTGGCCTCCACCGCTTCGTTTAAGCGGGCCGCCCAGCTTTCAGGTGTCGGCGCGTTCCAGTCGGCTTGCTCGACCCGCACGCCGCCGAATTTGGCTTGCCAGAGACTGTACCAGTGCTGAGGAGAGCCGCCGCCCATTCCGGGCAAGAAGAGGAGTCGAGGGGTCATCAGCTGATGCTAGCGCCTGCGCCGCAATAAAAAAGGCCGGAAACACCTTGGGGGTGTCCGACCTTCGCAACAGAGAGTGAGTTTAGCCTGGGCTCTTTTCGCGCCGGTTGGCCGCCAAACTCGCCAAAATAGACGCCACGATAAACGCTACACCGATCAGTCCGGTCACCACTTCTGGCACATGAGCGCCGCTCATGGAATACAGCATGATCAGCGAGAGCGCCAGAATGCCGTAGTGAGCGCCGTGCTCTAAGAAACGGTACTGGGCCAGCGTGCCTTGGTGAACCAAAAACAGGGTGATCGAACGCACGAACACCGCGCCGATCGCCAATCCGGCCGAAATAATGACGATTTCTTTGGTGATGGCAAAGGCCCCGATCACGCCGTCGAGCGAGAAGCTGGCGTCGAGGACTTCCAAATACATGAACGAGGCAAATCCCGCCGCGCCCGCCTTGGCCGCCATATTGTCCACGTCAAACAGGCCGCCGAGGGCATTGACCGCCAAGTAGATCAGCAAGCCCACCAGACCCGCCGACATGGCCGCCAAGCGCTGCTCGACCGGCACCACCGTAAAGATCAGGCCCATCAGCGCGACCATGGCAATAATGACCTGCACCGCTTCGACGCGGGCCAGCCCTGCCAGGCGGCTTTCGGGCATCAGCCAGTGTTCGTCTTTTTCAGTGTCGATAAAGTAATTGAGCGCCACCATCAAAAGAAAGACCCCACCAAAAGCGCTGATGGTCACGGCGGATTTCTCGAGTTCTAGGGCGTACTGCTCTGGACTGTTGAGGGCCAGGTTGCCCACTTCAAAAAAGCCGAGGCCAGAGCTGATGGCCACAATGGCCAGCGGAAACACCAAGCGCATGCCCACCACCGCGATCAAAATGCCCCACACCAAAAAGCGCTGCTGCCACTTGGCCGACATGTTTTTGAGGACGGAGGCGTTGATCACGGCGTTGTCGAAGCTCAGCGAAATTTCCATGACGCCCAGCACCAGCACGATCAACATATCGTTGAGGGCACGCTCCCAGCCGCCGGTACGAAAGCCGTACCACATGGCCAGAGCCACTGCCACAACCGTGATGATGCCGGCAAAACCAAATTCTTTGCGGATGGTGTTGTTCATTTTTACAAATACTCCCCACTGCTCCTCAACCGGTGCAGAGGGCCTGCTTTGCCGTGAGGTCAGTTTTGCTCACCTATCATAAACGCCGCACGGACAAAACACGTTCCGTTACGGCGTGAGCTACAGCATAAGTTGTTTAGCGTGAGATGAAATGAGCTTTCACTCCGGCTCAAAAATGCCTAAATCTTAGAGGTTGATCCCGTAGTTGCGGGCCAGTGCGCCGAGGCCGCCCGCGAAGCCCTGGCCCACGGCGCGGAACTTCCATTCGTTGTTGTTGCGGTAAACTTCGGCAAAAATCACGGCGGTTTCGGTCGAAAAGTCCTCGCCCAAATCAAAGCGCACGATTTCGGCGTTGGTTTTTTCGTTGATAAGCCGGATAAAAGCGTTACGAACCTGTCCGAAGCTCTGGCGGCGGGCCTCGGCGTCGTGAATGGTCACGGTAAACGCTACTTTTTGAATGTCGCTGGGCACTTTGGAGAGGTCAATCTTGATCTGCTCGTCGTCGCCTTCGCCTTCGCCGGTGCGGTTATCGCCGGTATGTTCGACCGAGCCGTCGGTGCTGCGCATCTGGTTGTAAAAAATGAAATCGGTGTCGGCACGCACTCTGTCGGAAGCGGTCAGCAAAAAGGCGCTGGCATCAAGATCGAAGTCTTGGCCGTCTGTTGAGCGCACGTCCCAGCCGAGGCCCAAAATGGCTTGAGTTAAGTTGGGATCTTCTTTGCTCAGCGACAGGTTGCCGCCTTTGGCGAGAGTAATAGGCATAAGTGGTTCCTCCTAAAGAGAGTGAAAGCGCAAAAGACTTGAAGACTTGAGCCGGTAAAATCGCGGTTCCGTCAACGTACAGCATTACGGGAATTCAGGGTGAAAAGTTGCCACGCTGCCTTTAACCGCTCTTAACTGAGCAGCCCTTTGCTCTTGGCATTGTTCAAAAAGCTGTCGTATTCCTGAAGCAGCATTTCGTAGAGTTGCCCGTCTGGCAAGGTGTCGATGTCTTCGACTTGCACGAAGTCGGCGTTGTCGATGAAGCGGCCCGACAAATCATCCAGCTTTCGCAAAAATTCAAAGCGCTCTTTGCCTACGCCCACGAATTTCCAGAAAATCGGTTCCTTGCTGGCTTCTTTGATCTGCGCTTCCGATTCTTTTTTGTCGAAGGTTTCGCCGTCGGTAATAAAGATGACGTAGACGGGCGTTTTTTCCTTGAGTGGCTCCTTGCGGGGCCCCGCTGAGCCGAAGTAATGCGTCCTGACGCTCTGCACGGCGCGGGCGTACATGGTGCCGCCTTCCAAGGGGTGGCGCTTGATCAGCTTCTCAACCGCGCCGCCAATCCCCTCGATGCCGATGTCGCCGGCGTCGTGGGCTTTGAGACCAAACAAAAACACGTCCATGCGTCCGTCGTCGTCAAAGCGGCTGGCCAGCGCCAGGGTTTTCTCGGCCACCCGCTGCACCACGCCGCTGCGGTAAAGCGAACTCATGCTGGCCGAAATATCGAGAACGAGCGCCACCCGCGCCGTGTGCTCGTCGAGGCCGCGCTTTTTGAGGCTGATCTCGGCCTGTTTGACCAGATTGACGAGTTGTGGGGCTTTCTCGGCAATTTCTTTGTCGAGCTTCACCTGGGTCTGCTTTTTGAGACTGACCACAGGTGAGCTAGGCGCAGTCACCGGAGCGCCAGGGTTTTCCACTTCGCCGCCAAAATAAACGATCAAATCGCCCAAACCGCCGTTAAAGCCTTGCCCGATTGCGCCGACCCGCCACTCGCCGGAGTGCTTGTAGAGTTCGAGGAGCATGGCGGCCTTCTCGCTTTTCAGCGCGGGCTTGGCGTCAAAGCTGACTTGGCCCACTTCGATCAGCAGTTGCGGAGCGCTGGCCACCGGAGCCGTGTCGTGAGTGGCGGTCAACATCACCCGCTCGACGTTAGCGGGCAATTTGGCGAGATCCATTTTGAAACTGGCTTGATGCGCGTCCAGCGTGGCAACAATTTCGCCGAGTGGGGTGTGGGGGTTGTTGTAAAAGGCGATGTAATTGTCGCCGACCATTTTCCGGTCGGCGCTGAGCCCAAAGGCGCTGATGTCTAGGCCGTCTAAGCCGTGCTTGACCGTGACCGTCAGCGGACTCGATAAGCCGACTTCGGAGAATTTGCGTTTTTCACCGGCTTGAAGCTGGGTCATACGGCGCTCACTTTCGGCCTGCCTTCCAGCTGAAGCCGAAGTCGAACGCCTGATCGCAGTCTCGGTGGCCCGAGAAATAGCGCTCTTCTTTGGTGATCACCAGTTCATTGCCGTGCGCCTGCACCAGTGCCACCGCACAAAACGGCAGAGCGGCGGGGTTGGAAAGGCTCATTTTAATTTCGTTGCCCTGCGGATCGTTAAAGCTCAGCCGCCCGCCGACCTCGCTGAAGTTGCCCGCGCCCTCGTAAATAAAAGCGAAAATCAGCACTTTGCGGATCAAATCGGGCCGCTCGATATACAAGTTCTCGCCGCCCGCCGACGCGCCGGAGCGGTCATCTTGGTCGAGCTTGATGAAAGGGGGGCCGTCCGCCTTGCCAAAATTGCCGCCGAGCGCCTGAATCACGCCTTTTTCACCGCTGGCAAGTTCGTACATGCAGCCCAAATCAAGGTCGGCGGCTTTGTCCGCGCCGGTCACGCTGCCCAGCAACTTGCTCAAAAAGCCGCCGCCACCGCTGGGAGCCGCGCTGCTGGGCTTGGCTTCCCAATTCAGGTTGACGTGAATGCGCTGCGTGCCCGCTTTCTGAAGGCTGATGCGGGCGCTTTGACCCTGCTTTTCCAAAGTGATTTTGGTCAGCGAGATCGGGCGGCTGGGGGCGGCATTGGAAGGTGTTGAACTGGGACTGGTTGAACTGGGCGAGGTGCCCCGGTTCCTATTGAGGCTCATGCCGCCGCTGGCTGGAGGCTGAACTGGCGCTGGTGGCTGGCCCGCAGGCGCAGCGTCTGGGCGTCCGCGCCGTGAGAGGTCGAGGCCGCCGCCGCTGGGGGGTGATGCAGGTGGTGTCGGGGGTGGTATTGGTGCAGGCGGCGGGGCGGCCCGCAAACTGGGCAGCCCGGTGCCGCCGAAGTGCCGCACCAAGCCGCTCAGGCCGTCCGAAAAGCCTTGACCGTTGATCATCAAGCGCCAAGCACCCTGATGCCTGTAAATCTCGGCAGCGATAATGGCTTTTTCGTTGCTGAAATCTGGGCCGCTCAGCGTCCAAGTGGCCGCCGCATTGCCTGCCGTGCCAAAGCTGACGGTGCCGCGCTGCACCCCGCGCAGGTCGCCGCCTTCCGGTACGAGGCCAAAGGCGAGGCGTTCCACAGTGGCGGGCAAGCGCCCCAAATCAAGGCTGAAGCGCTGGCCGGGTTGTCCGGTTTGCCAAGTCACTGCGCCGCCCGCAGCGGTGGGCTGGCTGGGCGAAATGGTGGCGTCGGGCGAGATCAAGCGGCTGTCTGCCCCAAGCAGAAAGCAGAGGGCGGCGTACTGCGGCGCGGAGCCGGCAACGTCGAAGGTAAGGTCGAGTTGCTGCTGGATATTCAAGGTGGCGAGCGGCACGCGCTGGCCGGTGATGAGCTGCATGGTTCTCCTTTGGGCAAGTCTCAGCGATTAAAAAAGCGCCCCAACGCCTCGCCGCTAAAGGCAAGGCACCGGGGGCGCGGCTCCTGAGTTGTCTGCGTTTGTGGCGGCTTAGGCGTTGACGCCGTAGCTTTTGACCAAAGCCTCGAAGCCCTCGTTAAAGCCCTGACCAATCGCCTTGAACTTCCACTCGCCACTGTTGCGGTAAATTTCGCCGAAAATCATGGCGGTCACGGTGCCGCCGTCTTCGGTCAGGTCGTAGCGGGCGATTTCTGCGCCGCCGTCGCCGTTCAGGACACGGGCGTAGGCTTTTTCGACCATGCCGAAGTTTTGGCTGCGGCTCGGGCCTTCGTAGATCACCACGGCGATCACGATTTTTTGCACGTCGGCAGGCACTTTCTCGAGGTCAATGCTGACCACTTCGTCGTCGCCTTCGCCCGCGCCGGTGCGGTTGTCGCCTTGGTGAACCACCGAGCCGTCTGCCGACGTTTTGTTGTTGAAGAACACGAAGTCTTGGTCATTGCGGACTTTTCCAGCGTCGTTGACCAAAAACACCATCGCGTCGAGGTCAAAATCTGCGCCGTCGGTGCGGCGGGTATCCCAGCCCAAACCGACGTTGATCTTTTTAAGTCCGGGCGCTTCTTTACTCAGGCTGACATTGCCGCCTTTGGTGAGTGATACGGGCATTGAAATTCCTCCTTGTAGGGTCGGGGGTGGGAGCGGGGCGGCCCCACGTGCAGCGCGGCGCGAACCGCTGTCGGATGAAGAGCGCTAATGCAGTACGAATTTCATTGTAAAGAATCGCTACACTTTTTAGATTTTGAAAACCATCATGTTCTACTGAGCGGCCCTCTCATCTTGGCGCTTCGGGGCTCAGCAACTCGCCGGCTGCGCCCAGCGCCGGATAAGGTTCTGAGCGCTCGCGGTAAAGAGGTGCCAGCTCGGGGTAAGCCCACTCGAAACGCAGGCGCTCGAACTCGGCGTCGCTGAGCTGGCGCTCGGCGTACATCCCCGCGGCGAGGCGCTGGCGCTGGGCTTCAAACAAAATCGTCGCGGCGGCCACCGAGACGTTGAGGCTCTGCACCATCCCGAACATCGGAATGATGATGTTGGCGTCGGCGGCGTCGGCGGCTTCATCCGAAACCCCCCATTTTTCTGCACCGAGCAGCACGCACGTCGGGCGGGTGTAGTCCAACTCGCGGTAATCCACGCTGCGCTGCGAAAGGTGAGTGGCCAGCACCTGCATCCCCTGGGCTTGGAGGGTCGCCACCGCCTCTAGAGCGCTGGCGTGGGGCTGCACCGCCACCCATTTCTCGGCGCTGCCGGACGTGGCATTGAAGGTGGGCAGCAGCCCGTTGCCGCTCACTCCATTTTTGGGCGGTACGGCGTGGGCGGTCAGTACGCCCACCGCGTCGCAGGTTCTGAGGATGGCGCTGAAGTTGTGCGGCTTGTTGACTTCGTCCATCAGCAAGCTGAGGGTGGGCTGGCGCAGGGAGAGAACCCGCACGATTTTGGCATAGCGTTCCGGCGTCATCCGAGTAGGGTAACAGGCGGGCCGCGCTGTCACGCGCTGGAAGCACTGCACCGTGACGCCTGCCACCCCCCCCACCGCCCGGTCTTGACAGAATCCAGTGAGACATGCACCTCTACACTGAATTTCTGATGCTTCACGCGCCGCACCTGAGTGCTCCCCACGCTTTCACAACCCGTCTCGGCGGCGTGTCGTCGGGCGTTTACGGCGCTCCGGCGGGCGGCGGCCTCAACCTCGATGACCGCTTACTGAGCGGCCTGCAAGACGATCCGGCTGCGGTGGCCGAGAACCGCCGCAGGGCGCTGGAGCCGCTGGGCTTTGCGCTCGGCGCACTGGCTTTGCTCGACCAGGTTCACGGCACGGAAGTAGTAGAGGCCAGTCCCAACAAGATTCAAATGGCCGATGCCCACGTCAGCGCCGAGGCAGGGGTGGTGCTGGGCATTTTGACCGCCGACTGCTACCCGATTTTGCTCGAAGACCCCCAGGCGGGCGTCGTCGGCGCGGCCCACGCGGGCTGGAAAGGCTCTCTTGGCCGTATTGCCGAGCGCACCGTACAGGCCATGCAGCGCCTCGGCGCACGCCCAGAGCGGATTCGGGCGGCGGTGGGGCCGGGGATCAGTGCCCAGCAGTATGCAGTGGGGCCAGAAGTCGCCGGCAAGTTCGCGGCGGCGGGCTTCGGGGCGCATTTGGACGGCAGTCAACTCGATTTGGCGGGCGTGAATGCTCAGGTGCTGCGCGAAGCGGGCCTGAGTTCTCAGCAGATCTGGCTCTCGGGGCGCTGCACCTCCGAACCCGCTTTTTATTCACACCGCCGAGACGCCGGGCGCACCGGCAGAATGCTGGCGCTGATCGGGGTGCGGGCATGAGCACCGAGCCGCCGAACCTCATTCCGCCGCAGGCCGGGCGCGGGTTGCTGCGGCCCCGTGAAGTGCTGGAGAGCATCGAGCTCATCACGCCGGACTTTTTGGCGGCGCGTGGCCTGCGCGGCCTGCTGCTCGACCTCGACAACACCCTGATTCCCTACGGCAGCTATCAGGAGCGGGCCGAAATCATCGCTTGGGCCGCCGAACTGCGCCGCGCCGAGGTGCAACTCTACTTGCTGAGCAACGCCACGGCCAAACGCGCCCGCTTCTGGCTCGACAAGCTCAGCTTCGAGGGCGTCGGCATGGCTGGGAAACCGTTCCAACGCGCTTACAAAACGGCATTGGCCCATATGCAGCTGCCCCCGCAGCAAGTCGGCATGGTCGGCGACCAGCTGTTTACCGACGTGCTGGGCGGCAATATCGCCGGACTTTACACCCTGATGGTTCATCCCATCGTCAACAATTCGCTGCCGCACACCCACCTCGCCCGCCGCTTGGAGCGCTTGGTCTTGAAGCGCTACGGCCACGATTGGTACGGCAAAGAGCGCCGAACATCAAGTCAAGCGCCCATAACAAATAAGGAGCTGAAAAAATGACCCTTTCGATTGGTGATCGCCGCCTCGGAGCCATTTTGCTGGAGCAAGGCTACGTCAACGACATGGACTTGCAAAAAGCCCTCGACCGCCACACCGAGGTGGGAGGCCGCCTCGCCGACATCTTGATCGACGGCGGCGTGATCGGCGAAAAACGCATCGCCCGCGCCCTCGAAGAAGCCTTCGGGTTGCCGCTGGTCGATCTGACGGCCCTGACACCCGATCCGCAGGCGATTGCCAGCATTCCGGCTTCGGCGGCGGTGCAGGCGCGGGGCGTGCCGTTTGCCTTGGAAGACAACACCTTGCGGGTGGCCTTCGTGGACGCGCTCAACAACGCCTCGCTGGAACTGATGGAAGACGAGAGCGGGTACACCGTCGAAGCTTATCAGGCGCTGCGCGAGCAAGTGAACTGGGCGATTGCCAGCTTTTATCCTGAGCTCGGCTTGCCCGTGCCCAATCTTGAGGAAAATAAAGCGACGGGCGGGGTGATGCTGGGTGAGCGGCTGATCTCGCGCGGTTTCGTGAGTGAAGAGCAGATCATGGCGGCGCTCGATCAGCAGCGCAGCAGCGGCGTGTCGCTGGGTACGGTGCTGCTGGGCCTCAAACTGATCACCGAAGAGCAGCTCTACGCCACGCTGGCTGAGCAGCAAGGCAGTCAGTACGTGCGCGACACCCGCGAATACAATCCTCCTGAGGAAGTGCTGGGCCTGCTGCTGCGCTCCGACGCCTTGCGGCTCGGCTCGGTGCCGATCAGCCAAGACGCCGCCGGCGTCAACGTGATCACCGGCGACTTGCGGCGGCGCGAGGACATCGGGGCGCTGATTGGCCGCCCAGTCAACTTGCTGCTGGCCCGTCCCAGCGACGTTGAAAACCTGATTGAGCGCACCTATCCGCAAAAGGGCAGACTGGGCGAAGCGATGGTGCAGCAGGGAACTTTGTCGCGCAACCAACTGCGCGAAGCCTTGCAGGTGCAGGCCCGCCAGGGCAAAGTCAAGCCGCTGGGCGAGGTCATTATTGATCTGGGCTTTGCGAGCAGCGAGGAAATCGACGTCGCGCTGATCAAGCAAAACGCCGGCGGTGGCAGGCTCGAAGACACCTTGGTGCAGTCGGGCAAGCTCAGCCCCGAGATGCTGGCCCGCTCGCTGGCTTCGCAGCTCGGCTACGAGTTCGTCGATCCGGTTACGTCGCCGCCGGACACCAAAGTGGCTTTGATGATTCCCGAAGCCACCGCCCGCCGCTACACGGTGGTGCCGATGCGTCTTCAGGGCGAGTCGCTGGTCATTGCCATGAAAGACCCGCGCAACGTCTTTGCGCTCGACGATCTCAAACTGATTACCGGACGCGAGATTTTGCCCGCTGTGATGGCCGAGAAGGACATCATCCGCCTTATCGAGCGCTATTTCGGCGACAAGGACATGGCCAAGCTCAACGAGGAACTCGCCAAAACCAGCCGCCAGAAGGAAAAAGACAAGGACGTCTCTGCTGATCTCAGCTCACTCGACGACAACGCGGTGGTGCGGGTGATGGACGGGCTGATTCGTGAAGCGGCCCTGCAAGAAGCTTCGGATATTCACATCGAACCCACTGAAAACAGCGTGCGGGTGCGCTACCGCATCGACGGCCTGCTGCGCGAACACACCGAACTTCCCAAAGGCGCGGCTCAGAGTTTGCTGGCCCGCATCAAGATCATGGGCAACCTCGACATTGCCGAGCGGCGCGTACCGCAAGACGGACGGGTGCGCTTCAAGAAGGGCAGCATCGACCTCGACTTGCGCCTTTCGACGTTGCCCACCGTCTACGGCGAAAAAGCCGTGATGCGTCTGCTGCAAAAAGCCAGCAACATCCCCGAAGTCGAGAAGCTGGGGTTTTCTGAGCACAACTTCGGGCGCTTTCTTGACCTGATCGAAAAGCCCAACGGCATCATCTTGGTGACTGGCCCTACGGGGTCGGGCAAATCGTTTACCAGTTTCTCGACCTTAAAGCGCATCGCCCGCCCCGACAAGAACACCACCACCATCGAAGACCCGATCGAATACGAGATCCCCGGCATCATGCAGTCGCAGGTCAACACGGCAGCGGGTCTGACCTTTGCCCGCGCCCTCAGAGCATTCCTGCGCCAAGATCCCGACATCATCTTCGTTGGCGAGATTCGCGACACCGAAACCGCCAAAATCGCCACCGAAGCCGCGCTCACTGGCCACTTGGTGCTGGCCACTCTGCACACCAACGACGCGCCCGGCGCGATTACCCGCCTTGACGAGATGGGCGTGGAACCGTTCAACATTTCGGCCTCGGTAGTGGGTGTGCTGGCTCAGCGCCTCGTGCGCAAAGTCTGCTCGGATTGCAAGCGCCCCACTAATGCCGACCCCGAAGTGCTGCGGCGGCTGGGCATCGGAGAGCGCGAGATGCGCGGCGCGAACTTGCAGCGTGGCGCAGGCTGCCCACGCTGCGGCGGCACCGGCTACAAAGGCCGGATGGGTATTCACGAACTGATGGTCGTCGACGAGCCGATTCGCCGCGCCATCGGCACACGCAAAACTGCCGCCGAAATTCGTGAAATCGCCATTGAGCAAAGCGGCATGAAAACCCTGCGCCAGGACGGCATCGAGAAAGCGCTGCTGGGCCAGACCACTCTCGAAGAAGTGCTGGCCGTCACCAGTAACTGACCTAATTTTGCCTGTCCCCCATTCACACCTCTAAGGAGACTCCATGACCTTTGGCCCCGATATTACCGACATTCTGCGGATCGCCGCCGAAAAAAACGCTTCCGACGTCATCTTGACGGTGGGTTTGCCGCCGCAGTTCAAGCTTTCGGGGGTCTACACCCAAGAAGATATGGAGACGCTCACCCCCGCCGATACACGCAAGCTGATGTACAGCATGATGAACGACAAGCAGCAGCGCCAATTTGAAGACAAGCGCGAACTCGACTTTTCGTTCGCGCTGGGCGATCAAGCCCGCTTCCGCGTCAATGCCTTCGTGCAGCGCGGCTCGGTGGGCGGCGTGATGCGCCTCATTCCCACCAAAATCAAGAGTGTGCAGGATCTGGGCTTGCCGCAAAACGTCATCGAGGTTGCCAACGCTCCGCGCGGTTTGGTGCTGGTGACGGGCCCCACCGGCTCCGGCAAGTCCACGACGCTGGCGGCCATGATCGATTACATCAACGTCAACAAAAAGCTGCACATCATGACCATCGAAGACCCGATCGAGTTCATGCACCAGCACAAGCAGAGCATCATCAATCAGCGCGAGGTGGGAAGCGATACCTACGGCTTTGACAATGCCCTCAGGGCCGTGCTGCGCCAAGCCCCCGACGTGATTCTGGTCGGCGAAATGCGCGATTACGAAACCATCAAGGCCGCCGTGACCGCCGCTGAAACTGGGCACTTGGTGATGGGAACTTTGCACACCAACTCGGCCCCCGAATCGATTGACCGCATCGTGGACGTGTTTCCCGAAGAGCAGCAAGAGCAGATCCGGGTGCAGCTCGCCAACAACCTGGTCGCGGTGATGACCCAGCAGCTCATTCCGCGCCTTGATGGTGGGCGGGTGCTGGCCTACGAACTCTTGATTGCCAATCCGGCGGTCAGGGCGCTGATCCGCGAAGGCAAGACCTATCAGATCGTCTCGGTGATGCAGACCGGCTCACGGGAAGGCATGGTCACGATGGACGCTTATTTGGCGGGTCTATTTCGCCGCCGCATCATCAGCTACGACGCGGGCCTCGAGCGGGCCGTTGACGCCAAAGAATTTGCCCGCCTCGCCAACGATCCCGGCGGCGCGAACCCCAACGCCGCACCGAGCGCGGGCTTAGGCAACTCGTACAACGGCTCGACCACGTCGCCAGCAGGCCGCAGCGCTGCGGGCGCAGGCCGTGAAGTGGCCCCCAGCTACGGCGCTCCAGACGCCCGCACGCCAGATGCACGCGGCAGCGACAAACCGTTTGGGCGGCGCTAAGGGCGGCGGGGCGGAGGAGAGCTTCTCTGGCACTCTCCTGTCTCGGGAAGCACCCCCGCGCCGCCTCAACCGGTGCGGAGCGGCCTGCTCCTAAGCTGGTCGGTGAGGTTGAAGTCGGGTGACGGTACGTGGAGTTATCCGGTGCCCTCACCGCGTGCCCGGCGTTTTTGGTACGCGCCAGTCAGGAGTTCAGCGATGTACTCGCGGGTGAAAGGCATTCCGCTTTGCTCGGCGGCGGCAATTTCAGCGTCCCGGTTGTAGGTCAGTCGCACGAACTGAGCGCTGTAACTCGGGCCAGTTTCGGCAAATTCCAAAATCAGGTAACTCGGCAAGGTGCTGTCTAGGGGGTTGCCCACTGAGCCGCAGTTGATCAGCGGGCGGCCCTCTACGTCCAGCATCAGCGTTTCGTGGATATCGGCGTACACCAGAGCGTCGGCGTACTCGTGCAGGCCGAGGTGCGGCTGCGGGGCGAAGGCTTCAAGCTGCTCGTGGAGGCTGCTGTGCGGGTAAAGGCGGTGAAAGACCCCTTTGGAGCTGGCGTGGACAAAGCGCCACCACGCGCCGCCGAACTGCTCCTCGATCCCGAACGGCAACTCGGCGAGGTAGCGCAGCTCTGGAGCGCTCAGACGGCTGCGCGGCCACAAATCCTGCGGGCGGTTGGTGACGCCGGCCACCCGCGCGTCCCAGTTGCCCTGCACGGTGCGGCTGGCGTGCTCCTGCACCCACTGAAGCACTTCACGTGGGCGCGGCCCTTTGCCGACGATGTCGCCCAGTACCCAGAGTTCGGAAAGTTCACGGCGGCGAAGGTCTTCATGAACGGCGAGGGTCGCCTCCAGATTCGCGTGCAAATCTGCAATGACGGCGAGTCTCATGGCGAGCAGTTTAGCGCCAAGCGGGGATGGGGGAGGCCCGCTAGTGTTCGCGCCACTGCTTGGGGCGGATGAGGACGAGTTGAGAGGCTCGCCGTTGTGGTCAAGAAGCCGCTGTTGGCAACAAGAGACGCTGACGCTCCTGCTCACCAATCAGCCCGCCCCGTTTCACCCTAAAACGGACAGGCTTTTGGTGATGGGGTCGCTCAGTCCACGCCGTCAAACCGTACTGTTTCGGGGGGGCAGGTTGAGTATGTTGGGCGATATGAAAAAATTCACCCTTCTGGCTGCGGGGTTACTGCTCAGCGTGGGGCAAGCTCAAATAGCTCTGCCGCCAGTTGTCGCCGTGCCTGCCCAAGCGGCGGTGAGTGCGCCCGCTGCGCCTGTGGCCTTGCTGCTGCGTGCTGTTCCCGGCACGGCGCTACGCCCTGACGGGTCAGACCCAGAGTGCAGGTTTTCAGCTCAAGTACGTGGGCAAACTCGGCGTCAGTCTCAACTCCGCCGAGAACAGCAAACTCAGCGAAATGAACACAGCGCTTGGGCCTTGGCAACGGACTCGCAGCGTCTACACGTCAGATCGTTGATGGGTGAGTAAAGCCCCACCATGCCCGAAAATCCCCTACCTTCCAGTGCATAAACTTGACAGCGCCTAAATACCGCGCTATACTTTTTTTATCAATTTAAAGAGATTCGAGAAAGACGGCCGCCCAAAAAGGCGGATTTTTTGTTGTCTGTTCTTTGGATTCAGCTGCTAAAAAAGGTCAAAGCCGCAGCTCTGACCCCGTTCACTTCAGTTTCGATTTAGGCAGGCAGCAAGTAACCCTTCGCCAAGTCTCGATACTGTTCCACCTGCGCGGCTTGCCAAGCTTTGTCGTGGCCGAGTTCTTCGGCCAGCAGCTCAGCCACGCGAGGGGCCGCCTCAATGCTCGACTGGGCGTTCAGCAGCAGCGCCCGCAAGCGCCGCGAGAGCACATCTTCCACCGTGCGGGCCTGTTCCATTTGGGCGGCCCAGCGCACTTCGGCTTCCATATACGGCAGCTTGGGGTGCAGCGGCGTGGTCGCGCCTTCCAGCTTCTGAATCTTGTCGGCGTCACTGCCGTAAACCTTCCAGTGGTCGGCCCGCTCATCCTCGCTCCAGCCGTGTAGGCGCAGGCCCGGCGTCAGGGTCAGGCGTTCGGGCAGATTTGCCAGCTTGGCCGCGCGGTTGACGGCGTCCTCGCCCATCCGGCGGTAGGTCGTCCACTTGCCTCCGGTCAGGGTCAGCAGGCCGCTTTCAGAAATGCGGATCACGTGGTCGCGTGAGATGGCTTTGGTGTCGCTGCCCTGTGCCGCCTTGACCAGCGGGCGCAGGCCCACGTAGACGCTTTGCACGTCGGCGCGGGTGGGAGCTGGACTCATGTACTGCGAAGCGGTTTTGAGAATGAAATCAATTTCTTCAGGCAAAGCACGCGGCTCCAAGCTGACTTCCGGCACGGCGGTGTCGGTGGTGCCGATGACCACATGGTCGTGCCACGGCACCGCGAACAGCACCCGTCCGTCGTCGGTGCGCGGCACCATCAGGGCGCTGTCGCTCGGCCAGAATTGGCGGGCCACCACCACGTGGACGCCCTGACTCGGTGACAGCATGGGCTTTGCCTGCGCGTCGTCCATCTTGCGGACGCTGTCTACAAAAACCCCAGTGGCGTTGATCACCGTTTTGGCTTTGACGGCGTAGCTTTTGCCTGTTTCGGAATCTTGGAAGCTGACCCCTGAAATCTTGCTGCCGGATTTGGTCAGGCCCACCACCGGCGTGTAATTCAGCGCCACGCCGCCGTAATCTTCAAAAGTTCGCAGCAAGGTAATGGCGAGGCGCGAATCATCGAATTGGCCGTCAAAATACAACACGCCGCCTTTGATACCGGCTTTTTGCAGAGTGGGAGCCATTTGCAAGGCTTTGGCTTTGCTGACCAAGCGGCTCGGCTGCAAATTGAGCTTGCCCGCCAGCGCGTCGTACACCTTCATGCCGATGCCGTAAAACGGCTTTGACCACCACGTATACGAGGCGATCAAAAAGCCGAGGTCGTGAACCAAGTGCGGCGCGTTTTTCTTGAGCAGGCCGCGTTCGTGCAGCGCCTCGCGCACCAGCGACACATTGCCCTGCGCCAGATAGCGCACCCCACCGTGAACCAGTTTGGTGCTGCGGCTCGAAGTTCCTTTGGCGTAGTCATAAGCTTCGAGCAGCAAAGTCTTGTAGCCGCGCGTGGCCGCTTCGACTGCCGCGCCGAGGCCTGAAGCGCCACCGCCGATGACCACAACGTCCCAAGTGGTGTCTTGAGCAGCGGTTTGGAGGTGCTGGGCGCGGGTGCTGGGAAGAGGTTGAGTCATGGGTGATTCCTTTTGAGTCGGTGGGTGAATCGGCGCTTACGGATGAGAGCAAAAGATCTGAACTTATGTTCGCACGGTTTGAACAGATGTTCAGCGAGGCAACTCACAGAGCAATAAAGCTGGACAGCGCGGAAGGGTCGGCCTAATCAGCGCACCCGTTCAGGCGTCGGCGTCTTCCCATGCTCTGGAGCGCTCCACCGCTTTTTTCCACTTGGCTAAGCGGGCCCCGCGTTCCGCTGGCTCCATCTGCGGCTCAAATCGGCGCTCTTCTTGCCACTGAGCCGAAATCTCGCTGGTGTCTTGCCAGTATCCCACCGCCAAGCCTGCCAGGTAAGCGGCTCCTAGCGCAGTGGTTTCGGTGATTTTGGGCCGCACCACCGGCACGCCCAGAATGTCGGCTTGAAACTGCATCATCAGGTCGTTGTTGCTGGCCCCGCCGTCTACCCGCAGTTCTCTCAGGGTCACGCCGCTGTCTTTTTCCATGGCGGCAACCAGTTCGGCGCTTTGGTAAGCCACCGCTTCCAGCGCGGCACGGGCGATGTGGGCGGCGGTCGAGCCGCGCGTCAGGCCCAGCATGCTGCCGCGTGCGTAGGGGTCCCAGTACGGAGCGCCCAGTCCCACGAAGGCCGGAACCAAAAACACCCCGCCGCTGTCCGGCACGCTGGCCGCCAGCGTTTCAACGTCGCCGCTGCTGCGGATGATACCCAGGCCGTCGCGCAGCCACTGCACCACTGCGCCGCCGACAAACACGCCGCCTTCCAGCGCGTAGGTACGCTCGCCGCCGAGTTGCCAAGCCACCGTGGTCAGCAAGCGGTTTTGGCTGGGCACCGCGTCGCTTTCGGTATTCATCAGCAAAAAGCAGCCGGTGCCGTAAGTGTTTTTGGCCATGCCGCGCTCCAGACAGGCCTGCCCAAAGGTGGCTGACTGCTGATCGCCCGCGATACCGGCAATTTTGATGCGGCTGCCCAGTAAGCCCTCGGCGGTCTCGCCGTAGACTTCGCTAGAATTACGCACCTCCGGTAAAATGCCGCGCGGCACGTCCAGCAGAGCAAGAAGTTCGTCATCCCACTCGCCAGTGTGAATGTTGTAGAGCATGGTGCGCGAAGCGTTGCTAGCGTCGGTGATGTGCAACTCACCGCCAGTCAGGTTGTAAACCAGCCACGAATCGAGGGTGCCAAAAGCCAGCTCGCCTTTCTCGGCTTTTTCGCGTGCGCCCTGCACGTTGTCCAAGATCCACTTGACTTTGGTGCCGGAAAAGTAGGCGTCGAGAATCAGCCCAGTTTTTTGCTGAATCAATTCCTCTTTGCCCGCCGCTTTGAGCTGGTCGCACCACCCAGCCGTGCGGCGGTCTTGCCAGACGATGGCGTTGTGAATCGGCTTGCCACTGGCCCGCTCCCAAATCACCACCGTTTCGCGCTGGTTGGTGATGCCAATGGCGGCGATGTCGCTAGGACGCAAGCGGGCCTGCGTGATGGCTTCTTGCGCCACGCCGATTTGGGTGCTCCAGATCTCTTGGGCGTCGTGTTCGACCAAGCCCGGACGCGGGAAAAGCTGATGAAACTCTTTTTGGGCCTGCGCTTTGATGTTGCCCAACTGGTCAAACACGATGGCGCGGCTGGACGTGGTGCCTTGATCGAGCGCGAGAATGTACTGAGGCATCGAGTCTCCTGGTCAAAGGGCGGAGAGGGAGGGGGCTGGGGTTGAAGGTTAGTGTTCACTGCGACTGAACAAATGTCAATACTGCGCTGAACGTTTGTGCAAGTTTTTGCCTCGGCCCAGTCGTTATGCTGAGACACCATGGCCAACCCAGATCACGCCCCTCCCGAAACGCTGCCCGACCAAGCTGCCCAAGCGGTGCAGGTGGCGCGGCTGTACTTTTATCAGGGCCTGACCACTGGCCAAATTGCTGCCGAACTCGGCGTGTCGCGCCCCAAAGTCTCGCGGCTGCTGACGCTGGCCAAGCAGAGCGGCCTCGTTGAAATTCGGATTCATGACCCCGCCGAGCATCCACAGGTTCTCGAAGCTCAGCTCCGTCAGCGTTTTCCGGGCCTCTCGCCGCATGTGGTGGACGTCCCCACCGGCAGCAGCGAGGCCGTCAGCTTGGAGCGCGTCTCGGCGTACAGCGCCAACTTGCTCAGCAATACCCTCCAATCTCGGCAGATCGTGGGCCTGGCCTGGGGCAACACAGTGGAAGCGGTCAGCCGGGCGCTGAAGCCCCGCGCCATTCCGGAACTTACTTTTGTTCAGCTCAACGGCTCGGCCAACGCCGAGGACTTCATGAGCGGCTTTGTCACCGATACGGTGGCCCGCTTTGCCCGCAATTACGGCGGCAGGGCACAGCTTTTTCCGGTGCCGACTTTTTTCGACAGCGCCGAAACCAAGAAGATGATGTGGCAAGAGCGCAGCGTGCGGCACGTGCTCGCACTCCAAGAGCGGGCCGACGTGCTGCTGTACTCGCTGGGCAGCACCGAGGCTGAAATGCCCAGCTACGTCTACACGGCAGGCTACTTGGAAGCCCACGAGGAAGCTGGACTCATCTCGGCGGGGGTGGTGGGCGACCTTGCCACCGTATTTTTCCGCGCCGACGGCAGCTTTGAAGGCATTCCCATGAACGCGCGGGCCAGCGGCCCCGATTTGGGGTTGGTGCGGGCTGCGCCGCAAACCATCTGCGTGGTGGCCGGTGTCGGCAAAGCCCGCGCCCTGCACGCCGCTTTGCTGGGCGGGCTGGCCAAAGTCTTGGTGGTCGACGAACCTACTGCTCGGGCGGTGCTGGCGCTGGGTTAAAATCCTGCGGCCAAATCAAAAACCGCCCCCATAACAGGAGCGGCTCGGCAGTCACGCTTAAAACTCAGTTGCTGACGGCGTTCTCGACGTGCTTGTTGAGCAGTTGCTCGAAGGCCCGCTTGGGCTGTGCGCCCACTACGCCCTCAACCGGCTGGCCGTCCTTAAACAAAATCACGGTGGGAATGCTCATGACCTTAAACTGCATGGCGGTTTGCTGGTTGTCGTCCACGTTGAGCTTGCCGACTTTGACTTTGCCGCTGTACTGCCCGGCGATTTCTTCCATGACGGGGGCGACCATCCGGCAGGGGCCGCACCAGGGGGCCCAAAAGTCTACCAAGGTCAGTCCACTTTCGATTTCACTCTTAAAATTGCTGTCGCTCAGTTCTACGGGTTTCATGTCCACAGTTTACGCCGCTTAACCTGTAATCACATGTGTGACAAGTTGGCATTACGGCGTGAACACCTTCAGGCGGCCTTTAGTCTCGGGGAGGGTGAGGGGGCGGCGCGGCAGGAATGCGCCACACTGAGGACATGTGGTCGGCCCAGAGCAGTCAGGAGTGGAATGAGGGAGCACGGCTGTTTAATGCCGGCCTGTGGTGGGAAGCCCACGAAGCTTGGGAAGGCCGCTGGCTGATCGCTGCCGGTGAGGAGCGGGCGTTCTTGCAGTCCCTGATTTTGCTGGCCGCCGCGCTGCACAGGCGCTGGGGATACGGCAGTCTCACCCACCGCAATTTCGACAAAGCCCAGAAATACCTCCAGGCCTTGCCAGCCGAATACGGCGGCGTTGATTTACTCAAGCTCAATCAGGACGTGTGGGCCGCGCTGCACCAAGAGGGCCAGCGGCCCCAGTTGCCGTTGCATTCAAACCCATAGTGAGTTCAGCGACACCTTATTCAGAAAAACCTGAATTGACATTTCGGGGCGGGCAGCCGGTATCTTAAGGCCAGCCGCCTAAGGCCACTGTCTTGGCGGGCGGCAACTGCCGACGCATAACTGCGGGCATACTCAACTCTCATTGACCCTTTGAACACCACTTCAGCACCACATAGATGGGCGCTTCCCCAATTTGGCCGCGCCCGGAGGACAGATGGAACAACCACAGTATTTAGAGCGGATTGGACTTTTTATTGATGGAGCAAATGTTTACGCGGCGGCCAAACGGCTGGGCTGGAACTTTGATCACCGCAAGATCTTGGAGCACTTTGCCAGCATGGGGCGGCTCTACAACGCTTTTTATTACACTGCCGTTCCCACGCCGGTCGACGACAAGCAAAAGCGCTTCATCGACGCGCTGACCTATATGGGCTACACCGTGAGAACCCGCACCCTGCGCGAAAATACCGACGAACACGGCGACACCCACCGCCGCGCCAACCTCGACATCGAGATCGTCACCGATTTGCTGACCACCGCCGGCCTCTACGACACTGCCGTGCTGCTGACCGGCGACGGCGATTTCGAGCGCCCCGTCGAAGCGCTGCGGCTGCGCGGCAAGCGGGTGGTGGTCGCCTCGATTCCCGAGATGACCAGTTACGAGCTGCGCAACGCCGCCGACGAATACGTGGATCTCAAAGACATCCGCGCCTCGGTGGAGCGCCCCGGCTACCGCCTCCCCAGCGAGGGCGGGACGGGCAACCGCAGCGAAGGCCGCTTCGAGCCGCGCCCCTTTTATGTGAGCAGCGCTCTGGATTCAGAAGATGACGGCTGAGTCTGAAATCAAGGCAGCACCCGACACCGCTGCAAGTTTACCTATTGCCCTAGACGCTGTCGGCGGCGATCACGGCGCGGTGCCGAACGTGGAAGGCGCGGTGATGGCCGCCAAAGCGGGCGTGCGGGTCACGCTGGTGGGCGATCAGGTCAAGCTGCACGCCGAACTCAGTAAACATTCCGGCATTTCGGCGCTGCCGCTGACAGTCGTTGACGCGCCGGACGTGATCGGAATGGATGAGCACGCCAGCGACGTACGCGGGCGCAAGGAAGCCAGCATCAACGTGGCTGCCCACCTGGTCAAGGCGGGTCAGGCGGCGGCGCTGGTCAGCATGGGCCACAGTGGCGCGACGATGGCCGCCTCACTGCTGATCTTGGGCCGCTTGCCCGGCATCGACCGCCCCGCCATCTTGACCTACATTCCCGCCCGCACCGGGCCGGTGGCGCTGCTCGACGCCGGAGCCAACGCCGACGTGAAAGCCAGTTATCTGGCGCAGTGGGCGCAGCTCGCCAGCTTGTATTTGCGGGTCATCGAGGAGCGCGAGAACCCCACGGTGGGCCTACTCAGCATTGGCGAGGAAGCCCACAAAGGCAGCGCCCTGACTTTGGAAGCCCACGCTCTGCTGAGACAACAAGCCGGCATCAACTTTTACGGCAACATCGAGGGCAGCGACATTTTCAAAGGCACCACCGATATCGTGCTGACCGACGGCTTTACCGGCAATATCGTGCTGAAGCTGGCCGAAGGTGAAGCGCGGGTGCTCCTCGGCTGGGTCAAAGACGCGCTGACTTCCAGCCCGCGTGCCAAGCTGGGCGGCTTGTTGGTGCGCGATGGCCTGCGGGCCATCAGCGAAAGGATGAATCCCAGCACCTACGGCGCGAGTATTTTGCTGGGCGTGCGCGGCCTGAGCTACATCGGTCACGGCAGCGCCGACGCGGTTGCGGTCAAAAACGCTTTGCTGCGGGCTTCACGGGCGCACCAATCGCGCTTCATCGAGCGGCTGAGTGAGGGTTTGGCGGGTTCAAATTCGGCGCAGCCCTGAGCATTGCTGGCTGAGAATTGTGGCTGGCTGGCCGCGCCGCCGGTAGGCTTGGCCGCTCGCTCACCCACTCATCTCATCGGCGCGTGACAGGCTAGCGCTTAATGTTTGACCTCCTCGTTGCACAACTTTCCAAGCCTTGGATCTGGCTCAAGGTCATTTTGGTTCTGGTGGTGGTCTATGCCGTCTGGCGCTTTGGCCGCCTACTGCTGCGCCAGCTCACCCCTCACATCCGGCCCGGTTTGCTGGTGCTGCTCAGGTGGTTGTGGCTCTTTACCTGCATTTTTTGCGCTCTGGCGGTGGCGGTGTACGCCGTTTATGTGCCGGTGCCGATTTTGTTTAGCGCGGGCCAGATCATCACGTCTTGGTTCAGGGCCAGCGCCGGACAGTTGGTGGTCATCGTGGCGCTGAGCTTGATCGGCTGGCGTTTGGTGGGCAATTTGTCGTCGCGGATCGTACCGGGCGACGAATTCAGCCGCCGGGCGGTGCGCCTCGGCACGCTGCGCGGCGTGGTCGACAGCACGCTGCGCGTCATCGTGGTGCTGATCGCCGCCATCAGCATCTTGCAGGCGCTGGGCATCAACGCCACCACCTTGCTGGCGGGCGTCTCGGTCTTCGGTCTGGCGGTGGGCTTCGGAGCGCAGAGCTTAATCAAAGACGTCTTCAACGGCTTTTTCATTCTGCTTGAAGACCAGTACGGGGTGGGCGACGTGATTACGGTTAACAGCGGCACCCTCAGCGGCGAGGTGGAAAAGCTGAACTTGCGGGTTACGGCCCTGCGTGCCCTCGACGGCACGGTGCATATCGTGCCCAACGGCCAGATCAACACCGTGAGCGTCAGCAGCAAGGACTGGTCGCGGGTGGTGGCCACTGTAGACGTGACCTACAGCGCCAACGTCAACGAGGCCTTGCAGGTTTTGCAAAAAGTTTGCGACGACCTTTACGCCGATTCCGAATGGAGCGGCAACTTTCTGGACGCTCCCGAGGTTCAGGGCGTCACCAGTCTGGCCGCCGACGGCGTAAAGCTGCGGGCGCTCTTCAAGGTGCAGCCCAAAACCCAGTACGCTTTGCAGCGCGAATTCAACCGCCGCATCAAAATCGCCATGGATCAGGCCGGCATCGAAATACCCTTTCCGCAGCGCTCGATCAGTCTGGGCGACGCGCCGATTTCTATTCGGTTGGTGCGGAGCGCCCCCAAAACGGATCTCAGCAAGCAGGAAGTGGACGCCCCGCACCCGCGCCCCAGCGAAACCCGCGACCCGGAAGGCGAAGACGAGTGAGGGTAAAATCTAGACTTGTTGATGCCTGCTCAAAGTTGTTGTCCATTCAAAGTTGTTGCAGTGCCGCTGTCATCAAGCCCTGTAATTTCTGGCGCACCACCGCTTGGTCTTCGCGCAGCTTGATCACGCAGCCTAGCGTTTCCTCCACGGTCTCGGGGGTCAGCGCGTCCCTATGGAGCGCCACCAACGCTTCCACCCAGTCGAGCGTTTCGGCAATGCCGGGGGTTTTGCTCAGCGGCAAGGCCCGCAAATACGCTGCCGCGTTCACGACTTGCTGGGCGAGGCTGGCCTCCACGTTCGGCAAACGGGCACGCACGATGGCCAGTTCAGCTTCCGGCGTGGGGTAATCCACCCACAAATACAGGCAGCGGCGGCGCAGGGCGTCACTCAGGTCGCGCTCGCGGTTGCTGGTCAGGATGACGTGGGGGCGGTGCGTGGCGCTGATGGTGCCGAGTTCGGGAATACTGATTTGCCACTCGGCCAGCAGTTCGAGCAAAAAAGCCTCGAAAGCTTCGTCGGCGCGGTCCACCTCGTCAATCAGCAAGACGGGCGGGGCGTCTTGGGTAATGGCCTCCAAAAGTGGGCGGCGCAGCAAAAATTCTGGGCGGTACAAATCCTGCTCAGTTTCTGGGTTCGTTTCCAGGGCGTGCTGGCCTTCCAAGAGGCGCAGATGAAGCAACTGGCGCGGATAATTCCATTCGTAGAGGGCAGACTGCGCGTCTAGGCCCTCATAGCATTGCAGCCGAATCAGCCGGGTGCCCAGCGCCTGTGCCAGTGCTTTGGCGGCCTGCGTCTTGCCCACTCCGGCGGGGCCTTCGAGCAGCAGTGGCTTGCCCAGCAAGGTCACGAGGCGCAGCGCCGTGCCGAGTGCTGCTGAGGGCAAATAACCAGTGGCGATCAGGGCTGCGCCAAGGCTGGATGCACTGGGATCAGGGGCGCTGGGATTGGGGGCAGACATGAATGAGCTTAGGCTAGCAGGCGCGGGCCGCTTTAGACTGTTCGGCATGTTGAGCGTGTGCCAATGACCGCCACTGTACCAACCACCACCACAGTGCCGGAGGTGTGGCCAGAAGTGTGGGCCGTCGTCTTGGCGGCGGGTCAGAGTCGCCGCTTGGGACAGCCCAAACAACTGCTAATTTTGGAGAGTGAAGCGTTGGTGCGCAGAGCCGCCCGCGCTGTGCTGGACGCCGGATTCGCGGGCGTGATCGTCGTGACTCCGCCGGGCGAACTGGGGCGACAAGTCCGGGCCGCCCTCGCCGGGTTGCCGCTGACCCTGGCCGAATGCCCCCACCCCGAACTCGGGTTGTCGGAGAGCTTTCGGGCGGGGCTGGCCGCTTTGCCTGCGGATGTGGCGGCGGCTCACTTCGCGCTGGCCGATATGCCGTTTGTGACGGCTGAGCATCACCGCGCTGTGCTGGAAGCGTTTGTGGAGAGCGGTGCGCCGCTGGTGCTGGCTAGGTTTGGTGAAGCTGGTGTCCGCGCCCCGCCGCATCTATTCAGGGTCGATCTATTCAGCGGTTTTACCCAAGCGGGCGATCACGGCCCCAAGCACCTCATCCAGAAGTACGGGAAGGAAGCGGTGTGGGTGGACTTGCCGCAAGGAGCGCTGCGAGATGTGGACACGCCGCAGGACTGGGCGCGTCTTCAGGCCGAGTGGGACGGGTGAATGCGGCCACTCGGCCACATCCTCACTGTTCGGATTGGCCCGGCTTTGCTCACCCGCTGGGCAGGCAAGCTGGCGAGAAGATGACACGCTCCGCCCAAGAGCGTATGCTCAGCACCATGCAGGCGCGAATTATTCTCACCACCGGGTAAACCGGGCGGTTTTTTGCGCCTAACGTGACCCCTGACTTCGTGTTGGGGGCTTTTTTTGTCTGTCCAACTTCCCAACTTCCAAAGGAGCCGCTATGACCGAACCCACCGTTCTTCTCCAATCTGCGCCAAACGATACAACTCCAACGAACATGGACTGGGTGCGCCGAGTCCTCACCAGCCGCGTGTACGACGTGGCCATTGAAACCGATTTGCAGCCCGCGCCCCAGCTCTCGGCCCGACTCGGCAACACCGTGCTGCTCAAGCGCGAGGATCAGCAGCCGGTCTTTTCGTTCAAGCTTAGAGGCGCTTACAACAAGATGGCCCAGCTCAGCGCCGAGGAGCAGGCAAGAGGCGTCATCACCGCCTCGGCGGGCAACCACGCGCAGGGGGTGGCCTTCAGCGCTCAGAAACTCGGCGTGCGGGCCGTCATCGTGATGCCGGTGACGACTCCCGAAATCAAGGTGCGGGCCTGCCGAGCAAGGGGAGCCGAGGTCGTCCTGTTCGGCGATTCTTTCAGCGACGCTGAGGCCCACGCTTACGAGTTGCAGCGCGAACTCGGCCTCACTTTCGTGCATCCTTACGACGACCCCGACGTGATCGCCGGTCAGGGCACGGTGGGCCTGGAACTTTTGTCGCAAGTCAAAGCTGACGCCTACACGGTATTCATTCCAGTCGGTGGCGGCGGCCTGATCGCAGGCGTGGCGGCCTTTCTCAAGGCGCTCAAGCCCAATGTGCGAATCGTGGGCGTCGAACCTGACGACTCCGACGCCATGACCCGGAGTGTGCGGGCCGGGGAGCGGGTGCGCCTCGACACGGTGGGCCTGTTCGTGGACGGCGTGGCGGTCAAGATGGTCGGCGAACATACCTTCAATCTCGCCCGCCAGTACGTCGACGACTGGGTGACGGTCAGCACCGATGAAGTCTGCGCCGCCATCAAGGACGTGTATGACGACGCCCGCGCCGTGATGGAGCCTGCCGGAGCATTGTCAGTGGCGGGCCTCAAGAAGTACGCCCGGCAGCACAAGCTGGAGGGTGAAACGCTGGTGGCGCTGACCTGCGGGGCCAACATGAATTTCGACAGGTTGCGCCACGTGGCCGAGCGGGCTGAGATCGGTGAGCAGCGCGAAGCTATTCTGGCCGTCACCATTCCTGAGCGGGCCGGAGCCTTCAAGGCCTTTTGCACTGCGCTGGGCGTGCGCCAGATCACCGAATTCAATTACCGTTACGCGCCGCGCAACGAGGCCCGCATTTTCGTCGGCGTGCAACTGGGCCATCCTGACCAGCGCCCTGAGTTGGTGGCCGCGCTGGAGGGGCAGGGCTACCCCGTCACCGACTTGACCGAGGATGAACTCGCCAAAGTCCACGTGCGCCACATGGTCGGAGGCCGCGCCCCCGAAGCGCAGGATGAGCGGCTCTACTCATTCGACTTCCCCGAACGCCCCGGCGCTCTGCTGGCCTTCCTGACTCAGTTGCAGTCCCGCTGGAACATCAGCCTCTTTCACTACCGCAACCACGGCAGCGCACACGGGCGGGTGCTGGCAGGCATTCAGGTGCCGGACGCCGAGTTGCCCGACTTCTTGGCGTCGGTGGAGGCGCTCGGTTACCCGGCGCACGATATGAGCCAGAACGCAGCGTACAAGTTGTTTTTGAAGTAAGTGTCAACAAAAAAGCCGCCTCCGATATGGGGCGGCTTTTTTGTTGGGGTGGCTGAATTTAGAGAACGCTCCTGACCACTTTGCTGACGTTCGCCACGCTGAAGCCGAACTTCTCAAACAAGGTCTTGGCGGGGGCCGACGCGCCAAAGGTGGTCATGCCCACCACCGCGCCTTCTAAGCCGACCCACTCGTACCAGGGCTGCGGCGAGGCGGCTTCGATGGCCACCCGCTTGACGCCCGGCGTCAGGATGCTGTCTTTGTAAGCCTGATCCTGCTGCCGGAAGGCTTCCATGCACGGCATACTCACCACCCGCGCCGGGGTGCCCTCGGCGGCCAGGCTCTCGGCAGTGTCGATGGCCAGCGCCACCTCACTGCCCGAGGCCACCAGAATGATCTGGGCGTTCTCGGCGTCTTTGACCACGTAAGCGCCCTTTTGCACGCCGCTGTAATTGCGCGGCAGGGTAGGCAAATCCTGACGGGTCAAGATCAGGGCGGTGGGGCCGTCGGTGCGCTCCAAGGCGACTTGCCAAGCGGCGGCGGTTTCGTTGGCGTCGGCGGGGCGCATCACGAAGGTGTTGGGAATCGAGCGCAGCATGGCGAGCTGCTCGATCGGCTGGTGGGTGGGGCCGTCCTCGCCCAGTCCGATGCTGTCGTGGGTCAGCACATAGATCACCGGCTGCATCTGAAGGGCCGAGAGACGAACCGCCGGCTTGAGGTAATCGGCGAACACCAAGAAGGTGCCGACCATCGGGCGCAGGCCGCCGTAGAGGCTCAGGCCGTTGGCAATGGCGCTCATGCCGAACTCGCGCACGCCAAAGTAAATGTTGCGCTGGCCGTAGTCATCCGGCTGGATGGCCTCTGAGGCTTCGATGGTGGTCTTGGTACTGCCGGATAAATCAGCGCTGCCGCCCAGCAGCGACGGCACCTTGGCGGCAATCGCGTTGATGACTTTGCCGCTGGCGGCGCGGGTGGCCATGCCCTTGCTGCCAACCTCGAAATTGGGCAGCGTGTCGCTGAAGTCGGGCGCGAGTTTGCGGGCGATCATGGCGTCGAGTTCGGCGGCCTCGGCAGGGTAATCCGCGCGGTACTTGTCCATCAAGGTGTTCCACTCGGCTTCCTGCGCCGCGCCGCGCTCGGTGGCGTCCATGTGCTGGGCCACTTCCTCCGGCACGGTAAACGGCGGGTAGTCCCAGCCGAGCGCCGCTTTGGTGGCGGCCACGCCTTCCTCGCCCAGCGGCTCGCCGTGCGCTTTGCTGGTTCCGGCCTTGGGGCTGCCGTAGCCGATGATGGTCTTGATTTTGATCAGGCTGGGGCGGCGGGTGTCGTTGCGGGCCGATTCAAGCGCGTTTTTGATGGCCACCAAGTCGTTGCCGTCGTGGACTTCCAGCACTTGCCAGCCGTAGCTTTCGTAGCGCAGCGGGGTGATGTCGGTAAACGTCTTGGACGTGCCGGTGTCAAGCTGCACGTCGTTGTCGTCGTACATCCAGATCAGTTTGCCGAGTTGTAAGTGTCCGGCCAGTGAAGCGACTTCGTGGTTGATGCCTTCTTGGAGGTCGCCGTCCGAGACGATGGCGTAGGTGTGGTTGTCAAAAATCTTGAGGTCGGGTTTGTTGTAACGGGCGGCCAAATGCACTTCAGCCAGGGCCATGCCCACCGACATCGCCGCGCCCTGACCCAGCGGGCCGGTGGTGGCATCTAAGCCCGGCGTGTGGAAGAACTCGGGGTGGCCGGGGGTTTTGCTGCCCCACTGCCGGAAATTCTTGAGTTCCTCCAAGCTCAAATCGTAGCCGGTCAGGTGCAGCAGCGAGTAGATCAGCATGCTGGCGTGCCCCGGCGACAGCACGAAGCGGTCGCGGCCCAGCCACTCATGGTGCTTGGGGTTGTGGCGCAGGAAATCTTGCCACAGCACGTAAGCCATTGGGGCCATGCCGAGCGGCGCACCGGGATGGCCGCTGTTGGCCGCCTGCACGCCGTCAATGCTGAGGGTGCGAATGGTGTTGACGCTGAGTTGCTCCACGGACGGTTGGGTGGTCATGCCGCTCAGTTTACTGCCTCTTTGGGACAAGACGCGTGGTTATCTACCATGAACGCCGCTTTGATAGGCGGCTTCAGATGGGTCTGGAGAGCGAACGATTACAGTTGGCTGCATAGAGTAAATTTTTTACGAGACACAAAAAAACCCCGTCTCAGACAGGGTTCTTGGTCTTGGTGGCGATGCCCGGACTTGAACCGGGGACCTAACGATTATGAGTCGTTCGCTCTAACCAACTGAGCTACATCGCCTTACTTCCCTGCACGCAGCAGGCTTCAAGACTTTAGCGGAGGCGCGGGCAAAATACAAGCCTCCAGCGGCTTTTGCAGCGGCAGGTACACAGTAATGCCATTCACAGCTTGAAATCACGCCGTTGGGCTGCTTATTGGCGCTGGTACTTTTAAACATAACGATGTTAATTGTTTACGTTGTCACCTTAATTCGTTTCCAAGTCGGCGAACGTATTACCCGCCGATTACCCGCAGGATTGAATTGCTCTACCACTTGTCAAGCTGCTCCAGCACATCTTTCTTCCAAAATTCAGATTGTGCTTGGCAATGAGTTGCCGCTTGTAGCACTTTCCAAATCCGATTGACTTTTCACGAACAGGTTTTGGGGACAGAGGGGGGTAGAGGGGCATTTACTCCGCCCCCAGTCTTCTTTCCGTAAATAGGGTACCCATGCTTTAAATCAGGAGATTCTTCAGTTGAGGGTTCAAACGGTCCACCGGTCTCGTTTGGTTCAGTGTTATCTTCATCTACCCTGCTCCAAAATCAGTCTGAACGGTGAGGCTGGTTTATGCTCACCTCTATCGCTGAAATGTCTCTCTGGCGACCAGCTCCTCGACGTCCATTCGGAACTCCAGTTCCAACCTGATGAAGGCGTTGGATGCCCTCCCAGCACAGGTTAAACGGCGTTTCTGAAGCGTCGACATGTCGAACAAATTGGAAGTTAAGTCACCTATCTGTCCAATGCCGCTTAAAAGAAATCTCCGGTGTGTAGTCTGCCGAGCCAATTGGCGACCAGCTCCTCGACGTCCATTCGGAACTCCAGTTCCAACCTGATGAAGGCGTTGGATGCCCTCCCAGCGCAGGTTAAATGGTGTTTCTGAGACGTCGACATATTAAACGAATTGGAAGTCAGTCACCTATCTGTCCAATGCAGCTTAAGGGAAATCTTCGGTGTGCAGTCTGCTAAGCCAATTGGCGGCCAGCTCCTCGACATCCATCCGGCACGCCAGTTCCAACCTGATGAAGGCGTTGGATGCCCTCCCAGTGCGGATTAAACTGTATTTATGGTTTGTAGATGTCAAACCGATATGTAAGGTAGGTCACGCAAGGAAATTTTCCTCCGTACGGCAGTTTTCTGCGTCTCAGTGCTGGTTCTCTACGCTATTAAGCCTGAGAGTTAAGCACTATGGAGAGGAGAGGAGAGGAGAGGGGTGGAGAGGTGGTGAGGTGAGGTGGTGGAGAGGAGAGGGGTGGAGAGGTGGTGAGGTGAGGTGGTGGAGAGGAGAGGGGTGGAGAGGTGGTGAGGTGAGGTGGTGGAGAGGAGAGGGAGAGGGAGAGGGAGTGGTTGAGGCCCGGCAGCGCTGGAGAGGTGCCTTTCAGCGTGGTTGCCTAAAAACTGCCGGGCACGAAAAACTTCAGCGGCTGACTTTAGGTCAGCAGTTTTCCATCCAATTTCGAGGCAATGCCGTACCGCCGCATCTGTTCATCTACGGCTTTTATTAACTGTGGAGCCATTTCTTTCAGGGTGTATTCCGGCCCGGCGACGGTAAACCCATCGTACTGGTGGGCAATAATTTGGGTAGCCGGAAACCGTTTCAGAACTTCCACGGTAGGCATAAGGAGCCACAGTTCCACGGCTTGTGAAGCGCAGGCCAATGCAGAACGTGCTGTTGCTCGTCTCTCGTTGCTGTACTTCTTCGCCGCTTTGTCGGTTGCTTTGAGGGCAAAGCGCTGTTCGGCTTTGGGCAGAAATGGCACTACCACCTTACCGTTTTGCTCAGCCTTAGCCAATGCGTTGTCCCGAGCCTTAAGGAGTTCGCGCAGGAGTGGATGCAGCATCAAAGCGCCGTACTGAGACTGGGTGAGACGCACGCTCCGCCCGTTGTGGTTTTTCCCCCGACCTAATAGCAAATCTTTAAGCGCAGGGAGGCGCATGCCGTAACAGCAGGCGTACACGAATTCCTTGAGGAGAGGTTTGTAGGAGCCATTCTGCGGAAGCCCAGCCGCGTCCATCAATTCCTGCCAGATGCTGTGACCTCTACCGTCACAAGCCTGTTCCAAGAAGCTTTGCAGGGCTTCAATATTCCAAAGTCTTGCGACCACCGCCAGTTGGGCGGACACCAAGTCGAATTCCCAGCAGCCCCGCATCAGAGCTTGGCGCACCTCTTTGGGCAAGGCCAGGGCTGGTCCGCTTCCATCGACCGGAGAAATCCTGGGCGACTTTCCCTTACGGCTCGGTTCGTAGAGAACAGGCATTGAAGTGTGTTTGATTTGGAGGAGAAGAGCTGTGCTGTAAGAGAGTGAAGCCGAGTTGCTCACTCGCTTGGACAAAGCTTCCTGGGCATGGCTGAAGTTGTCGTGCAGAACGGTACTGACCTGCTGCGTATTCGTGTTGTTGAGCAGTTCCAAGAGCGGCCAAAAGAAACGCCGCTGATAATCGGGACGCAAGCGCTCCAGATGAGCGGCCTGCATCGCACCCTGGGCCTGTAAGACTTTTCTGTGATGCTGTGGGGTCAGAGCTGGCCTCCCACTGACAAAGTAGACTGGGCAAGTTGCAGTGGTGCCCAGATGTTCGGTACGCGCTTCTATGAGAAGGTTGCAACAGGCGGGCAAACAGGTACGGCATGTTTCGGCAATCCGGTGAGGATTCAAATGCAAGGGCAAGACCGAAGTGCTGAACTGCTGGAACATTAAGGACGCAGTGATTGGCTTGCCTGCCTTCACACCCCAAGCCTGCCTCCAGTGCTTCTTATTATCGGCTGACCATTCGCTGACGACGAAAGTCACGAGTTTTGCGGGGAGGACGATACGTTCAGGAGTCCTCTTATCTCGCCACCCGTCCCAAAGCAGGTAGGCCATGAGCCACCGGAATGCCTCGTTTTCTTTCAAAATCGGGTATTTCGACAAGATTTCAGTTCTTATTTCTTTTGAAATCCTCAGTAGCTTCAAGTCTTCCATCCAAGGTTTGATGACCTGCTCGGCCTTTTTCTCGCGGTTAGCCTTTACTGGCTTCTTGTTCCGCTGGTGCGCGAGCTTGTGGTCAGTGACGTCCGAGGCTTGAGTTTCATTTTGCATCTGCCTGCACTCCTTGTTGCAGACGCCGTCACCATAGAGTATGCTCAAGTGTCAAGTAAAAGCACATGCGGCGATGCGTCCATGCGATGTCCACTTTCCCTACCGTTAACGCGGTCGGGAAATTTTTGTATTTCGATTCGATTTGTGAGCCTAAAGTTTTCTTCTGATTCTGCTTTTCCCTCCAATTCAGCGTGAGTAATCGCTGGTTATCGAAACATATCAGAGATTTTTACCCCCAAATGGTTCTGATAGATAGACTGAATTGCACTCCGTCTAAAATAAAGGCAAAAGGGCAGCTTTTCCTTGACGTTCGGAAAGAAATGTGGAATAGTTATTTCAAATAAGAGAAGATTGAAGAGAAGTCGAGTGGAATTTGACAAACAACTGCCTATCGATTACAGTCTTAGACGAAGCTGAACGGTTGGCGACTGGTATCCAAGAAACGTTCGGTAAGGGGGAAAACACTATGGTAGGATGGAAGTCTAGTCTGAGATTCATGAGTCACGAAAAAATTGCCGAGAAACAGACGACATTAGTGGAAGTGGCAGATAAAATTGGTGTTGGCTACGCGACCGTGCTCAACATGCTTAACCCATCGGACGAGTCCGCACCTCGTGGCGATATTTTGCTGGCTTTTTGCCGTCATCTTGATATCAATATCAACTTGGTCGCCGCTGCTTTGCCAGAAACTTTGACCAATACGAAGACTGCCCGTAAACGTCTCGGAAACGTGCAAAGGGCCACGCAAGTCTTTTAGCTTGTTCTAAGAAGTGGCTCAAACTTCTTGGGAAAGGCGGTAAAAATGCTGCGAAGATACTTTTATTTGGCGTGTGTAGCATTGACAGACAACAAACGTTCGAGCGAGTTGCATGTATCTGGAATTGTGGGCTACTCCATCGAAGCAATTGACTGCCTCTTTAATGATGTCACATTGAAAATGGCTGACACGCCGTTGCTCAGAAAATTTTGTGAATGCATTCTTCTAGACTTGACTCGACTTCCCTCACTTGAAGAACAGGAAGAAAAAGTAGAGCTCTACACTTCGCTCGCTGGTGGTATAGAATTTATGTCTAAAAGTAAATCAGATGCTATCCAGATGTACCATACGCTCGCCAGAGTGATTTACCACTCGTAAATTTGTAGTCATTTCAGTGTCTGCATTACGGTAAACTTCGTACTAGCGTGGTTGTTCGATTTTTCATTTCCGTTATTCTTAGTGGCCAACATATCGCGTTAGATTCTTCTTCCTTTCCAGCAAAAGAGTTTGCAGTCAGTGCAGGGTCTTCAAATGATAGGCATTGAACAAAACTTTTCTACATCTTTTTCTCGACCTGTAATCCACGCATCGGCGTCCAGTTCAATCGGATTAGTCTGAGCAGTTACCCCCCATTACAGGTATTCGTGACAGGGGGGGTATATCTTCATTAGGGTGCAATTCCGTGCGGTATGGCTTCCGTGAGATTTGAAACGGTGACTCATCTTCTCAAGGGCAGTCGAAATGTCCATGAAAATCCATGATGATATTTAGGCTTCCCCGACGGAGAGACCTAACTGAATGGTCTAGAGCCACGTCGAGTTCGCAGGGCGCAACTCGTCACATCTAGTAGCACGGCAACAACGTATTGTTGACGTGATTATCATGGCCCGAATTATACTCAAGCAGTTGGAACGGCATCTGTTCGCCGCCGCAGATATTTTGCGCGGTAAGATGGACGCCTCAGAATTCAAGGAATACATCTTCGGCATGCTGTTCCTCAAACGCGCTTCTGACGTGTTTGAGGGACAGCATGCCCGCATTATTAAGCAGCAACTCGTGCAAGGTCGCACGCCTGAGCAGGCCAGAGAGCGAGCGGATAACCCGGCGTTCTACGCCGAGCGAAACGTCTTTT
Source organism: Deinococcus psychrotolerans (assembly GCF_003860465.1). Classification (NCBI taxonomy): domain Bacteria; kingdom Thermotogati; phylum Deinococcota; class Deinococci; order Deinococcales; family Deinococcaceae; genus Deinococcus; species Deinococcus psychrotolerans. The sequence continues at coordinate 2,232,445 of NZ_CP034183.1, forward strand.
ACGTTCCATCCAAGGCCCGCTGGACATTTATCCGTGATGAACTGCATGGAGACATCGGCAGCGGCCTGAACAAAGCCCTCGGTGCCTTGGAGGAAAGCAATCACGACGCTCTTGAAGGTGTGGTCGGCCACATCGATTTCAACAGAAAGGTCGGCCAGACCCGCATTCCTGACACCAAGCTGCGCGAGCTGATTGGTCACTTCAGTGAAATGTCGTTGCGTGACGAGGACTTTGAGTTTCCCGACTTGCTTGGTGCGGCCTACGAATATCTCGTTAAGCAGTTCGCCGACAGCGCCGGGAAGAAGGGGGGAGAGTTCTACACGCCCCGTGAAGTCGTTCGCCTGATGGTGCGTCTGATTCACCCACAACCGGGCATGCGCGTCTACGACCCGACGGTCGGCTCCGGTGGCATGCTTATCCAGAGTCGTCAGTTTGTTGAGGAGCATGGCGGTGACCCCAGCACGGTATCTCTTTACGGGCAGGATTCCAGCGGCAGTTCATGGGCCATGGCCAAAATGAATCTCATCATGCACGGTATTCATGACGCTGACCTGCGAAACGAAGACACTCTGGCTAAGCCTCAACACCGCGACGAGAAGGGACAGCTTCTTTTCTTCGACCGAGTCATTGCCAATCCGCCGTTCAGCTTGAACTACAGCCGAAATGACTTGGAATTCACCGACCGCTTCGAGTACGGCTATACCCCTGAGTCCGGTAAAAAAGCTGACTTGATGTTCTTGCAGCACATGTTGAAGGTGACACGAGAAGATGGCATGGTCGCTACCGTTATGCCGCACGGTGTGCTGTTCCGGGGCGGTGAGGAGAAGTCCATCCGCAAGGGCTTGCTGGATGACGACGTGCTTGAGGCGGTGATAGGTCTTCCGGCCAATCTCTTCTACGGCACCAGCATTCCTGCCGCCGTCCTGATACTGCGGCACGAAGGGGGCAAGCCCGCCGAGCGGCAGGGGAAGGTACTGTTCATCAACGCGGACGCCGAGTTTTACTCAGGCCGCGCCCAGAACTACCTGCGTCCAGAACACATCGAGAAGATTGCTAGCATCTATGCCGCGTTCCAGGATGTGCCTGGCTATGCCCGCGTCGTAAGCCGGAAAGAGCTGGCTGAGAACGACGACAATCTGAACATCCGCCGGTACGCCGACAACACCCCCGCTCCCGAGCCGCAGGACGTCCGCGCCCACCTGCAAGGCGGTGTGCCGAGAGCTGAAGTCACGGCAAAAAGTGAGTTGTTTGCCGCACACGGGTTCGACCCCATGGCGCACGTCTTCTACTCTCCCAGAGCCACCTCCAGTTACGTTGAGTTTGGTGAACATGCCACAACCCGTCAGTTCCTGCGCGAACTCGTGGAGACCTTCCCCGGCGTCACAGCGGCAGAGGAGCAAATCACAGCCCGCTTTGACCGGTGGTGGCAGGAGCAGCACCAGCACATCACGACACTTCCTGAAACGGAAGCTTTGCAGACCGTTCGTGCTGAACTCCTCGGCAGCTTTCAGCGGGCCTTGGCCGTTCCAGTGGGACAGGTTGCCATGCTCACTCCCTTCCAAGTCGCGGGCATTATCGCCAGTTGGTGGGACGACAACAAATACAACCTCAAGACGCTGGCCGCCAATGGCTGGAGCGAACTCCTGAACGGCTGGATACAGAACGCGGTGGGCGACGACAACGACACCAGCACGACCGGCGGCATTGACCGTGACCGTCTGCTACACGCTCTCGCGCCCAGAACCATGAGCAAGTTGCAGCAGCTTGAGGAAAGCCGTGCCGAGCTGGAAGCCCAACTCAGCGAGCTTGAGGGTGAGAGCGCTGAGGAAGGTGACGACGAGGCCGAGCATGACCCGCTGGAAGCCGCTGCTAGCGCCGCCAAAGCCAAGCTGGTGAAGAAGAAGCTGAATGAGGTCAAGAAGACCTACAAGGCCACGCTGGTGCAAGCCCTGAGTGTCCTTCAGGCCAGTGCTGACGCCATGACCGACGCCGAGCGGCAGGCGGTGGCCCTGACGTTCATGCGTGAGAATTTGGAGGCTGCCCTGAGCCGTGTCGTCACCGCGCACCGCAACCAGATTATCGGTGTGTTGGAGCGTTGGCACGACAAGTACCACGTCAGCCTGCGCGAGTTGGAGCGGGATAGGGACGGTGCAGCCGCTCAGTTAGACGGGTTCTTGCAGGAGCTGGGTTATGTCGGGTGAGTGGAGAGATATTCAGCTCGGCGAAGTAGCTGAATTTGAAATGGGACAAGCTCCATCGTCACGCTTCGTTAGTGAGGATGGAAGAGGTTTGCCATTTCTACAGGGCAATGCTGAGTTTGGAACACGCTATCCAGTTCCTAAGCTCGTATGTTCTCAGCCCACAAAACTCAGTGAAGAGAACGATGTCTTAATCAGCGTTCGTGCCCCCGTCGGTGCCATCAATCTATCTAACGTTCAGTACGCGATTGGACGTGGCTTAGCTGCCATCCGCTTTAATGATATGGATGCCAATTTCGGCTGGCATGCTGTCAAGTTTGCCGCACCCCAACTCAATAAAGTGGCTCAGGGTTCTACATTTGAAGCTATAGGTAAAACTGAGTTGGGACGTCTACATATTCCCTTCCCGCCTCTCCCCGAACAGCGCCGCATTGCTGCCATCCTTGACATGTTAGACCGCACCATAGAAGGCACGCAGCACATCATCACCAAGCTTAAGGTGACCCGACAGGGTCTCCTTCACGACTTGCTGACGCGGGGGCTAGACGAGACCGGCCAGCTCCGCGACCCAGTGCGCCACCCTGAGAAGTTCAAAGATACCGAGCTGGGGCGAGTGCCGAGGGAATGGAGTGTTGAGCGTATCGGAAATATTTGTGAGCTTGGACGTGGAAGAGTAATCAGTAAGCCTTATCTCGAAACTCATCGCGGGATTTACCCTGTTTATTCCTCACAGACGAAGGATGATGGCTTATTCGGTAAAATTGACACATTTGACTTTGAGGGCGACCATGTGACATGGACAACTGACGGAGCTAATGCTGGGACGGTCTTTTTTCGTACAGGTCAATTCAACTGTACAAATGTTTGTGGTATTTTATCAGCTAAAAATCAACTCAACCTACATTATTTGGCATTGGCGCTGGCCAATCGTACACAAGCGCACGTCAGCTACGTAGGTAATCCGAAACTAATGAACAATATTATGGCAGCAATCAAAGTTCCAGTTCCGCCGATTTCTGAGCAATACGCTATCATATATGCCCTGAAAGGTGATTCAGCACGCATAAGAACCGAATCCGCCCAACTCCTCAAGCTCAAATCCCTCAAGCGCGGGTTGATGGATGACTTGCTGACGGGGCGGGTGCGGGTGCCGGAGGCGGCTGTCAGTAAGCATGAAGACAGCCTCGCACGTGCTGGTGTTCGCTCTGACGTAATTCCTGATGCACCCGCCGACCTGCCCATCATGCCGCCGCCGCCTCCAGTCGTGCCACAGCCTCACGCCATGTTCCGCACTGCCTCTAGTGCAGACGTTCAGGCCATAAGTCAGTGGACGCGGGAGCTTCAGGAGGCCGTGCAGGGGCAGCAGGTGGGCCTCTACTCACCAGAAGCTTTGGACGGGGTCTTGCCGGAGTTACTGGCCGCCACCATTGACCGCGAAAGTATCCAGCTCGTTCCCAGCTTGTTGGCACGTGCGGGCGTGCGGTTCATGTTGCTGCCCCACCCCAAAGGGAGCCGGGCCAACGGAGCCGCCTTCTACCTGGACGAACCAGGACGGACGCAACCCGTGGTGGGGCTGTCGCTCCGGCTGCCTTACTTGGACGTGTTCTGGTTCAACCTGTTGCACGAGCTGGGCCACATCCGGCTCAACCACACGCCCGTGCTGGATGAGGCGTTGGGAACCGGTGACCAGAATCCATACAGCGCCGATGAGCAGGCGGCGAATGCGTTCGCCAGGGAACTGTTGATACCCGCCGCCGTCTGGCAGCCCTTCTTGGCCGATGGAATGCCCAGCAGTGGACGTATCAAACGGTTGGCCACGAGCCTGGGTCGTCATCCGGCGGTGGTGGCAGGACGGGTGGGCTATGACACGGGGAACTGGGGTGCTGTCAACGCACCTGACCTGCGGCCAACCGTCGAGCGTGAGCTGCGTGAGCTGGCCGCTACTCTAATGCCATGAGTAGCAACAAAGCACGAACGTCCTGGTTCCCGCTTTACAGCTCAGCCAGCACGCTCTACAAACTGCTGAACGGTCAGAACGTGGCCGAAATTGACGGGCTGCGAGAAGCTATCGCTGGTCAGATGGGTACCTTGGCCAGTCCTGTCAACTGGAGCGAGCCTGATGCCTGGATTACCGAGCGACTGACTGGTAAGCAGCATCAGCAAGCGCGGCGGGTCTGGGAAGACAGTGGAAAGACGTTCAATCCAAGGTACATGGACGGCGAGCTGGCGCTGGCCAAAAACTTTCAATTGCTGGCCGAGCAAGACGGCAAGTACGTCGTCACTCAGCGTGGCCAACAATTCCAGCGCAGCAAGTCTGACGTTCTGCGTCACATCGACGAGGAGGAGGGCGTGGTGGCCCTGCTGCTGGCCCTATCCGGTTCTGCGGGCGTTAAACGTAAAGCGCTGCTGGCAGGGTGGCTGCAACTTCTCTCGCCTGCCGGTGAACTCCGTACCGAGTCCACGATGATGGGTAAGCTCTACGAACGGCTCAACAACGTCATCGCTCGCGGTCTGGTGCGGCGTGAAGGTCAGAAATATGAGCTGACAGGTTCTGGGAAAACCTATGCCGACACCTTCCAGTCCCCTGACACGAGCTTGGCCCGGCAACTCAAGGTGCTGGCACAGGAATACGAAAAGCAGCAGCGCGAACTGCTCCGAAGCTTGCTCTCGAAGATGCATCCTTACCGCTTCGAGCATCTGGTAGCTGGGCTGCTGGAAGCGATGGATTACAGCGACGTCACCGTGACCAAGCAGAGCGGCGACAAAGGGATAGATGTGGTGGCCACTGCCCGCTTTGGCATCACCACCGTCAAGGAATTGGTGCAGGTCAAACGGGTAGCTGGAACTACCGGTGCGCCCGTCATCAGCCAGTTGAGGGGCAGCCTACACACCCAGAACGCCATCAAGGGCATGGTGATAACTTTGGGGACCTTCTCCAAGGAAGCCAAAGAGATGGCCTTTCCTTTGAACGCTGCGCCCATCACCTTGATTGATGGCGAGACGCTGCTGGACTTGCTGCTGGAGTACAAAATCGGCGTCACATCGACCACTTTGAACTTGCTGGCGGTGGAGTCTGCATTCTTCGCCGACACCCCACCCACCCAGGAGGCGGCAGAACTCATATGACCTCCCACGTCAATTCCTTTGCTGAACTGCTGCTGCTCCGGGAAGCGGTAGATGTGGAGGCCAAGCGAGCACAAGGACAGAGCGGGCGCGGCGAGTTGCCGCACGATTTCTGGCCCTCCTACTCGGCGCTGGCCAACACCGATGGAGGATTGATTGCGCTAGGTGTCAGGGAACGGTCTGACGGTTCGTTTGAGCCTCTCGGTATGTCCGACATCGAACGGGTGCGCACCGACTTGTGGAACCTGCTGAATAACCGTCAAAAAATCAGCGCCAACCTCTTGACAGAGAAGAACGTTCAGATTCTTACAGAGGACGACAAGTCTCTTCTTCTGGTCTGGGTCCCCAGAGCGTCACGGCAGCAGCGTCCCGTTTATGTGGGTCAGCATCCGCTGACCGGCACTTACCGGCGCAACTACACTGGCGACTACATATGTGAACCCGACGAGGTGCGGCGCATGATGGCCGAAGCGCAGGGCGATGGCTGGCCTGACAGTCGCATTTTGCCCAACTATGGCCTGCACGACCTGAACAGAGACAGCCTCAAAGCCTATCGGAATGCCTTCAAAGCGGCACAACCCAATCACCGTTACCTTGATTTGGACGACCTCGAATTGATGAAAAAGCTGGGCGGCTGGCGATATGACAGAGAATCGAAGGTAGAGGGACTGACGGTCGCTGGACTGGTGATGTTTTCCGAGTACGAGGTGATTCGAGAAGTCATCCCCAATTTCTGGTTGGATTACCGTGAGGTCGACCCTGCTTTACCCGCGAGCGCGCGCTGGAGTGACCGCCTGACTATGGACGGCAAGTGGTCAGGGAACGTTTACGACTTCTACCGTCAGGTGTATCGTCGGCTGATACGTGACCTGAAAGTACCGTTCCGCGTTCAGGACGGGCAACGGATTGACGATACACCGGTCCACGAGGCGCTGCGGGAGGCGCTGGCCAATGCCCTGGCCCATGCAGATTACTGGGGTAGCGGTGGGGTGGTCATCATCAAGGAAAAGGACGGCTTCAGTTTCAAGAATCCTGGACTGCTGAGGCTGCCGCTAGAACTCGTTCTTGAAGGAGGTCATACCGACCCGCGCAACAACAGCATCCACCGGATGTTTCTGATGGTGGGCGCAGGCGAGCGGGCGGGTTCCGGTATCCCGAAGATTCTCGGAGCCTGGGATGACGAGCATTGGCGTGCGCCCAATCTAGTCGAGGGCGTCAAACCCGACACAGTGACGTTGCAGTTGACCATGCAGAGCTTGTTGCCTGAAGCGGCTGTTCAGGACCTCCGCAGACGTTTCGGCAACGATTTTGAAGCCCTGAGTCACGACGAACGGTTGGCATTGGTAACGGCAGATGTCGAGGACGCTGTTACCAATGAGCGGCTCCAGGGAATTACCAAGCTTCACTCGGCGGACATCACCCGTTTGCTGGCCGACTTAACGACCCGGCGTATGCTCCACCCGGAAGGCAAAGGACGGTGGACGAAATACCGTCTACCGGAGACTGGAGAGTCTAGAATCCCAAGCCTCTGGCAGGCAGCAGAAGTTGTAGCAGGAGAACATCCTCTTGTGTCGGATGACCCTGCCCCTATGTCGGATGACCCTGCCCCTATGTCGGATGACCCTGCCCCTATGTCGGAAGAGCAGACCCTTGTGTCGGATGATGTCCTCACTGTGCCGGAGAAGTCTCCCGAGCATCTGGGCAGGCGTGCAGCTTCCCGCGCCCAAATGGAGCAGGCTGTTTTGCGAGCCTGTCAAGGCGAGTTCAAGACCATTCTTGAACTCGCCCAGTCTCTCAACCGCTCCGCAGAAACCTTGAGTCGCCACTACCTATCCAGGCTCGTTAGAGTGGGACTTCTAGAGTTGCAGTATCCCAACGTCCCAACGCGCAAGGGGCAGGCGTACCGCGCAGTTGTATCCCCTACCCTGCCAGAGGAGCAACCATGACCCAGGGCCGTGAGTACAACGAGGTCGAGTTTCCGTTCATCGGTCAACTGGTCGGGATGGGCTGGAATCACTTGGTGGGAGACAGGTACGTCCCAGCCTTCACGGAACGCAACAGCTTTAAGGAAACGTTGCTGAAAGGCCGCCTGCGTGAGGCCCTGCGCCGCATCAACGCACCGGAGTATCCCTGGCTGACTGACTCGCATCTGGACGAGGCTCTGAGCCAGTTGACCCGCTTGCCTGCCGGGCTGGTGGGCCTGCGTCCAGTCAATGCTCATCTAACCAGCCTGCTACTAGAGGGCGTCCAAGTCACGGGGCCGGACGGCAAAGGGCATACTCTTCGCTTCATCGATTTCCGGACACTGAGCAGGAATGATTTTCTGGCCATCAATCAGTTCCGCATAGACCCCCCAGGGTACGTGGCTGGACCTGGATACATCATTCCGGATGTGGTGCTATTCGTGAATGGCATTCCATTGGTCGTGGTGGAATGCAAGTCGCCAGGCATCGCCGAACCGATGGCACACGCCGTCAGCGACCTGCTGGGCTACCAGAATCTGCGTGACAGCGCTGAAATCGAGGGCGTGGAACGCTTTTTCCATCCTGTGCAACTGCTGGTCGGTACCAGCTTCTACAAGGCTGTGCTGGGCACCGTCGGTGCACCCGCTGAAGAATTCCTGACCTGGAAGGACACCTACCCATTGACCCGTCAGGAGGTCCAAGAGAAGCTGGACAAGCCTCAGCTTCATCCACAGCAGGTTCTAACCGCAGGCGTGCTTTACCCGCACACCCTCCTCGACTTGCTGGAAAACTTCACACTCACTGACCCGGAGAGCAAGCGGGTGGCGCGCTACCAGCAGTACCGGGCTGTTCACAAAGCGCTAGCCCGCCTCAAATCCGGCGAGACCCGGCTGCTGGGGGCGGAGGTCGATGGGCGCGGCGGCATCGTCTGGCACACGCAGGGGTCTGGGAAGAGTTTGACGATGATGTTTCTGGTTCGTGCCCTTCGTACAGTACCGGAACTTCGTACATTCAAGATTGTGGTCGTCACCGACCGGCGCGATTTGGAAAGACAGCTCGTGAACACCGCGCAGGTTGCAGGCGAACCAGTTACGGTTGCCAAAGGAGTCAAAAAGCTGAATACCGAGCTGGCCAAGCAGGGAACAGGCTTTGTCTTCGGGATGGTGCAGAAGCTGCGGGGGCAAATCGGTACGGAATTCGACCCGCAGCAGGCCGTCCTGAACGCCAGCCCGAACATTCTTGTACTGGTGGACGAAGCACACCGCTCACACACCAACACGCAGCATGCACACCTGCGGGCCGCTTTACCCAACGCAGCCATGATTGGTTTCACCGGTACGCCCATCATTACAGGCCAGAAGAAGAAGACCCACGAGATTTTCGGGCCGATGCTTGACACCTACACCCTCTTGGAGAGTCAGGAAGATAAAGCTACCGTCCCCATTCTCTACGAAGGCCGCACCGTGAATGCCTACCTGAAAGATGGGCAGAACTTGGACAGCCTGTTTGATACTTTCTTCGGTGAACTGAGCAAAGCGGCACGGTTGAAGCTTCAACAAAAATACGGCACGTTGGGCGACATCCTGGAATCTCCCAGGCTCATCGCCCTCAAGGCGCGGGACATGCTGCTGCATTACGCCAGCCAGGTGCTGCCCAATGGGTTAAAGGGTCAGGTGGTGGCTCCCAGCCGCCGGGCGGCAGTCGAGTACCAACGCGCCTTCCGGAAAGCCCAGGTGGAGTTGGTCGATGAGCTTGAACACCTCGACTCCATGTTCATGAGGCTGCTGCCAGCAAAACTCGCCAGCTTGGACGAACACACCCGCGCCCTCGTCATGGCATATCCATATCTGGACCGCCTGCGGGTCTTGGAATTTGCCGCCGTCATCTCTGCTGACGGCACAGACCCGCCGGAGTGGACCGAGTGGTCAGACCCACTCAAGCAGGAACTGCGTACTGGTGAGAAGGGACAGTTCAAGACCCGTGAACATCCCCTGAGCCTGCTCATCGTCAAGAGCATGCTGCTGACGGGCTTCGACGCGCCGGTCGAGCAGGTGCTGTATCTCGACCGAAACATTCGCAACCACGAATTGCTCCAAGCCATCGCCCGCGTCAACCGCACGCATCCTGGTAAGCGTCACGGTCTGGTGGTCGATTACTACGGGGTAGGGCATCACCTCGCCCAAGCCTTGAGCGATTACACGCAAGCAGAAGTGCAGGGAGTCATGTCCTCCATCAAGGACAGCCTGCCGCTGCTGGATACGGCCCACTACGCCGTGGTGAGCCTGTTCAGTGGCACGGCTCTTCCCCTGACGGACTGCGAAGACTGTGTCAACGCGCTGAATGACTCCAAGCTGCGAGCGGAATTCAAGGTCAAGCTCAATTTATTCTTAAACGCGCTGGATACCGTGTTGCCACGTCCGGAGGCGCTGCGCTACGTGGAAGACGCCGCTCTGCTGAGTCGCATTCAATCCACGGCCCGGCAAGTTTATCAGGACGGCGATGAAGACGAGATGCTTGGAGCCGGAGAAAAGGTGCGGGCGCTTATAGCCCAATACGTGGATGTCAGCGCTATCCAAGTCAAGGTGCCGCCCATTGAGGTGCTGAACCCGAATTTCAGTCAGCAGGTCGGCGGCTACCTCTCCAAGCAGACGCAGGCCGCTGCCATGGAACACGCCGCTAAGCACTTCATTACCCTGCATGCTGACGAGGACCCGGTGTATTACCAAAAACTCAGCGAAAAACTTGAAGAGCTTCTCAAGCTGCACGCTCAGCACTGGGATGCTCTCGTCAGTGCCTTGAAGACATTCATTGGTGAAGTGCAAACTGGAAGGCCCGCCGACACCACTGGCCTCAATCCCCTCACCGAAGCGCCCCTGTTCAGTTTGCTGCTGGCGGCCCAAGCTGCGGAGCTTCAAGGCCTCAGTGAAGCCCAAAGAGAGCGCTTGATTGAGGGGACGGTCACTGTAGTGCAAGAACTCCGCAACCGCACTGTCAGACCGGACTTCTGGCGCAACGCGGTTCAACAGAAACAGGTCAAGGGTTGGTTGTTTGCTTTCCTTGACCAGCACGACCTTGTCCCTTATGACGCGTGTGCTAAAACCGCCGACGAGCTAATGAACCTGGCCAAGCATCTTTATAACCGTTGGTCTACGCCCCAATGACCTCTGCTACCCACTGGGAATTGAGCCGTGGCGAGCTGACCTTTACAGTGAAGGAAAGTCCTCGCCGCACGACCGTGTCCCTGGGCGTGGAGCGTGACGGACAATTGGTTATCCTTGCGCCCGTTGGCATCAGCCCGAGCAGACTTGAAGCGCTGGTTCAGGCCAAGCAGGACTGGCTGTATGGCAAGCTCGCCCTCAAACAGCACCACCGCGAGCGCCCTAGGCGGGAATTCGTAACAGGAGAGGGCTTCTGGTACGCCGGACGCTCGTACAGGCTCCAACTGGTTTCTCGCACTGCTCAGGGGGCTGAGCTGAGTCTCCATCAAGGCCGATTTGAACTGACCCGTGACCGCGTTCCCAGTGGCCGGGCAGCATTCATCGCTTGGTACAAAGCCCACTTGAGAGCGTGGGCACAGGGCACGCTTGCCCGGCATGCCTCCCGGCTGCATTGCTTGCCGAGAGCCTTACGGGTTTTAGACCTCGGACAACGCTGGGGGTCATGCAACAGTAGTCAGGAATTATACCTGCACTGGCGCGTCGCTCTTTTGCCTCGGCGGATGGCTGAATACGTCTTGTTGCACGAACTCGTTCACCTGGAATATCATCACCACCGCGCCGAGTTCTGGTCGCGGCTGGAGGTTTTACTTCCAGATTACGCCGAGCGGAAAGCTTGGCTGGCTTTGAACGGTGCAGAGTATGACCTCTGAAGAAACCCCATGAAGAGGTTGAAAACGAACAATTGAAGGGGAAAAAGGATGAGCTGGCTGGTGTAAGCTGGTAAACGATTCCAGGCAGCCGCTTCATAGGCTGGACGATTTGTGCATCTTGAATTCATACCTTGGCCCCACTGCCAGCTTCTGTGCCTTCGTTCCTGACATTCACGATTTCTTGGAGTGCTACCGCATGAGAGCCGTTAACGGGCCTCAACAGGATTGAACGTGCGACTGTCGTCTCTGTCGCCAATCCACCACCTTTCCGACGCTTTGAAAGACTCTGCAAGTCAGCGGCGGATGAAAGCCCAAGCCTGAGTCCACTGGGCTGCGCGTCACGCGCTGAAGAGTCATTTCAGTCCAGACGGTGAACACGCTAAGCTTTAATGTGGAAACAAAACCCCCCCTTCCGACCGCTGACCAGTATCCCGTCAGCTTGATTAGCAACGAACTGCTCAGCACGGCACAGGTGGCCAAATACCTGGGCGTCAGCGCACGAACAGTTCGGCGTCTCATCCGCCGTGAAATCCTCCAGTCACGCACCATTGTGCCCAGCGGAGACTGCGCCTCCCGCAGAGCCACCTACCGGGTCGATTTCGATGACCTGATGCTGTACATCTCGCGCTGCATGTTCAGGCCCAGCGCAGTCAACGCAGCCGCTCCCCAGAGCTGAGCCGTGTCCCGACGCCTCAAACAGCTAAGCCGCCGTGCTGTCTTGCATGATGGACAGCGGTGTGAAGAGGCGTCGGGGCGCTAGACCCGCATCCATCCCCCCGACGCCCATTGAGAATCACCAACGCCCGGTCTTCGCCTCCTACCTTCCTCAACCTCTACCGCAGTCACCGGCTTTGCTCTAAGTGATTGGGCAAAGTGAAGAGGTGGTTGGTGAAATAAATTTGAAAGGTCATCACTACAGCCCTGTTGGCAGAACCAGCCACCTGACTTTCGCAACCAACTCACTGCAACTCCGCATTCAATATTCCAATCAGCGCTTGTTGCTAAAACGTTCCCGCACGTTTAAGAGTCGCCTTAGTTAATGTGGAATAATTATTTCACGAGATTGACCAGTTACACGATAGGAAACTTGACAGATGTCAATATTGACTACCAGATGTAAAACTTATAGGCTTTCGTTATGGTTAATGAAAAGAAATCTCACGGACAAGGCAGCATCAACGTTGAAGTTAACAGCAATGGCGTAGGAAAGTATCGTGCCCAGGTGATGTTGGGCAATGATGATTGCGGTAAGCCGAGGCGTTTCAGTCGCACGTTCGCCAGCCGGAAGCAAGCGCAGCAGTACCTGCGCGACCTTGAGGTACAACACCGTAATGGCGTCCTCGGGAACCCCAATCGGGTGACTTTGATGGAAGCTATTGAGATGCTGTTGGAGAGCAAGGAAGGCAAGCGGGCACCTAAGACCATCTATGAGTACCGTGTTGAGGCTCGGCGATATATCGCCCCCACGTTGGGGAAGATGATGCTCAAAGACGTAACGGTGCTGGTGCTGGAGCATTATTACGCCAGCCTGAACCAGATGAAAAAGGGCGGCGCACCGTTGTCGGCCTCGGTGCAGTCCCACATTCGTACTCTGCTGAACCAGACTTTCAAGGATGCCGCCAAGCGCAAGCTGGTTGGAGTCAATGAGAACCCCTGTGTGCATGTTCGTCCCGAACCGGCCAAACGTCATCAGCCCAAATCGTGGTCAGAATGCGCGTTCACCGAGGAGGAAACGACTCAATTTCTTAAGAAGACCAAAGATGACCGATGGAGCGTTATTTTTAGCCTTGTGGTGCGAAGTGGCCTGAGAAACGGTGAAGCGTGCGGCCTCAAGTGGGAAGACATTGATTTCGCTTCTGCTGTCCTTCACGTGCGCCGCACCCGCAGTTTGGTCGGGGGTCGGCCAGTGGAGGGGCCACCCAAGTCGCGCACCAGCATTCGGGATATTCCTTTATCACCGTATCTGCTCACCATGCTAAAGGAACACCAAGTCGGCCAACGTCTGGAGGCAAACTATGCAGGGTGGCCCAACAATGGGTATGTCTTCACTACGACCAGAGGGAAGCCACTTGAGTTGGGTGTTGTCCTCAAGCAGATGCATCGGCTGTGTGACTTGGCTGGCGTGCCTCGCAAACGGGTTCACGACTTGCGGCACACTTTTGCAACGCTGGCACTGGCGAACAGTCCGATGCAAGCCGCAGTCAGCCGAGTACTCGGACATTCGCGTCTGTCTCTCACGCTAGACCGCTACCAGTCAGTTTTTGAGCGTGAGCGGCGGGCGGCAGTAGCATCGCTTGACCATGTGCTATCGATGGATAGGTAGAGGCCATTACCCGCCGATTACCCGCCAAGGTAGGTTGTCCAGCCCTAAAAAAAGAAAACCTCATCTAGGATGGGGTTTTCTGTTATGGATTGTCAGACTTAAACCAAGAAACCTAACGATTATGAGTCGTTCGCTCTAACCAACTGAGCTACATCGCCTTACTCACCCGCACGCAGCAGGCTTCAAGACTTTAGCGGAGGCGCGGGCAAAATACAAGCCTTGCAGGGACGCAGCGCTGCTCAGTGCGCTCAGCTTCCCTGCGCCGCTTCCACCTTCAGCTCGCCGTATACCTGCCGCCATACGTCGCTTTTATCCTGCGCTCCGGCCAAATCCAGCGCGGTAACGCCCGCTACCGTGAGAACCCAGCTGCCGCCTTCCCGGTGCAAATCCACGATCTGGCTCTGGCTGCTGTGGGTGCGGTCTAGGCCGTCGGCCACCCGCAAGATGGCCGTCAACTTGGCCACCCCTTCGCGGTCAATGCTGCTGAGGGCTTGAAATTCGATGTGGCTGGACTTGGGCGCACTTTTGCGGTGATAACGGGCAATTTGGGCAATCAGTTCGAGTTGGCGGGGGTCAAAACCGCGCAGACCTGCGTGCCGAATCAGGTAGGCGCTGTGCTTGTGGTGACTGCTCTGCGAAACGCTTTGGCCGATTTCATGCAAAAAAGCGGCGGCGCTGAGCAAGCTGGGCGCTTCTTCGGGAAAAGACTCCCCCCGCCGCTGGAGGCGTGAGAGCAGGTCTTGGGCCAGCGCGGTGACTTGGCGGGCGTGCGGCAAGCTGACCATGAAGCGCTCGGCCAAGGCGGCGGCGCTGCGCTGGCGGGCGCTCAGGCCGCTTTCCCAGTGGGTCTGGGCGGCCAGTTCCTCGATCACCATTCCTTCGCGCATCGCTCCCTCGCTGACGGTGGCCCGCTCGGCTCCCACCGCTCTGAGGGCCGCTTCCAAAATGGCCGCTCCCGCCACGATAATGTCGGCGCGGCGCGGATCGATGCCCGCTCTGATGCGTCCGGCTGGGGTCAGTTTTTGGAGGTCGCGCACCAAGTCGCCCAGCGCCGAGACTTCAAACGAAAAGCCGCCCACGCTGATTTCGGTAACGCCCAAGACGCCCCGGCGCTGGGCAATCGCCGCGCCCACCGCTTCGAAGGTGCCGCTGGAGCCGAAAACGCGGGTGGCGCTGCCGACCCGGAAGGTGCCCAAGTGCGGCTCAAGCGCTTTTGTCACGAGCTGCTGCAAGGCTTTGACGGCGCGGGGCCCGGGCGGCTCCTTTTGCAGATGCGTCAGGTGCAGCCGCACGCTGCCCAGCGGCAAACTGATGACGTGATCCGGCTGCTCGGGGCCGCCGCGTGCCAGTTCCAAGCTGCCGCCGCCCAAATCCAGCAGCAGGTTGTCGGCTCCAAACTCGACGCTGTGGGCCGCGCCCAGATAAGTCAGTTGAGCTTCGCGCTCGCCGCTGATCATCACCGGATAAACGCCGGAGGCTTCACTGACCCGCGCGGCCACCTCCTTGCCGTTGGGCGCTTCGCGCATGGCGCTGGTGGCGTAGGCCCGCACCTCGGAGACCTGCGCGGCGTGGGCGAGTTCTTGAAACTGCTTGAGGGCTTCGGTCAGCCGCCGCTCACCTTCGGGGGTGATGTTGCGCTGCTCGTCCAAGCACGCGCCCAGCCGAGTGCGCTCTTTGAGGGTGTCGAGCACTTGATAGCTGCTGCCCCGCGCTTCAGCAATCAGGAGGTGACAGGAATTGGTTCCAATATCGGCAACGGCAACGCGCATAAAGTGAGCATAGCGGTTGGATGCCGCTGCTCTAGCGTTTCTCTGTCACGGCCCAGATGCCCGCGTAATTGACAAACTGCCCGTCGCCCAATTGGGGCGTGTACACCGCGCTGATCGAGCCGTCCAGATACAGCGCGTCGGGGCAGCCCAAAGCGTCGCGGAAGAAGGTGGCGAAGGTATAAAAGTTGACCGGCGCGGCGCTGATGGCAAACTTGACCGTGCTGATTCCGTTTGGGCCGCCCTTGCAGACGCCCACGCCGCTGCGGAGTTTGAAACTGGTGCTGCGGGCGTTGAATTCGGGATGGAGTTTGCCGCCGATGACCAGCAGCGGGCCACTCTGGGTGGCGTAATCCGGCGCTAGGGTGCTGGCGGCGTAAGCGTCCGTTTCCGTGACGCCGGCTTGCTGGCCTTTTATCCAAAACACGCCGTTGGGCCTGAGCGCAAAATTGCCGCCGCCCGCGCTGCTGCGGGCATTGTTGAGTCGCCGGAGCGTTTGGCCGCCCTCAATGTGCAGGCCCAGCGGAGCATATTCTGGGGTGTAAATGCCGCTGTTGGTCGCAAACAAGACCTTCTCGCCGCGCCCAGCCAGAAAAGTGCGGAGCGTTTGGAAGCGTAAAAACGGCTGTTTGGTGCCCGGGTTTTGCCAGTAGAGGCGCAAGGTGTCGCGGCTCAGGTCAAGCGTGGTGACGGTGTAACTCGCGCCGCCCCAGACGGTCTGGCTGACTTCAAGCGCGTGGCTGGGCGCACAGGCGCTGAGGGTGAGGATCAAAAAACAGAAAACGCGGCGCATAAGGCGCTCATCATGCCGCCTGAGCGGGTGGGGGAGATGAGCGGGGATGGGAGGTCACCGATTTAACCCGAGTCCCTATCACGCCCCAGCATTCTCCAATCCACTGACGCGGCCCGCTTGCTACCCTAACGCCATGCGCCCATTTCTCACCCTGATCGGCTTGGCCCCCCGCCTGATGACTTCCGATTCCTCCGCCCAACTGCGTCCCAACCAGCCGCGCCGCAAGGTCAGCAAAGCCGCTCTGCTCACGGCGGGCTTGTTGGCAGTGGGTTCGGCCCACGCCGCTTGGGTGCCGGTTACGCCCTTATCCGACAAACCCGTGCTGAAATTTGACAAGCCCCAATGGGTCATTGATCCGGCTAAAACTTACCGCGCCGTTCTCAAGACCACCAAGGGCGACGTGACATTGGAGTTTTACGCTCAGCAAGCGCCCAAAGCGGTCAATAGCTTCGTGTTCTTGGCGCTTAATCACTATTACGACGGCAACCCCTTTCACCGCGTCCTCGACGGCTTTATGGCGCAGGGCGGCGACCCCACCGGCACGGGTGCGGGCGGCCCCGGCTACGGCTATTACGTGGAACTTGACGACGCGCTGAAGTTTGACGCGGCGGGCGTGCTGGGCATGGCCCGCTCGCAGAGCCTGTCCTCGCAGGGGAGCCAGTTTTTTATCACGCTGGCTCCCGCGACCTTCCTTAACGGGCAATACACCGTATTCGGCAAAGTCGTGGACGGGCAAAAAGTGGTGGACGCCCTGCAAAAGATCGACCCGCAAAAGCCCGACTCGGCCATCAAGCCCGATAGCATTCAGAGCGTGGAAATTCAGGTGGAGATGACAGGTGGCAAGTAAAAATTGAGGAGTAATGAATAAAAGCAACGCCGCCCGAATCTCATCTTGATTCGGGCGGCGTTGTTCAGTCCACCAACCGTGCCTCGGTCTTGCTCCGCAGTTCGTCCAAAGTCACGCCGGGGGCCAGTTCCAGCACCTTAAGGCCGCCTTCCACCACGTCCAGCACCGCCAGATCGGTGATGATGCGGTTGACGACGCCCAGGCCTGTCAGCGGCAAGTTACACCCGCGCAGCAGCTTGGGGCTGCCGTCTTTGGCCGCATGTTCCATCAGCACCACCACCCGCTGCACGCCGGCCACCAAGTCCATCGCGCCGCCCATGCCCTTGACCAGCTTGCCGGGAATCATCCAGTTGGCGAGGTCGCCCGACTCGCTGACCTGCATGGCACCCAAAATCGCCAAGTTGATGTGCCCGCCCCGGATCATGGCAAAGCTCTCGGCGCTGGAAAAAAAGCTGGCTCCCGGCAGGGCCGTCACAGTCTGCTTGCCTGCGTTGATGAGGTCGGCGTCCACTTCGGCGTCACTTGGAAAGGGGCCGATGCCCAGCAGCCCGTTTTCGGATTGCAGGGTGACGCTGACGCCTTCAGGAATAAAGTTGGCGACCAACGTGGGCAGGCCGATGCCCAAGTTGACATACATGCCGTCTTTCAGCTCTAAAGCGGCGCGGGCGGCCATTTCGTTTCTCGTCCAAGGCATGCTTAAACCTCCTCGCCAGCGGCGGAAGCTGCGGGCGCGGCCGATGTGGCAACGGCGGCCCGAACGGTGCGCTGCTCGACGCGTTTTTCCGGCTCTGCATTCAGCACCACCCGCTGAACATAGATGCCGGGGGTGTCGATGGCGTCGGGGTCAAGCTCGCCGATTTCCACGATCTCTTCGACTTCCGCCACTGTGACGCGCCCACAGGTGGCCACCACCGGATTGAAGTTGCGGGCGGTCTTGCGGTAGATCAGGTTGCCTGCCCTGTCGGCCTTCCAGGCTTTGACCAAGCTCACGTCGGCCACGATGCCGCGCTCCAGCAGGTACATTTGGCCGTCAAAGTCCTTGAGTTCTTTGCCCTCGGCCACCAGCGTGCCCACGCCCGTCTTGGTGTAAAAGGCCGGAATGCCCGCGCCGCCCGCCCGCATCCGCTCGGCCAGAGTGCCCTGCGGCGTGAATTCCAGCTCCAGTTCGCCGCTGAGGTACTGGCGCTCGAATTCCTTGTTCTCGCCCACGTAGCTGCTGACCATTTTGCGAATCTGGCGGCTTTGCAGCAGCAGCCCCAGCCCGAAACCGTCCACGCCCGCGTTGTTGCTGACCGCCGTCAGGCCGGTCACGCCGCTGTCTCTGAGGGCCGCGATCAGCGCTTCGGGAATGCCGCACAGCCCGAAACCGCCCACCGCCACCGTCTGATTGTTCTGCACTATGTCCGAAAGCGCCGCTTGAGCGCTGGGATAGACCTTGTTCATGGCTCTCCTGAAATGCAAGTTGAATTGAAGTTCTTGGCCCACTTTAGTACGGAATCTGGAGAGGGGCGGCCCAGCTGCCGTTTGGCGTGCGGCAATCACGTCCATAAAGCGCTCATACGGGCTTGTGGCGCTAGCATTCCGGCATGACTTTTCAAGACGTTCAGCCTGTTCCCACGCAGCGTATCGATCTGCGCTCCGATACCGTCACCGTGCCTACTCCCGAAATGCGCTTGGCGATGGCCGAGGCGGTGGTGGGTGACGACGTCTACGGCGAGGATCCTACCGTCAACACCCTGCAAAGTGAGGTGGCCCGGCTGCTCGGCAAGGAAGCGGCGCTGTTTATGCCCTCGGGCAGCATGACCAACCAGGCCGCGATTGCCATGCACACCTCGCGCGGCCAGGAAGTCATCTGCGCCGAGGGCTCGCACATCTACGAATGGGAACTCGGGATGATGGCGGCCTTTTCGGGAGTGGTGCCGCGTTTCGTGCCTGCGCCGCTGGGTGTGCCTGACCCGCAGCAAGTTCGGCGTGCAGTGAGGCGCAGCATTCACCAATCGCCGACGGGCCTGATCAGCTTGGAAAACACCCACAACAAAATGGGCGGCACCGTCATTCCTTTAGATGTGGTGGCAGCTATTCGCACGGTGGCCGATGAAGAAGGCTTGCCGCTGCACCTCGACGGCGCACGCATGGCCAACGCGGCGGCGGCGCTGGGCGTGAGTTTGGCCGAGGTCGCCGCACCCTTTGACAGCGTGTCGCTGTGCCTGAGTAAAGGGCTGGGCGCACCGGTGGGCAGCGTACTGGCCGGAGCAAAAGCCGACTTGGTGCGGGCGCACCGCTACCGCAAGATGCTGGGCGGCGGCATGCGTCAGGCCGGAATCCTGGCGGCGGCGGGTCTGATGGCCCTGCGCGACGGCCCCGCCCGCTTAGCCGCCGACCACGCCCGCACCCGCAAATTGGCCGAAGCGCTGGTAGATGCAGGCTACGCCGTGAACCTGGCGGCGGTGCAGACCAACATCATCTACGCCACCATTCCCGACGCCCAGAGCAAAGTGGAGCGCTGGGCCGAGCAGGGTCTACTCGCCAGCGCTCTCGACATCGACAGCGTGCGTTTTGTGCTGCACTACCAAATCACCGATGAAATGCTGGAGCGGGCGGTAAGGGTACTCACCGCTTAGGGGGAAGGCGGGCGCTAACCTAACGGCATGGCCGATCTGCCGCCCTACAAAACCTCCCCCGATCTGCACCCGGTTTCCGAATTGTTTGCCGGCGAAGTCGCGCCGCTGCCTGCCGAGTTGAAGCCGGGCCAGCCCCCCATCACCCCAGCCGAGGGAGCTTGGGCGGCGCTGATCGTGCTGGGAATGCAAAACCTGATCTCGGCGCTGGCCACACGCGTGTTCCACTTGCCGCTGGGTGTGTCTCTGCTGCTGGCTTTTCTCAGCACCGTCATCGTGTTTGGCCTGACCATGCGCCGCACCGCGCTGGCCCTCTTCCAAGATTTGCGCTGGCGCACTAGGCCCAACTGGGGTGTGATGTTCGGCGCATTCGGGTTGGGCTTCGTCGCTTCGCGGGCCCTCTTGCTGTTCGTGCTCAGCCTCTGGCCGCAGGGCGCTCAGACCGTGCCGGAGTTCGCCTCTAAAGGCTACGACATGTGGGTGCTGCTGCTGGTGGCGGGCTTTTTGATTCCGGTGGCCGAGGAAATCGCTTTCCGGGGGCTGCTGCTGCGCGGCTTGGAATGGGTTCGGGGACCAATCTTCGCTGCCGTCGTTTCCAGCTTGCTGTTCGGCTTCGCGCATGGTGCGCCCGCTCAGGTCATCGCCATTTTGCCGCTGGCGTGGTTGCTGGCCCGCAGCGTGCAGTACAGCGGCTCGCTGTGGACGAGCGTCGGCGTGCATATCCTCAACAACGCGCTGGCCGTCGGCCTCGGCGCACTGTTGCAGGGGCGCGACATGAACGCCCTGACTGGCGACCTCGCCAGCACCACCATACCGCTGAGTTTGGGCCTGGCCGCTTTATTGATCGGCGTGGCGGCGCTGGTGGTGGGCACACTGTGGCTCACGCCGCGCACCTCACCCGCGCCTGCCCTGCGCTTTCCGAGTTGGCCCGTCTGGACTGCCAGCACTCTGGTCTTGGTGGTGTTGGTGCTGGCGGTGGTGGGACTGGCGACGGTGCCGATCTTTTTCCCAGAGCTGAATGTCAAAGGGCTGTAACCCGCACCGGCTCGGCAACTCGTCGCCGCATGGTCACGTATATCGTCACGTATCAAGACTCAAGCGCTCCCTGTGACTTTCACCCTCTCCAAAAAGGCCAACTGCTGATGACCAATCTTTCTAAGTCTGCCGCCCCTGCTCCTGCGCCTAATCTCGCTGACCTGATCACTCAGCCGAGAGCCTTTTTTGAAGCGTTGGGCCG
Organism: Deinococcus psychrotolerans; assembly: GCF_003860465.1. Lineage (NCBI taxonomy): Bacteria > Thermotogati > Deinococcota > Deinococci > Deinococcales > Deinococcaceae > Deinococcus > Deinococcus psychrotolerans. The sequence goes on from NZ_CP034183.1 coordinate 2,253,182, forward strand.
CCTGCCTGCCAAGCCCAGCCGCTACCTGTGGTTGGTGGCCCTGGCCACCCTGGTCGGCGGAATTTCGACCACAGTGCTGGCCCGTCATTTACTGTCGGCCCAGTCCAGCGCCCTATCTGGCGGCCTGGCTATTTCACCGCTGTTTGGCTACGGCGCGGCGGCTTTTGCCACCACCTTTATCAGCGTGCTGCTGTGGTTGTTGTTGTGGGGTCTGGGCACACTGGGCGCAGGCAAGGAAGGACGCGCCGCCGAAGTGTACGGAGCGGTCTTTTTCCCTTCGCTGATTTGGGCGATTCTCTTGCTGCCGCTGGGCGCTCTCTTTGCGCCGGAAATCACTGTCGCTGCGCCCAACTTGACGGGCCTGAGCGGACTGGAGCTGCAAAAAGCCTTGCAGCCGTATACCCAGGCTTTGCAGGCTTCGTTCAACAGCTTGGCCATCAGCAAAGTCAGCACCTACGTCGGTTACGCCATTTACCTGTGGCAATTTATCCTCGCCTTCATCGGCTTCCGGGTACTGACCGGCAACCAAACCAAAGCCTGGCGCGGCGTGTTGTTTCCGGCGGCGCTGCTGGCGGTCTTGGTGTTGGCCAGCTACCTGGTTTCAAAAGCCGTGACCAGCTTGGTGGCAGGCTGAGCGTCTGTGATGCACGGCGTTTCTTGCCTAGCCTCCGCCGAAAGCCGACCTCTACGGAAAGCCAGCCTCCACCAAAAGTAAGTCGCGCCACCCTGCCGCCGCGTGATAGTTCTTGAGGCATGAGCGTCCAGCGAGGAGTCACCCCATGACCACACCCACATCTGCCGGTAATCCAAAGCGCCGCCCCAGCTTCGTGCGCCGCTTTTGGTTGCCCGCGCTGGTGGTCATCAGCGTCGGGATCACCGCGTTTGCCTTCTTGCGGCCCAGCGGCCCTACCGGACTGCCGGTCAACGTGGTAGCGGCCACCACCCAGATTTTTACTCGCACTGTCAGCGGCACTGGCAGCGCCAAAGCTGAAGTGGCCCGCAGCGTCAACTTCGCCGTGAACGGCAACGTGGCGCAGGTGAACGTCAAAGTGGGCGACACCGTGCAGGTGGGTCAGGTGCTGGCCAAGCTGGACACCGCCGCCCAAGTCCGCGACCTTGCCAGCGCTCAGGCCGCCTTTGACGCGGCGCAGTCTGACATTGCCCGTGCCGAGGCTGCTGCTAGCGACGCCGCCCAAGACAATAGCCGCAACCTCACCAACGCTCAGTTGACGCGGGCGAGCGCGGAAGCGGCGCTGAGAACCGCCGAAGCCACGCTGGCGAGTCAAGCCAAATTGCAAGCGCTGGGAGCCGTCAGCGCTCAGGATTTACAGGCGGCGCAGGCCAGCCGCGATGACGCCGCCCGCAAGCGCGATCAAGCCGAGGCGGATTTGCGGTACGCCAAAAACCGCAGTCCCCAGAGCAGCGCCGCCAGCGTGGCCCAGTCGCGTTCAGCCCTAGAAAGCGCCCGCGTGCGGCTGGCCAATGCCGGGGCCGCGCTGACGGACGCCGAACTCAAGGCTCCGGCGGGCGGGGTGGTCAGTGCGGTGGGCATCACGGCGGGCAACGCCACCGCCAGCCCTGCTGTGGTGATCACCGATCCGGCCCAGCTTTACTTGCAAGTGCCTTTTGACGAAACCCGCGCCCCCGATTTGAAAAGCGGCCAGCCTGCTGTGGTAACGTTCGACGCGCTGCCCAACCAGACCTTTAGCGGCACGGTGGCCCGAATAGACCCCACCGCCGACGCCAGCGGCAACGCGGCCAGCGTGGTGGTCAAAATCCGGCTGCCCGACGTCAGAAAATCGGGCGTGAGCAAAGTCAAGCCGGGCTTTACTGGCACCGCCGTCGTGACCGTGCGCCGCATCCAAGACGCCGTGACGGTGCCGATCGAAGCCACTTTGGAGGGAGAGGGCAACACCCTCAAAGTCTTTAGAGTCACGCCCGGCACACCCAAAGGCGCTCAACTCGTCGGCACCGCACAGCCTGTGACGGTTACCCAGCAAGACCGCAACGCCAACCTCGCCGCCGTAACCGGCCTCAAAGCGGGCGACCTGATAGTGGACACCCCAGACCCTGGTCTCAAAGCCGGAAGCCGCGTGCTGTATTCCGCGCCGAGCCGCCGAGCGCCATGAGTCAGGCCGCCGTGCGTCAACCAGTGATTCAACTGTCCGGCATCACCAAAGTCTATGAGGGCGAGGGCGACGCTGAAGTTCACGCGCTCTCGGGCATTGACCTGGATATTTTTGAAGGCGAGTACGTGGCGCTGATGGGGCCGTCTGGCAGCGGCAAAAGCACGCTGATGCATATTCTGGGCTGCCTCGATCAACCCACGCAGGGCAGTTATCACCTCGGCGGCGACGACGTGAGTCAGATGGGCGAAGACGAGTTGGCCCAGATTCGCAACGAGCGCATCGGCTTCGTGTTTCAAGCTTTTAATCTGCTGGCCCGCACCAGCGCCCAGAAAAATGTGGAATTGCCGCTGGCTTACCGGGGGGTGGGAATGCGTGAGCGCAGTCAGCGGGCCAAACTTGCCCTGACGCGGGTGGGCTTAGGCGACCGCCTCGGCCACAAGCCCAGCGAACTGTCCGGCGGGCAAAAGCAGCGGGTGGCGATTGCCCGCGCCCTCGTCCAAGACCCCAAAGTGCTGCTGGCCGACGAACCCACCGGCAACCTCGACAGCAAAAGCACCAAGGGCATTTTGCGGCTGTTTGACGAGCTGCACGCCGAGGGCCGCACCATCGTCTTGGTGACGCACGAAGAAGAAGTCGGAGCGCGGGCACAGCGCATCATCTGGCTGCGCGACGGCCTGATTTCGGACGGGCGTCCGGTGCTGGACGACGATTTGGATGAAGACCTTCCAGATGACCAGTTCGGAGCGCCAGAGGCCGGCGCGTGAACGTTCTGGAAAATATTCAAACCGCCCTCTCCGCGATTGCCTCCAACAAGCTCCGCAGTCTGCTGACCATGCTGGGCGTCATCATCGGGGTCTTTGCGGTGACCACTATGCTCAGCCTCGGGCAAATGGCGACGCAGACGATTACCAAGCAGCTCGATAGCATCGGCGGGCGCACTTTGTTCGTGCAGCAGGACTTTTCCAGTGGTAAACCCAGCCCCAACTTCACCCAAGATGACGTCGATGCTCTGGCAAGCTTGCCGATCACCAACATCAGTTCTGTTCCGGTGGGCTTGCAGGCCAGCGCTGCGGGCAAAAGCGTCAGTGTGCAGGCCAGCGGCGTGGCGGCAGATTACCCCGAAAAGGCCCGTGACGTGACCCTCAGCAGCGGGCGCTTTTTTACTGCCTCCGAGGAAAGGGGCGCGGCTCCGGTGATGGTGATTTTGTCCACCACCGCCAATAAACTCTTCCCCAATCAAAACCCCGTCGGTAAGGCCGTGCGGCTGGAGATGCTGGGTGCAAAAGGCCAGACGGTGAGCCGCGAGCAATTCACCGTCATCGGCGTGACCCAGCCGCAGGGCGGGGTTTTTGGTGGCGGGCAAGACAGCGCTTATGTTCCTTTGTCGTATGTTTGGCGCAATTACACCGAGCGCGGCACCTACTCCTTTTTGCAGTTCAAGATCAGTCCACAGGCCGACGCTGTGCGCACCGAAGCCCGCCTCAAGCAAATCTTGGAGCGGCGGCGCGGCAGCACCAACTTTCAGGTCATCAACCTCGATCAGTTCGTGCAGCAGTTCTCGCAGATCACCACTGTCTTGCAGATTTTGCTGGCGGGCATCGGCGGGTTGAGCTTACTCGTCGGCGGCATCGGCATTATGAACATCATGCTGGTATCGGTCACGGAGCGCACCCGCGAAATCGGCCTCCGCAAAGCGCTGGGCGCTCGGCGCGGCACGATTCTGGGCCAGTTTCTGATCGAAGCGGTGACGCTGACGGCTCTGGGCGGCTTAGTCGGCTACTTGCTGACCGTCGTGACCGTTACTTTGGTCAGTCTGGCCGCGCCGAAGTTCTTCCCGCAGGTGATCTTGTCGCCGGGGGTGGCGCTGCTGGCCCTGGTCGTCAGTGCTCTGACCGGCGTGATCTTCGGCGTCTGGCCCGCCCAACGCGCCGCCGCTTTGCCGCCGATTGAAGCGCTGCGTTACGAGTGACTCTGCCAGATAGTCAATGTTTTGTCTGATTTATCTGCGAAAATCAAGCCATGTTCAGGCGCAAAAAAACGAACCAACCAGTACTCTTCAGCAACTTAGACTGGCCGGTAGTGCCAGTGGAGTCTTGGGACACGGCACAGACTTCAGAAGCCGACGCGCTCAATCTTGTTCGGCTGTCTGGCCGCCACCTTGAAGCCTGGGAAGCTGTAGGAATTAAAATCGCCCAGTTTCTTGCTCCACAGTTGACCCAGGATGAAACAGGTCAGGATATGCTGCTGGAAGTTCCTTTACTGGCATATCAGCATCAGCAAGCATTTTGGATTTTCATCTATTCGGCGGCCACTCCACAAGCGGCCAGCCATTTCATAAGTGTGGAGCAAATGGCCCTAAAAGCTGGTGCTACAGCGGGTTATTTTGCTCCTGCCCCTTTACCGCTCAAGGGCGCTGAAGGAAGGTCACTTTTCGATCCTTTCCATTTTCCGCTCTTTGTTTTGGAGCAGGACAAGCCCCTCCCTGAAGACGATTACTTGATGTGGTGGCCAGAAAGTGCCGAAGACCGCTTGGTGGGCAGCGAGTATGCACAGATGCTTGAGCGGATTTATCAGCTTCAGGATGAATATGGGTCACTGTTGTGCGGGGTGATCGCGCTTCAAGTCGGGTGGGCTGAAGCGGAGAGCGGCGTAGCACGGGCTGATTTTCCAGCGCAAACGGCTTACGCCCACGTTGAGTGTCCCAGCGGCTTGCCTATGGTGATCAGTATGAGTCAGGAGAAGGGCTTGCGTTTTCACTTTGCCAGATCGCGCAATTCACTGGCTCAGCGTTTGGCCTTGCTGCGCGTGATGGAGCGTTATCTGAGTCAGTTGACGCTGGCTGCGCGAGAAGCTGAGTTGCCTTCAGATGCGCAGAGACGCGGCCCGGAAGATGAAAAGCCGAGTCGTTGGTGGAGCGGTATGCCGCGTTTTGTGGATAATCGATTGGACCAAGGCATGGATTGGTTGTCCATGTCTGTGGGCCTGATCATGACCTCAGCTCAAGGATAAAGCTTGGAGAGCTTTCCCTCTTTATCTCCTTACTGGCGGTTCAAAGCCTTCACCCTTTCATCTGCCCGCTCCCTGCCCTCTCCAGACTAAAGGAACGCGGGAACAGACCCAAGCAGCTCCAATCGGCTGAGGGCCAATCCCCCGCTCGGAGGCACTATGCTCGGCATTCTAGAACCCGGTCACCTGATCTTAATTTTGCTCGCCGCTCTGCTGATTTTTGGCCCCCGCAAACTGCCGGAACTCGGCAAGAGCCTCGGCCAGACCTTGCGCGAGTTTCGCCAACACACCAGCGGTCTGAGCAGCGACTTGTCTGCCAGCTTGTCGGAGCCGGCTGCTCAAACCCAGGCAGTGGCCCAACCCCAGATCTTGCCGGCGGGCCAGACCGTTCAGGTGATCGCGGCAGTGCCCGCTCCCGCCGCCGAGCACCTCGGCCAAGAGTCTCATCTCTAAAAGCGAAGACCAAAGACGCGGGAAGGTGGGCAAAGTTGTCTTACCTTCCCGCGCTCAGCTTTGAACCCACTTCGGCAACTCCTGCAGATACTGCATCGGCAAAGTATTTTCGCCTTGCTTGAAGGCGGCGAGGTAGCCGTGAACCGTGCCGCCTGCCCGCTCCGTTAAGCGGGCGAGGGCCATCGCCATCGATCCAGTGGCGATCACGTCTTGCACGATCACCACTTTTTTGCCGCTGAGCCGCTCGGCGTGGGGGCCGTCCAGCCACAGCGTCTCGGAGACGCCCAGCGTCAGGCCCGGCATTTCCTGAATCAGCGGATTTTGCATATAAGTGCGCCGTTTTTTGCGGGCCACCTGGTAAGGCAGCCCTGACAAGTCGCTGAGTTCGTGGGTCAGCGGCAAGGCGTTGGTCACGACGGTGAGCAGCGCCTCGGTGCCTTCCGGAATCAGCGGGACGAGCGCCTGCGCCGCCGCTTTGGTCAGTTCGCTGTCGCCGATAAACTCGATCAGCGGCACGAATCCCATTTGGCCCACCGGCACCAGGCGGAGTTGACGGGTCACGGAGCCGACAGTGATCTGGTACGGATTGGCACCTGTAGAGGTTGTCATGGACTGAGCTTAACGCGCCGGGGGGACGCGGTGGCCCACTCCGCACCGCGCCTTGACCTGCGCTGTAATTGCCGAGCTGCTTTACTGCGCGGTCAGGCCCGCTTCATTTTGCCAAGGCCCATTCAAAACTTTCCCGCGCCCGCGCCTGCATGGCCGCGACTTCGTTCCAATCCGGTTGGGCCTGCTCCAAAGCTGTCCGCAAGGTTTCGGCGTCAACGTGAGTGGGAAAGCTCTGCGCTCCGGCGTCCAAGCAAAAGCCGCTGACTTTGGGATCGTAACTCAGCCCCACAAAAGGAGTGCCCGCCGCCGCTGCCAGAATCAGCGCGTGGAGGCGCACGCCTGCCACTGCCCCCGCGCCCGCGATGGCATCTAAGGCCACCTGCGGGTCTTGGGTGCTGAGGACCTCATCCGCGCCGAGCGAGTGGGCCGCTGCGTCGTCTTCCGGCGGGTAAAAGCTCAGGGCAATCACCCGCCGCCCGCTGGCCCTCAGCTGAGCGGCGAGGCTGGTCAGGCGCTCGGTGGCGTCTTTCACGTCGCCGCGTGGAGCCAGAATCACCGCGTTGCTGTCTCTGACAATGTTGCCCGAAGGTCTCAGCAGCAAAGCCGGATCGCCGCCCAGCCGTCCCTTGATCCCCAGCTTGCCGAGCGTCTCCAAGCTCTGCCGATCCCTGACGATCACGTGCACGCCGCGCAGAGTGCGGGCCACCTGCACGCTGCCTGCCTCGCTGAGTGGCCCGATGCTCTGGTTAAACACCACCGCCCGCTTGCCCAGCGTCCGTGCCAAGCGGATGACGCTGAGGTAATACGTCAGGGTGCGTGAACTGGTTTTGTCTTGCAGCAGCCCGCCGCCGCCGGAGAGCAGCACCTCGCCGCTGGCAATCGCCCGCACCAGCGCCAGCGGCTGCATCCGGCCCGCACTGCGGCAGCCGTAAAGCTGAGCGGTCTGGGTCGGCGTCTGCGAGAGCAGCAGGGGAGAGTGGCCCAGCCCTTTGAGCTCCCGCGAAATCGCCAGTGCGATGGCCTCGTCTCCGGTGTTGCCAAACCCGTAATAGCCGCTGACCGTGACGTTCAGGGCTTCATTCCCAAACGGTCTAGGCCCAGTCCGTCTTCAGGACGAATATCCGTCATGCGGGCCTCGGTACGCGGCATCAGCGGGCGGCGCAGGGTTTCTCCCAGTGAGGGCTGGCTGGGCGGCGCGGCTGGGGTGCCTGAAGACGGGTTGCCGCCGTTCCAGCCGCCGTAATTGTTCCAGATCCGAATCGCCACTCGCAGCGCCCAGACCACCAGATAGCCCAGCAGCAAGCCCGCCGCCAGCCCGAGCAGCGCCCGCGTGAGGCTGATCAGCAGCGGCGTGTGAAAGTGCGAGAAGGTATTGAGGATGCTCGCCTGCCCTTCTAAACCGCCCAGGAGCGCCAAAATGGTGAAGTACCCCGGCAAGGTGCCCGACAAGCCCAGCAGCAGCAGCGGGTGACCGAAGACTTCTTTGAAACGCGGGCGAATGATGGCGTCTTGCAGGTCTTGGCGGATTTTGGCTTCGGTGTCGCTGACGCCCACCGCTGAGGTATTGCCGCGCCGCAGCACCGCCACAGCGAAGGCCCCCAGCGCCACGCCCATCATGATCACGTCGCCGAGCGTCAGGCGAATGGCAAACAAGTCCCTGACGGTTTGACGGATGTCCTGGCGCGGCAAGAAGCTCAGCGCCACCAAAGCAATCGGCAGCACCAAAGTCAGGCCCACGCCGCTGAACGGGTCGAGGCCCAGCATGCTGTTTTTGTCGGTGCCCAGTGCGCTGACGTACAGCACGCCCAGCAAGCTGAAGCCGGTGGCCAGGTACCAATCGGTCATCTGCTTGCGCCGTAGCACCAGCCCCAGTGCCGGAAAAGTGATGGCCGAAACCAGCGCCAGGCCCGGATACGGCTGAAACCCGTTGAGGCCCAGTGCGCCGAGCAGCGCCGCGCCCGCCACCAACAGCCCGAGGCGCGGCAGCGGATAGCTGAGCGCCAGCAGCAGCAGCGCCGAGAGCGTGCCGAGCATGGTCAGCCAGCGCAGCACGTCGCTGGGCGCGTAGTTTTCAATGATGGGCAGTGTGATCTTGATATCGCGGGTGGCCAGCAGTTTGGTGAGGTTGTTCAGGAAGACTTCGGTTTCGCCCTGCGTCGGAAAGGGGCGCAGATACAAAATCCTTTGGGTGCGTTCGCGGGCGGCCAGTCCGAATTTGCTGGCCACTTCGTCGGGGGTCAGGCTGTTTTGCCAACTGGGATTGAGGCTGAACATCCGTGCGGCGGTGCGGTCTTTGATCAGCTCAGGTAAGCCCTGCTGCACGCTGTTTTCGATGATGGTCGGTATCCGCTTGCCCAGCCGGTCTTTGATGTCTTGCAGCACCCTCGGATTGCCCGCGCCGATGACCTTGGCTCCGGTAAATGAGATGAACGGCACATCCGGCCAGTTCTTGCCGGGGTCGCGCACCCGCTGATCCGGCCAGGGGCGGTAGACCACCACGAAGCCTTCGTCTTGAAGCTGCTTGATGCGCTCGGTGTCGGGGCCAGCCGGCAAGTAGCGCGGGTCAACCGCCCAGCCGATCCACTTTTGTCCGGCCACATTCAGGGTGTTGGTGTCGAGCGGCTTGTAGACGGCGGCGGGCAACTCTGGTCTTTGGTCTTTGGGCAGCGCGAGATTGGCTGCCTGCGCTTCGCTGATGGCTCCGGCGTTGGAAATGTAGCCGAAGCTGTTCACCAGGTTTTCCACCGTGCCCGGCTTAATCGATCTCATATACGACCACTCGGGGTTGATGCCCACCGCGCCGGGATTGCGGGCCTTTAGCTCGGCCCCGCTCAAAAAGTAAGCGTCGCCGCGCTGAATGGTGGAGGCCACCACGTCTTCAAACACCGCCACGCCGTTGACGCCCAGCTTTTTGTAGCGCAGCAGCAGGGCGTTGGGGTCTTGGCCTGTTTCCTTGGCCTGCTGCGAGAGGGCCGGGTAATCCATGACCAGCGCCACATTTTTCTCGCTGTTTTCAAAAGCGACTCGGCTGACGGCCAGCAGTCCGGCGGGAATCAGGCTCAGGGCCAAGACGCCCAGCAAGATCGGCTGAAAGCGCGAGCGGGTCGGCAGCGGCAGGGCGCTGAGGGCGTTGGTGGGCTTGTTGGCATTGGTCATTTCGCTGTCCTTGGTACGGCGCGGGTGGTGAGAGCGGGGGCTGAACTCGGCACAGATACACCGCTGAGTAACGGGTGCAAGCCACTCACTGTATCAAGGTATTCTAAAGATGACCAGAAACGCCAGGTTGGGAATTGGATGAGACCTCGCCGCTCCGGAGGTCTGCGGGCCGGCGCGGCGGATAAAGTAAAGGCCATGCGCCTGCACCTCATCACCGTTGGAGAACCCAAACTGGCCTACGCCCGCGCCGGTTGGCAAGAGTACACGGCGCGGCTGGGGCGCTACCACAAGCTCAAACTCACCCACCTCAGCGGCAGCACGCCGCAAAAGGAAGGCGAGGCGATGCTGCGGGCGGCGGGCCGCGCCCCGGTCATCGCGCTCGATCCGCGCGGCGTGGAGTGGAGCAGTGAGGAACTCTCGGCGTACATCGAAAAGCAGGGCGTGCAGGGCACTGGAGAGCTGGCCTTTTGTATCGGCGGCCCCGACGGGCACAGTGACGGCCTCCGTGCTCAGGCCCGTGCGCTGTGGAGCCTGAGCCACCTGACTTTGCCGCACGACCTGGCTATGGTGGTCATGAGCGAAGCGCTCTACCGCGCCGCGACCATCTCGGCGGGTGAGCCGTACCACCGCTGAAGCGGGGAGTACACGTTCCGAGCTGTGCCAACTCGCCCCGCCGCTCTCACTTCCCGCGCTTGAACGGATTCCAGCTTTTTGCGCCAGGTTTCTGCGGCTTCGGGCTTTCTTCGGATGGCCCGCCAGGCGTTCGCGGCGTGGGCACGGCGTCGGTGTGTTGGTGGCGGCCCATGATGCTGCGCTGAGCGGGCGGCAACTCGGAGGGTTCAATCTCAACTTGCTCGTCCTCTTCTCCCAGCGCTTCCAGAAGGGCGCGGCGCAGCGCCGCCGAGCTGGGGCGGTCATGGGATTTTTTGGCCATCGCCAGCTCGATGAGGCGCGACAAGGTGCGCGGCACCTGCCGGTTGCTGGCCGTCACGGGCGCGGGAAAGCGGGTCAGGTGCGAGATCATCAGCTCTTCGTAGCTGTTGCCGAGGTGAGGCCGTACCCCAGCCAGCAACTCAAAACACAGCACGCCGAGGCTGTACACGTCGCTTTGAATGCTGCTGGCTTCGCCGTGATAAATCTCTGGGGCCATGTAAAACGGGCTGCCCGAAATATTGCCCCCTGCCGAGACGAAGTAGGTGTTGCCGAAATCGCCCAGCGCGGCGCGGCCGCCACTCAAATAGACATTTTGGGTTTTGATGTCTTGATGCACCGCGCCCTGTTGGTGCAAGTACGCCACCCCAGCTGTCACGTCGGCCAGCACCCGCAGGGCCGCTTCGTAAGGCAGCACCCGGCCTTCAAGCAGCTCGGCCAGGGTGCCTTCGGCAAAGTAGCGCATGGCGAGGTAAGCCCCCGGCCCGAACGCCGTGCCCGCGTAGCCGCGCACCAGATGCGGGTGGCGAAATTGCAGCGAGAGCCTGACCTCGTTGCCGAACCGCTCCGCCGCTGTGTGATTGGCGAGGGTGGTGCCCAGCGGGACTTTGATGGCCATCTCCCGCTCCGGCGCGGCGTCCGCACTTCCCAAAAACACCAGGGAAGTGTTGCCGCGACCAATCGGGCGGCTCAGGGTGTAGCCAGCGAGTTGAGGGAGATCAGCGTTTGTCAAAATAAAAAGAGTCCTAAGGGTGGAGCGGGATTGTGGATTTAAACTGCACACGCAAGTACGGGGTGTTCAGGTTCAAGGATAACCACCGCCAGATGACAACATTCTAACGGACGGACGGCGCGGTGGCCCCCGTTTTTATCACGTTACCTTGATGGGTCGTCAGATACTGCGCAGAGCTTAGAGGGTGACGCTGTCTCCCGGCTGCGGCAGGTAGACCGTAACCCCGCGCTTTTCGGCTTCGGCGGCAAAGACTTTCGGGTCGCCGCTCAGCGCCGGGAAGGTGCCGTAGTGCATCGGCATGGCGGCCTTGGGCTTCAGCAGATCGAGGCACTTGGCAGCTTCCAGTGGCCCCATGGTGTAGTGATCGCCAATCGGCAAGATCGCCAGGTCGAGGCCGCCTTCACCGATCAGGGCCATGTCGGAAAACCGGCTGGTGTCACCGGCAAAGTACACCCGCTTGCCGCCCATCTCGATCATCAGGCCGGTGGGCATTCCGCCGTAAGTGCCGTCAGGAAAGCTGCTGGAATGCCACGCTGGAGTCAGCGTCACCGCGCCCCAGTCGCCGCGCACCGTGCCGCCTATGTTGGCCCCGGTGGTGTTGACCGCGCCGTGCTGAGCGGCGTAACCGGCGATTTCCGCCGTGCCGATGATCATCGTGCCCGTCTTGCCAAAGTCCAGCGCGTTGCCCCAGTGATCGCCGTGCGCGTGGCTGAGCAGCACCGCGTCCACTTTCCAGCTCAGCGCTTCTTCGAGCGTCACCGGGCACTTGGGATTGCCCTTCAGAAACGGATCGATCAGGATTTGCTGGTCGCCTGCGCTAAACAAAAACGCCGAGTGGCCCAAAAAGCGGATGGTCAGATTGGAAGCCGATGTGCTGGACTGCGTCATAAAATCTCCTCTAGAGCTGGGAATGCGTTAAGGATGCACCGCGTAAGCGGCTCGCCCTGTCATTTGGCCTACACCCTGCTTGTCGGCAGGCGCTAATCTGGCGGGTGTGCAAAGGCGAGACTTGTGGACGCTGGCCCGGCGAGGGCTGACCCGTAGACCCATCCGAACTTTCCTGACGACTTTGGGGATCGTGGTGGCGGTGGCCAGCATGGTGATTTTTTTGTCGCTGGGCGAGGGCATCCGCAAAGTCTTTAACGACGAACTCGGCGGTATCGGGCCGGATATTCAGGTCACGCTCAACGGCCTGAATCAGGGCATCGCGCCGCAGCCTAACCTGCCGCAGAGCACCGTGGACGACATCCAGAAGCTGAGTGCCAAGCTGGGCATCGCGCGGGTCACGCCGGTCATCATGGCGATTCGGGGCGGCCTCGATCCGTCGCAGAGCGCTGTGCTGTACGGCCTGCCCGCCGAGCAGGGCATCAATGCAGTGTTCAGCACCGTCAACATCGGTCAGGGACGGCTCCTCAAGGCCGGTGACAGCGGCGTGGCGGTGGTGGGAGCCAAAGCCGCGCAAAACCTGAGACTCAAAGTCGGCAGCGTCTTGCGGCTCAACCGCCGCAACGCGGTCAAGGTGGTGGGCGTGCTGGACAAATCCGGCGGCCTGAACGACTCGTTCATCTTTTTGCCGCTGGCCACCATGCAGGCCGCTGAGGGTGCACAAAACCGCATCTCGATGGTGGTGCTCAAACTCAACGACGCGCGTCAGGCCAAGCCTGTCGCCACCGCGCTGGCCAATGAACTCAAGCTCGAAGCCCAGACCCAGGCCGACTTCCTGAGCTTTGCCGATAGGGCGCTCAAAATCAGCGACGCGGTGCGTTTCGGCATCTCGCTGATTTCGCTGATCGTGGGCGGCCTGGCCGTGGCCAATACCGTGATGATGGGTGTTTTCGAGCGCACCCGTGAGTTTGGGACTTTGCGGGCCATCGGCGCACGCCCCAGCTTCGTGCGTGAGCTGGTGCTGACCGAGTCGCTGCTGCTCTCGCTGGTGGGCGGTGTGGGCGGCCTGCTGCTGGGGCTGGTGGGCATCTGGGGTGTGAACCTGTACACCCAGAATCTGGCGGGCTTCGACGCGGCGGCGCTGACTCCGCGCCTGACCCTGCTGGCCCTGTTCATTTCGCTGCTGCTGGGCCTGTTCGCCGGACTGCTGCCCGCCCGCTCGGCCTCGCGCCTGAGCATCAACGAAGCGCTGGGGCGCGTATGACCGCTTCAGTTTTGCCGCCAACGAGCTTGGTGACGCCCAAAATTCAGCTTCAGACCGAGAACCTCAGCCGTACCTATCCGAGTGGCGACGGCCAGATCACGGCGCTCAGGCCCTTCTCGCACACCTTCGCGGCGGGGATGACCTCGGTGGTGGGGCCATCCGGCAGCGGCAAAAGCACCCTGCTCAATTTGCTGGCGGGCTTCGACACCCCCAGCGGCGGCACGGTGCGGGTGGGCGGCACCGATATTCACAGCCTCAGCGAAGCGGGCCGGGCCGACTTCCGGTTGGGGAATTACGGCTTCGTCTTTCAAAGTCACAACTTGGTGGCGATTCTCAGCGCTCAGGAGAACGTCGAATTTCCTTTGATGCTGGCCGGGGTGCCGCCCAAAGAGCGCCGCGAACGGGCGCGGGCGCTGCTGGCGCAAGTCGGCTTGGAGCAGCGTGCCCACCACCTGCCCTCGCACCTTTCCGGCGGCGAGGCCCAGCGGGTTGCCATCGCCCGCGCTCTGGTGTCTGACCCGGCGGTGCTGCTGGCCGACGAGCCCACCGGCAACTTAGATACCCGCAGCGGGGAGGTGATTTTGGAGTTGCTGACCCGCCCGGCGCTCGAAGGCAAGACGGTGGTGCTGATCACCCACGACCCCGACGTGGCCGCCCTCGCCGATTATCATTTGCGGGTCAGAGACGGCGAAGTGAGCGTGGAGGGGAGCCAATAACTTCCCCTCACTCGTGCATGTAGCCGCGCACGAAGCGCTGTAAAATGCCCAGCCCCACGCTGAGGCTACTTGGCTGCACCCACTCGTCTTCCCGGTGGGCATTGCCGCCCCGGTACACGCCCAGCGCCATCGACGGCACGCCGTGCGGCGCGGCGGCGTTGGCGTCGGTGCTGCTGGCGGCAGTTTTGAGGTCGATGCCCACCGGCTGAGAAGCCAGCCGCGCCAGCCGTAGCAAAGTATCGGAGCGCAGGTTGCCGCCGGGTCTGTCGCCCACTTGGTCGAGGCGCACCTGCACGCCCGCTTGTCTGGCCGCGCCCTGCACGGCGTAGCGGGCCTTGTTGTCGAGGTCGGCCAGAAGCTGGGCGTCGAGCGAGCGCAAATCGAGCAGCAGTTCGGCGCTGCCCGCGATGCTGTTGACGCTGTTGCCGCCCGACGCCGTGCCGACATTTAGGGTGGTGCGCGGGCTCTGCGGCAGCGGCAGGGCGTAGAGCGCAGTGATCGCCAGTCCCAGCGCGTGCAGGGCGCTGGGCGCTTGGTCGCCCCACGAGTGGCCGCCCTGACCCGTGAAAGTCACGCGGTAGCGCCGCACCCCCACCGCTTTGGTCACGGCCACGCCGAGGTAGCCGTCGACCGCCACAAACGCCGAAAGTTCAGGAGCGTGCGCCGAGAGCAGCGCCTTTGCGCCGCGCAAATCGCCCAGCCCTTCTTCGCCGACATTGGCTGCCAGCCACAACGGGCGGCGCAGTTGAGCCGGATCGAGGTCGCGCAAAAAAGCGCTCAGCACTGCCAAGCTCGATGAATTGTCGCCCACGCCGGGGCCGACCAAGCGTCCGCCTTCCTCGCGCACGGTGACGTCCGTTTGTGAGCTGAAGACGGTATCGAGGTGGGCGGCCAGCAGCAGGGCTTTGCTGTGCGGCGAAGCGGCGCTCGACAAACTGACGCTCGGCCCCAGCTTGACCAAAACGTTGCCCACCGCGTCACGCTCGGGGCGGTAGCCGAGTTCTCGCCACAGCGTTTCAATAAGCTGCGCCCGCTCCTCCTCGTGAAAGGTGGGCGCGGGCGTTTGGGCAATGCGGGTCAGGTAAGCAAGCGGCACAGCCCCAGTCTAAACCACTTGGGTGCAGTTTAGGCCGTAGCTCAGTACGGCTAGATTACCGTTTCGGGATTCCGCGTCTTGGGCAGAGCGGCACCTACCGGCCTCTGCCCACTCCGCTCTATTTATCTAAAGCTAAACATTGACGTACTTAAGCAAGACTCAAGGTCAATTGGGTTTTAGCGGTTGCCGCGCAGGAGTTGGCTGCCGATCACGCCGGCCAAGCCCACCAATCCGGCTTTGACGAGGGGGCTGCTGAGCATTCCGCCTTGTCCGAACGCCGACTCCAAGGGGCTTTTGCCATTTTGTACCGGAGCCTGCGCGGCTTGGCTGTAGGCGTTGGCAAGTTCAGCCGGATCGTTGGCATTGACGCTCTGCACAGGGTTGTTGGGGTCTTGGACGATGGCATTGCCGATCTGCTGGCGCTGCTCCTGCGGCATGTTCTGAAAGTAGCCGCCCAGCACCTGGCTGCGCTCTTCGGGGCTGGCCTGCTGCAAGTAGCTGTGGACGTAAGCGGCGGCTTCTTCGGGGCTAACGACGCCGTCGCCGTTGGTGTCGCGGGGATCGGCCGCCTGCGACATGCGCTGGTGCATTTGCTGGGCCTGGGGGTCTTGGGTGCCGCCGAACAGATTGGTCAAGCTGTTGAGATCAAAAGCCATGATGGTGCCTCCTTACCCACTTCCCCTGACTGCCTGAACCACGCCGAGAAGCGGGCGGCAGAAAATGGTATGGGTTCTTCCTTTTCAACGGTAAGACGCCGACGCTTGGCCAGCGTGAGACACACCTAAAGCCTTCTGAACGCTCGGCGCGTTGGGCCTGCTGCGCTCAGCGAACTGGCCTCCTCACGCGCCCAGCCTTCAGTTGATCTTGAAGCTGTTGAGCATGGCGTTAGCAATCAATTTGTCGGCGTCGAAGTTGGCCTGCGGCGCGGCGAACGTCAGAATATAGGTCAGGTTGTTTTTGATGGTAAACACCTGAACCCAGTGCATCGGCACGTTTTGCTGGCTGCCGACGTAGTTGAGCAGGTGGCCCGGTAGGCCGCTGACTTTGACGTCGGCGTCGCTGAGCATTTGAAGGTCTTTGACTGCTTCGCCGGCTTGCTGGAGCGCCAAGGCCCGCACGTCGGCCAGCGTCACTTTGAGTGAGGTGGCCGATTTGGTTACGGTGACATTGAAGCTGGCAGGCACGCTGCCGCCGCTGCTCGGCGCGGCGAGGGCCACGTCTACGCCCGCGACTTTTTTGCTTTGCCAGTCGTCGGGCACGCTGAGGGTGTAGGGGTAGGCTTTGCTCTTAAAGGTGGCGGCTTGGCTGCTGCCGAGCAGGAGGGCCAGCAGCAACACGGCGGGGCGTTTCATAAATGCAGGCTAGCAGTGAGGAGCTGATGGAGGGTGAGCGGCTGGATAGATATTCAAGAGTGGATACCCGAACATACCCGAACCCAATACCCAAACTCAGGCACCCAGGCTCGGGGCTGGGCACTCCACTTGGTGAGGCGTGTTCCTGCAGCCTGGCCCGAATGCCGTAAAATAAGCGGCACTGTGCCTAATCCTGTCCTCAAACCCCCTGCGCTCAAACCCAAAGTGCTGCGCCCCCAGCCCAGCGCCTATCCGATACGTCTCTACGGCGATCCGGTGCTGCGCCGCAAAGCCAATGCCGTCAGCGATTTTGCCGCGCCCATAAACGTGCCGGGTTACGCCGCCGCCAGCCTCAAACAAGTTGCCCGCAGCTTACTCGAAACCATGTTTGAAGCGCGGGGGGTCGGGATTGCCGCGCCGCAAGTCGGCTTGTCGCAGCGCCTCTTCGTGGCGGTGGAATACGAAGACGACGAAGAAGAAAACGAAGGCCAAGACCGGCCCCTCAGAAGCAAGGTGCTGCGCGACTTCGTGTTCGTCAATCCGGTGATGACGGTACTCAACAAGAAAAAAGATGCGGATCTCACCGAAGGCTGCCTGAGCATTCCCAACATCTACGAAGAAGGCGTCAAGCGAAACCGTGCCGTGCGGATCGATTACTTTGATCTGGACGGCCACCCTCAGAGCGTCGAGGCCGAGGACTATCTGGCCCGCGTCTTTCAGCATGAAATGGATCACCTCAGCGGCGTGCTGTTCTTGGATCATTTGCCTGCCAGCGTGACCGACGAGTACCGCCGGGAACTGAGCGCACTCCAGCGCCAGGCCAAAGCCAACCTCAAAGAGTTGGAAGGTTGAGCCAGCGCCGTAAGGTGGCGTTTTTTGGCTCGCCTGCATTTGCGCTGCCGGTGCTGGACGCTATTCTGGCCGCGCACGAGGTGGTCTTGGTGGTGGCCCAGCCAGACAAGCCCGTTGGGCGCGGCCTGAAGCTGACGCCGCCGCCGATTGCCGCCCGCGCCGCCGAACTCGGCTTGCCACTCGCGCAGCCGACTCGTCTCAAGAAGAACACCGACTTTGAAGCGGTGTTGCGCGGCAGCGGCGCGGAAGTGGCCGTGACCTGTGCGTATGGCAAGATTTTGCCCGCCGCCCTCTTGGAAGTTCCGAAATACGGTTTCCTGAATACCCACACCAGTGTGCTGCCCCAGTTGCGCGGCGCGGCCCCGATTCAGTGGGCGCTGATTTCCGGCCTGGACACCACCGGAACCACCATCATGCAGACCGATGTAGGCATGGACACCGGGCCGATTTTGCTTCAAGAAGCGCTGCCGATTGCGCCGGACTGGACGAGCTTGAGCCTCTCGGCGGCGCTGCAAACCCAAGCTGCCCGCTTGATCGTGCAGGCGCTGGACACGTTGGATACCCTGACGCCCACTGCCCAAAACGGCGCTCAGGCCACCCACGCCGCCATGCTGGACAAGTCGGACGGGGACGTGCGCTGGGCGGACTCGGCACAGGCCATCTATGACCGCTACCGGGGCGTGTATGCTTGGCCGCAAACCAGCGCTTTCGTGGGCGGAAAACGGCTCAAGCTGCTTGATATACGGCCCACTGAAGGCGCGGGCCAGCCTGCCGAACTGCTCGAAGTCAGCGCCGAGGGACTGCGGGTGGCCTGCGGTGAGGGCGCACTGCTCATCCGAACGGTGCAGCCGGAAGGCAAAAAAGCCATGTCTGCCGCCGATTGGCAACGCGGCAGCAGCTTGAAGGTGGGGGAGAGGTTTGATGGACAAGCGGGTCGCCAGTCCTAAGCCAGTGTGCCGATGCGCCGCCCCATAGCTTTACGCTAGACCCTCAAGCATGATTCAACTCACCTTGCGGCCAGCTACGCCGGACGATCTGCCGTTCCGGGTGGCGCTTCACAACCGCCTTCACCCCGATGAGCCAACTACACTGGCCGACGTGCAGCGCCAGAACGCCAACCGCCGAGCGGATTTGGTGTTGCGGCGTTACGTTGCTGAAGTCGGTGGGCAAGCGGTTGGGCTTGGCGTGTATACCCAGCAGGAGTGGATGTTTCACCCGCAGAAGTTTGCGGTGAACGTGCAGGTAAAGCCTGAATGGCAAGGGCAGGGCATCGGCAAGCACATTTGGGAACGGTTGGAAGAAGAATTGCGCAGCCTGAGCGCCATCAAGCTGTTTAGCTCGGTGCGTGAGGACGCGTCGCGGTCACTCAGATTTCTGATTGAGCGCGGTTTTGTGGAGGAGCAGCGTGAACGCGAGTCGGCGCTCAACCTGGCCGACGCCAATCTGAGCGGCCTCGATTCGGCCCTAGCGCGGGCAAAAGCGGGCGGCTACCAGCTACTGACCTTTGCCGAGTACGCTGCCCCCGATAAAGAGCGGCAGCTCTACACCTTCGATGAATCGGCCAGCCAAGACGAGCCGCATCCGCCGGACGAAGTGTTTACCTTCCCCAGCTTTGAGCGCTACTGGACACCTATTCACGCCAATCCCAACCTTGATTTCTCGCTGTGGTTTGTGGCAGTCAGGGAAGGCGAAATCGTGGGCCTGTCGCAACTCAATCCAGTGAGCGCCCAGCCAGACACCCTGATGACTGGCTTCACCGCTACGGCCCGCGCTCACCGCCGTCAGGGGTTGGCTTTGGCACTCAAATTGCTGGCGCTCAGCGAAGCCAAGCGGCGCGGCTATCTGCACGTCAAGACCGGCAACGATGCCACCAATGCCCCTATGATCGCCATCAACGACGTTGTTGGCTTCGTGCCGCAGCCTGCCCAGTTGTGGATGGCCTGGAAAGCGGAGGCGCAGAGCTGAGCCAGTTGGCCTAGCTCTGCGCCTCCATTTGGCACAGGCGTAAGCGTGAGGCTGCCGCTAAAGTTGAAGGGTCAAGCTACTGCGGCGCGACTGGCTTCCGGCCTCCCCGCTGTTCAACTTTTGCTTCCCCTCAGAATGCCTGCCTCTGCACTGGCAGCGCCCCCTTGCTATGTTGCATACTTTTTTTCAAGATTTTATTCACCTGATTTCCACGACCTTCAGCGGTAACGCCTTCGCTCAGGGGGGTTTGATGCTCGGCATTCTGGGCGCGGTGGCCGCTTACCTGCGCAACTTGCCCAGCGAGATCATTCAGCGCCTCAAGAACCGCCTGACCCTCACCATCGAAGTGCAGGGCGACGACGTGGCCTACACCTGGCTGACCGCCTGGCTGGCGGCCCAGCCGCAGGGTAAGCGGCTGCGGCACCTCGGGATTGTCACGCGCTATAACGAGCAACTCGGCGGCCACAATCTGCCGGTGGGCACCGACGCTGACGGCGACGACATCACCGTGCGCCTGATTCCGCTCAGCGGCCAGACATTGCTGCGCTACCGGGGCCACTGGCTGCTGGCCCGTCCCAGCCGCGAAAAACAGAGCGGTCAGGATCAGCGGCTGCTCGGCTACACCCAGACGCTGACCCTGCGGCTATTCGCGGCTTCCCGCCACATTTTGCCGGAGCTGCTGCGCGAGGCGTACACGGCCACTGCTGGAGCCAACAGCGGCAAACTGGAGATTCATATTCCCCAGTACAACGACTGGCAGGTGGCCGAGCGCCGCAAGGTTCGGCCCCTGAGCAGCTTGGTCTACGCGGCGGATCTGCTCGAAAACGTGCTGGCCGACGTGCTGGAATTTGGCACCGATCAGGCCTGGTACGCCGAGATGGGCATTCCTTACCGCCGAGGCTACTTGCTGCACGGCCCTCCCGGCAACGGCAAAAGCAGCTTGGTGGCGGCTCTGGCAGGCGCAGCGGGACTGAACATTTGCGTGCTGAATCTGGCTACGCCCGACCTCTCGGATGACCGGCTCAGCGCCCTGCTCTCCAGCTTGCCGAACCGCGCCCTGCTGCTCTTGGAAGACATCGACGCCGTGTTCAAGGGCCGCGAACCGCGCAGCCCCAGCGTCAAGCTGAGCTTCAACGGCTTGCTCAACGCGCTGGACGGCGTGGCTGCGGGTGAGGGCCGCCTGACCTTCATGACCACCAACCACCTCGGCGACCTCGATCCAGCGCTGATCCGTCCGGGCCGGGCTGATCGCCACATTCAGATCAGCAACGCCAGTACCGCCCAAATTGCCGGAATGCTGCGCCGTTTCTTTCCCGAACTGCCAGAAGCCCGCGCTGGTGCGCTTGCCCAGCGCATCCCCGAACAGACCCTCAGCATGGCCCGCGTGCAGGAGTATTTGCTTGAGCGGCGCGGCAACCTGAACGCGGCGGAAAGCGACTGGGCCGAGTTGTGCGTCACCGAGCTGGCTGTGGCGAAGGCCCAGCCCTGCCCCACGCGGCTGCGGCTGCAAAGCGCCTGAGCGACTGCCAAACCCTCCAAATAAAAGAACTCCGGCGCAGGGTGGCCGGAGTTCTTTTCGGTTTGGACTCTCTTAAAACGCTGTTTCTAGCGCTCCCAGTGCCGCTTCCGGGTCTTGCACGCCCGCCTGTGCCATATCAGGACGCCCGCCGCCCTTGCCGCCGCCTGCCGCCGCCAGCTTGCCGATGAGCTGGCCCGCGTGTGCGCCACGCGTCACGGCGTCCTTGGTAGCCTTGACCACTAAGCCCTTGTCGCCCACCACAATCGCCATATCCGCGCCGCTCTTGTCGAGCAGGTTGTCTGCCGCGCCGCGTAGCTCGCCCGCTTCAATGCCGCTGAGACGCGCCGTTGCCACCTTGAAGCCGCCCAGCTCGCGGGTTTGCGTACCGCCTTCGCCCGCCCCACCCATCTGGGCCTGAGTAAGCTGGCGGCGCACCTGCACGGTTTCCTGCTGAGCCGCTTTGAGTTGAGCCTGAAGCTGCGCCACCCGCTCCGGCAACTGCTCAGGGCTGGTATTCAGGTTGCTGGCCGCTTTGCCCGCAGAGGTGAGGCGCTCGCGCACCCAGCGGGCCGCCACGTCTCCGGTGAGGGCCTCGATGCGCCGCACGCCCGCCGCCACGTTTTCGTCACCCACGATCACGAACGCGCCGATATCGCCAGTCCGCTCCACGTGTGCGCCGCCGCAGAGTTCTAAGCTGGTCACGGTTGCACTGCCGTAAGGCACGCCGCCTTCCACCGTCACCATTCTGACCACGTCACCGTATTTTTCGCCGAAGAGGGCCATCGCCCCCGCTGCCCGCGCCTGGGCAATCGGCAACTGCTGCCAGGTCACGGCGAAGTTGGCGGTGATCCAGCGGTTGACCAGTTGCTCCACCTGACTGAGTTCGTCGGCGCTGAGGGCCGCGCCGTGCGAGAAGTCAAAGCGCAGGCGTTCGGGGGCCACCAGCGAGCCTTTTTGCTGCACGCCGCTCCCCAGTATCGCCCGCAGGGCCGCGTGGAGCAGGTGGGTGGCGGTGTGGTGGCGCTCAGTTGCTTGGCGCTCGGGGTTGACGCTGGCCTGCACCTTCTGGCCCACCACCAGTTCGCCGCTTTGCACCAGAACGCGGTGGAGGAAGACGCCCTGCGCGGTCTTGTGGGTGTCTAAGACTTGCGCTTCGCCGCCGTCCCATTCCAGCCGTCCGGTGTCACCCACCTCGCCACCACCCTCGGCATACAGGGGCGTGCGGTGCAGCACCACCTGTGCCTCGCTGCCCGCCGGAAGGTGAGGCAAGCTCTCACCGCCGCTGAGGATGGCCTGCACCAATCCCGACGCTTCAAGCTGCCCGTAGCCGACAAACTCGGTGGGCGGTACGTCCGCGAGCGTTTCGTCTGCGCCGCCGAAGAGTTCGGACTTGCCGTACTTGCTGCCCGCCCGTGCCAGTTCCTGATCTTCGGCCAGCGCTTTGTCAAAGCCCGCCTCGTCAATGCTGACGCCGTACTCCTCGGCAATCTCGCGGGTCAGGTCAATGGGGAAGCCGTAGGTTCCGTAGAGGGTAAAGGCGTCTTGACCACTCAATACGCTGCCTTTTTCCTGCTGATTCAGCAAGGCATCCAACCGCTGAATACCGCTCTCCAACGTCCGCAAAAACCGTTCTTCCTCGCCTTTCAGTGCCGCTTCAATCCGGCTCTGGTTTTCCTTCAATTCTGGATACGCCTCGCCCATGCTCTGCACGACTAGCGGCACCAGTTTGTAGATGCTCGGCTCGCGCAGGCCCAGCAGGTAGGCGTGCCGAGAAGCGCGGCGCAAAATCTTGCGGATCACGTAGCCGCGTCCGGTGTTGCTCAGCGCCACGCCGTCGGCCACCGTCATGCTCACGGCGCGGGCGTGTTCGGCCACCACCCGGTGCGACACGCTCTGCTCGCCCTCATAAGGCCTCTCCGACAGCTCGGCAATCTTCTCGATCAGCGGCAAAAATACATCGTTGCTGTAAAAGTCGGGAACATCCTGCACCACGCTGGCGACGCGCTCCAAGCCCATGCCGGTGTCGATGTTCTTGAACGGCAAATCTTTCAAAGTTGGCGTGCCGTCCGCCTGCGGTTCCTGGCGGTCATATTGCGGAAACACCAGATTCCAGACTTCCAGAAAGCGGGCGCTCTCGCGGGTCTGGTGGTAATCGGCCCACGAATCGTCGCCGTATTTGGGGCCACGGTCATAAAAAATCTCGCTGCACGGCCCGCACGGCCCATTCGGCCCTTTGGCGGGCGCGTCGGCGGGCCAGAAGTTCTCGTCCGCGCCAAAGCGGTGAATGTGGCTGGGGTTCAGGCCGATGTCCTGCGTCCAGTAGCCGAATGCCTCATCGTCGTCCTCGTAGATGGTCACGTACATCTGCTCGGCGCTCATGTTCATCCACTGCGGCCCGGTCAGAAATTCCCAGGCCCAGGCAATCGCCTCGCGCTTGAAGTAATCGCCAAACGAAAAGTTGCCCATCATCTCAAACAGGCTCAGGTGGCGGCGGGTGCGGCCCACGTTCTCGATGTCGCCCACCCGGATGCACTTCTGGGCGGTGGTCACGCGCTTGCTCGCGCCCTCTTCAAACTTGGCGGCAGCGCCCATGAACTGCGGCTTAAACGGCTGCATCCCCGCCACCGTAAACAGCGTGGTCGGGTCGGGGGCGATGCTGGAGTGCGAAGGCAAGCGCAAATGCTCTTTGGATTCAAAAAAGTGCAGAAATTTCTCGCGGATTTGGGCAGTGGTCAGAGTTGAGGTACGCGCAGAAGTCATGTTCAGCAGTATAACGGCGGGCCAAAGTGCTGGCCGTGCGGCAAGGAACGTTGGGAACCTGTGTCAGTTGGGACGCATACTCAGCTGTATGGGACTCCTGTTATTGGGCAGATTTATCGGCGTCGGGGTGTGGCTGAGTGTGCGGCAAGCGCGGCTGAATCAGGCGATGCGGCAGATGGGTGAAGGGCTAAGAGGCAGCGGGCCGTACGTAGGGCCAAAGTACGCTGGCCCGCCAGAATAAGGGGCGGGCCAGCAGCGTCTGAGTTGGGAGGTTCTACCCCAAAGTCCGGGCCGTCGGCAATTCTTCCGCGCCCATGAAGGCGGCTTGAGCGCTGCTGTCACCGCTGAGCTTGAGGTATTCGCCGCTGGCCGCCAGCACCCACGCGCCGCGTGTGTCGGCCCACTCGGTGTCGAGCAAGCTCAGCAGCTTGACTTTCTGCTTCTCGTCAAACAGTGGGGCAATCACTTCCACCCGCCTGTCGAGGTTGCGGCTCATCCAGTCGGCGGAACCAAAATACACGTCGGGGGCGCGGTCTTTGCTGGCTTTGGTGTGGGATTTATGCTCGCTGGCGTCTCCGGCAAAAGCGTAGATGCGGGCGTGTTCCAGAAAGCGCCCGATCAAGCTGCGAACCTCGATGTTCTCGGAAAAGCCCGCCACACCGGGGCGCAGGCAGCACACGCCGCGCACCATCAGTTGCACCTTGACGCCTGCCTGCGAGGCTTTATAGAGCGCCTCGATCATCTGCGGGTCGGTGAGCTGGTTGAACTTGAGCCGCGCCCAGCCGGGTTTGCCCGCCGCGACGTTAGCGGCTTCCCGCTCCAGCAGTTTCAGGAATCCACTGCGGGCGGTATCGGGGGCCACCAAGAGGTAGTTGTAATCGGCCTCGGCGTAACCGGTCAGGTGGTTAAACAGCGCCGCCACGTCTTCTCCAAGCTCATCGCGGGCCGACAGCAGCGAGAGGTCGGTGTAGATGCGGGCGGTCTTGGGGTTGTAATTGCCGGTGCCGATATGCACGTAGCGCTTGAGCTTCTCGCCCTCGCGCCGCACCACCAAAGTGACCTTGCCGTGCGTCTTGAGGCCGCTGACGCCGTAGACCACGTGCGCCCCGACCCGCTCAAGCTGCCGCGCCGAGGAGATGTTGCGCTGCTCGTCGAAGCGGGCCTTGAGTTCGATCAGGGCCACCACCTGCTTGCCGTTCTCGGCGGCGGTCCTGAGCGCTCCGATCAGGCGCGGGTCGTCTCCGGTGCGGTACAGGGTCTGCTTGATCGCCAGCACGTCGGGGTCGTTGGCCGCCGCCTGCACGAAGGCCAGCACATTGGTAAACGAGTCGTAGGGGTGGTGGAGCAGCACGTCGCCGCCGCTCAGGGTGTGAAAGATGCCCTCGTCGTCCTCCCCGCCGAGGTCGGGTACGCGGGGCGAGAAGGTCGGGAACTGCAAATCGGGGCGCTCGACGGGAAGGCCCATCAGGTTGGCGGTGCCGAGTGGGCCTTGCAATTCAAAAATGTCTTCGTCAGCGAGCTTGAGGCGGCTTCTGAGAAATTCGAGCATCGGAACAGGCATGTCACGGGTGACTTCCAGCCGCACCGCCGAGCCGAAGCGCCGCCGCCGCAGGCCGTCCTCGATGGTGGCGAGCAGGTCTTCGGCTTCTTCTTCGTCAAACTCGTAATCGGTGTTGCGGGTCACGCGGAACACGTGCGAGCGCAGCACCATGCGGCCCCGAAACAGCTCGCTGAGATGCTCGGCGATCACGTCTTCGAGGAGCAGCAACTGACCGCCGCATTTGACGATGCGCGGCAGCACGCCCACCGGCACCTTGACGCGGGCAAACTCCGGGTCTTCGCCCGCTCCGGCGTCGATCAGCACCGCCAAATTGAGGCTGAGGTTGCTGATATACGGAAATGGGTGGCTGGGGTCGACGATCAGCGGCGTCAGCACCGGCTGAATCTGCGAGAGGTACTGCTCGCGCAACGTGGCCCGCGCCCGCTTGCCCAAATCCTTGACCCGCCCAATTTCTACGCCCCGCTCTTGCAGCGCCTTGAAAATGCTGCGGGTGACTTTTTCGATGCCTTGCAACATCACGTGGGTGCGGGAGCGCACCAAGTTCAGCACTTCCTTGGGCAGCAGGCCGTCGAGACTCTTGGTGGTCACGTTGGCGGCGATCTGGCGGTGGACGCCCGCCACCCGCACCATAAAAAACTCGTCGAGGTTGCTGCCGCAGATGGCGGCGTAGGTTAGGCGCTCCAGCAGGGGATTGCTCTCGTTTTGCGCTTCAAACAGAACCCGCTCGTTAAAGGCCAGCCATGAGAGTTCGCGGTTGAGGTACGTGCTGTCACCCACCGCGCTGGTGCTCTGGGTCTCAATGCCCACGCTGCTGGGCGGCGTTTTGCCTGTCCCTTTACTCTTCGGGACAGCGGTTTTGGGGGTCGCCACCTTCTTGGGGTCTGCCACCTTGAGGTCTGCGGTTTTGGGTTCCGGGGCCGAATGCTCCCCACTCGGCGCTGGTTTGGGGGTTTGCTTATTCATGGTTTGGATTCACCGCTTTGGACTGCTTGAGAATGAGGCTGTTGGTGAAGGAGTCTGAACGGGCCGTGCCGAACTGATATTAGAAAACAAACAAGTCAGCGGAGCGTGAGTTGACCCGCCGGGCGCGGGAAGGTGTCATGAGCCTAACGCTTCGGGCAGCGCAGGCAAAACAAGAAAGGTTAAGGTTGGATTGGCACAGGGCAAGTCGTGCACGATGACCGCGCGGCGTTTAGAGGAGCCGGTGCAGGAATTGACGGTGCTGACCGAGCTGGAAGCGGCGGCGCTCGGGCTGCTTGCATTTTTTGTGGAGCAGTAGGGGGTTCAGCTTATTTGCAGGCACGGGCCGCAAAGGGGAGCCGCAAAAAATTTGGCGAACGGATGGCTTTCGTTCTCGTAAGGGAATCGGCTTCTGAAAACTGCCCCGCGCCCACCACCGAGCCAAAACGGAGGTCGGGGCAAGTTCTGAAAGTGGATACACCTGTGATACCATATTTGTATGCGCGTCGTTATAGACACCAACGTTATTTACTCGGCGCTCAGATCAGAGTCTGGGGCATCTAACGCGCTTCTTCAACAAGTAGGAACTGGACAATTTGAGATGATGCTCTCTGTACCGTTGGTGTTGGAATACGAGAGTGTCCTCAAGCGGGAGGCACTCCAAATCGGTTACACCGTGGAGGACGTAGAAACACTGCTCAATTACTTGTGCGCCGCTGCAACCTCTCAACGCATTCATTTCCTGTGGCGTCCACAAGTGCGTGATGCAAAAGATGACATGGTGCTTGAACTTGCCGCGAACGCCGCCTGCGAATACATCATCACTTTCAATCTCCGCGATTTCAATCTCCGCGATTTTCGCGGCAGCGAGCGCTTCGGCGTTCAGGTGATTACGCCCGCTCAATTTCTCGCTTTGCTTGGAGGTTCAACATGACGGCTCTCAGTGTCCGGCTCCCTGATTCGCTCCATCTCCAGCTCAAGCTCTTGGCCCAGCAGGAAGGCGTGAGCATCAATCAGCTGGTGACTTTGGCAGTAGCAGAGAAAGTCACGGCCCTCAAAACTGAGGACTACTTGCTGGAGCGGGCCGCGAAAGGCAACCGTGAAGCCTTCCTCGCTGTTCTCGCCAAAGCCCCCAAAGTAGAACCCAGCCCCGAGGACCGCCTGCTCTGACGGATAATGCGAGACGCCCGCATGAACCGCGCCATTCTGGAAGATGCCACGTTTGAAACGCAGAGCGGCGACCTGGAGTACTGGTTGACCCGCTCGCCGAGCGGTTGGAGGCACTAGAACTGCTGAGGTCAATTCATTATGGCGAATTGGCGACGAATGGCCGACTGGTACGGGTGTCAGAAGTTACCCAGCCGGAATAGAGACAGGGGCTGTATATGGCGCGGGCGTCTACTTCTCACCCAGTTTGATTATTCGCACCACGTCTCGGCGCATCGGCTGATCGGTGCCCGGCCACAGGGCCCGCAGTCGGAACACCTCGGCAATCCGTTCATGGATGGGGCGGGTCAGCCAGTGGACGCTTTCCTTGGGTTCCTCGCCCAACCGGAATTTTTTAATGGTACGAACGCGCTCAGTCATGTGCTTACTCCAGTGCTTCGATGTCGGCGAGGTCACGGGCGCGGCCAGTGGCCCGTTTGTTTGCCTTGAATGTTTCTACGTCCAGCACGGGCGCTTGCGTACCGGACAGGAAGGCCATAACCCGGCGTGGGTAGGCTTCGCTGAAGGAAACGCCGTCGAGGCTGGTCAGAAGGTCAATTCGGGTCGGTTCGTACCCAAGTTGTAGCACCGTATTTTCAGTCAGAAAGTCGGCCTGACTCAGCCCGAGGCTTCCAAATCCAAACTCTTCCAAGGCCGCGAGAATTCTGGTGGCGTTGTCATCGCTGACCTCCACCCAGATATCAAGGTCTTTGGTGTAGCGCGGGTGGCCGTGAACCGCCAGCGCAAAAGCGCCAGCGACCAGATACCGTACCTGATGGGCGTTAAGTGCCTCCAGAAATTCCCGAAAGTCGTCTGGAAGTTGCGTCATGGCAGGAGTTTATCCCACACCCTAGCCCCTAGCCCCCCGCCCCGCGCCCATCACCGAGCAAAAGCGGAGGATGGGGCTGATCGTTGACCAAACGTAGTCACAGGTAAGCCCCTGTGTCATATTTATTGTGGGTACCGTCGGAGAATCTTGTGATGAGCAAGTCTGTAGAGGCAAAACTAAATCCTGCGCTATTAACTTGGGCGCGGGAAACTGCTGGATTAAGTCTCGATGAAGCAGCAAGAAAAATAGGGATCAACACTGAGAAGTTGGAAGATTGCGAACGTGGTCAGAGATATCTCACCTTCCCCCAACTTAGGACTGCGGCGGGTGCATATAAAAGATCATTGGCAGCTTTTCTACTTCCTGTGCCTCCTGCTTCTGATCCGCCCTTGTCGGATTTTAGAAGCGTCAATAACAAAAGAAAAGAAGATTATTCTGGTAAGCTTCTGATTGAAATACGCAGAGCTAAAAAAAGAAGACGAGATACGCTTGAACTATTTCAACTCCTGAATAGAGAAGTCCGTAGCCTCAACCTATTCTTTACCCTTGACGCCGATATTTCAGAGTCGGCAGCAAAGGTAAGGGGCTGGCTTGGCGTCGATATAGAAACCCAACTAGCTTGGGCCGGAAAGTACACAGCCTTAAATAATTGGATAGGGGTTTTTGAAAAGAAGGACATACTTGTTTTTCAGACGAGCAAAGTAGATAAGGAAGAAATGATCGGTTTATGCGTAAGTGAAGATTTTCTTCCATTTATACTTTTGAACGGAAAATACACTCCCAACTCCAAAGTTTTTACGCTAATGCATGAGTTCGTTCACCTAGTTCTGAGGAAAGGGGGAGTGTCTTCAGATTTTTTCGACGAAGGATTTTTAACAGACAGTGACCACTCGGATATAGAAAATTTCTGCAATAAGGTCGCTAGTGAGATTCTTGTGCCCAGTGATGACCTGGCTAACCGTTTTTTAGAAGGCAATCAAACCTACGATAACAGTCATATTAGCGCTATCGCATCTCAGTACTGTGTTAGCTCGGAGGTTATTTTAAGGAAGATGTTCGATATGGGAAAGATAAGAGAAAACACTTTCTTTGCCATATTATCTGATATTAGAAACGGTTATCGCCAAACAGCCGAGGCTAATAAGTCGAAAAAGGCGATTGTTCCTCATTACCGTTTGATTGTAAGGGACAATGGCAAATTATTTTCTGGAGCTGTGGTTGAGTCACTGGATCGTGGTCTGATAAGCGCAAGCGATATTGGCGACTACTTAAATACTAATATAAACCATTACTCCGATATAAAAAATGCATCACACACAAAATGGATGGATACTGAGTGACCACTTATGTCATTGATACTAATATATTCATCCGCCTATACAGTTGGAATCCACGTGAGATAAAACTTTACGATCATATTTGGTCTGCAATAGATGGCGCTATCAAATCTGGTAGTATGATAACAGACTCTACCGTTCAGATGGAATTGGATAAACACAACAGTCCTGCAAAAGAATGGGTCAAGACACAAATGGGCCTTGTAATACCGATGTCTAATGAGATATTTGTATGTGCTCAAGAGATAATGGCTAGATGTCCGTCTTTGGTTGATCCTGAATCAGAGCGCAATCACGCAGACCCTTTCATTATCGCAGCAGCTTTGATAAAGGACGGAGTGGCCGTTTCAGATGAAAAACCCCGAAAACAACAGAGCGATAGATGTAAAGTTCCAGACGCTTGTGATGAATTCGGGGTAAAGTGTTTAAATTTCACGGCATTTGCTAATGAGTTTCCTTGGCACTGACTTTTAACATATTTTGTTCAACTCATTATAAATCTAAGCTCCTACCCACTCCTCCATCGGCGGGCAGCTACACACGAAATTCCTGTCCCCGTACACATTGTCCACGCGGTTCACGCTCGGCCAGTATTTCCAGTGCTTCTGCGCGGGCGCGGGAAAGGCCGCCACCTCGCGGCTGTAGGCCCGGTTCCACTCTGCGGCGATCAGGTCGTCCTGCGTGTGCGGCGCGTGCCGCAGCGGGCTGTCCTCGGCGGCAATCAGGCCGTCTTCCACTTCCTGAATCTCACGGCGAATGCCCAGCATGGCCTCCACAAAGCGGTCAAGCTCGGCTTTCGGCTCGCTCTCGGTGGGTTCGATCATCAGCGTGCCCGCCACCGGAAAACTCATGGTGGGCGCGTGAAAGCCGTAGTCCATCAGCCGCTTGGCGATGTCTTCCTCGGTAATGCCGCTGGCCGTTTTCAAGGGCCGGATGTCGATGATGCACTCGTGCGCCACCCGCCCGCCTGCTCCGGCGTACAGCACCGGATACGCCCCGCGCAGCTTGTGGGCAATGTAGTTGGCGTTCAGAATGGCGACCTCGCTGGAGCGCTTCAGGCCCGCCGCCCCCAGCAGCCGGATGTACAGGTACGAAATCGGCAGGATGCTGGCGCTGCCATACGGCGCGGCGCTGACGGCTCCGGTGTGGCTTTCAGACGTGGGGCGAATGCTGTGGTTCGGCAAGAACGGCGTCAGGTGCGCCTTGACCCCGATCGGCCCCATGCCCGGCCCGCCGCCGCCGTGCGGAATGGCAAAGGTCTTGTGGAGGTTCAGGTGCGACACGTCCGAGCCGATGAAGCCGGGGCTGGTCAACCCGACCTGCGCGTTCATGTTGGCCCCGTCGAGGTAGACCTGCCCGCCGTGCTGGTGAATCAGCTCGCAGACCTCGCGCACGTTCTCCTCGAACACCCCGTGCGTGCTGGGATAGGTAATCATCAGTGCGCCTAGGTTGTCGCTGTGCTGCTCGGCCTTGGCGGTCAAATCGGCAAAGTCGATGTTGCCGTCCGCGTCGGTCTTGACCACCACCACCGTCATGCCCATCATGGCCGCGCTGGCAGGGTTGGTACCGTGGGCGCTGGCCGGAATCAGACAGATGGTGCGGTGTGAGTCGCCCCGGCTCTGGTGGTACTTGCGAATGGTCAAGAGGCCCGCGTACTCGCCCTGCGCCCCGCTGTTGGGCTGCAAACTCACGGCGTCGTACCCGGTGATGTCGGCCAGCCAGCGTTCCAGCTCGGCCAGCAGCTCGGCGTACCCCTGCGTCTGGTCGGTGGGCGCAAACGGGTGAATGGCTCCCAGTTCCGGCCACGTCACCGGCAGCATCTCGGTGGTGGCGTTCAGCTTCATGGTGCAGCTTCCCAGCGGAATCATGCCGTGCGTCAGGCTGTAATCCTTGTTCTCCAGCAGCTTCAGGTAACGCAACATGCCGTGCTCGGAGTGGTGGGCGCTGAAGGTGGGGTGCGTCAGGAACGGCGTGGAGCGCTGGAGGCTGGACGGAATGCCCTCGGTTGCGCCTGCTTCCATCACCGCCATATCTGCCGCCTGCCCGGTGATGACCTCGATGATATCCGCGAGGTCGTGAACGGTGACGGTTTCATCCAGATTGACGCCGATCTTGCCGCCGCTGTACCGGAAGTTGATTTCTTTCGCCTCTGCCCGTGTCCGAATAGCGTCCTGATCGCCCTCGAAGCTCAGCGTGTCAAAGAAGCTCTCGCTCGGCTTCAATCCGGCATTGGTCAAGGCCTTCGCCAGCATGCCCGTCAGCAGATGCACCCGCTCGGCAATCGTCTTAATGCCTTCCGGCCCGTGCCACACTGCGTAGGCGGCGGCCATGTTCGCCAGTAGCGCCTGAGCCGTACAGATATTGCTGGTGGCCTTCTCGCGCCGGATGTGCTGCTCGCGGGTCTGCATCGCCATTCGCAGCGCAGTTTTGCCCTTGCTGTCCTTGCTGACGCCAATCACCCGCCCCGGCATCGAGCGCTGATAGCTGCTGCGGCAAGCCAGAAACGCCGCGTGCGGCCCGCCGAAGCCCATCGGCACGCCAAAGCGCTGCGAGTTGCCGATGACAATATCGGCCCCCTGCTCACCGGGCGGGGTCACCAAGGCGCAGGCCAGCAGATCGGTGGCAACGATCAGCGCCGCTTGCGAAGCGTGCAACTTCTCGGCAATCGGGGTGATGTCGTGCAAGTCCCCGTGAGTGCCGGGGGTCTGAATCAGGGCCGCAAAAGTGCCTTCTGGCATTTCGGTGTCCGCTGCGCCTACCACCACGTCATAGCCGAAGTACTCGGCCCGCGTGCGAATCACGTCCAGCGTCTGCGGATGCACGTCGTCGGCCACAAAGAACACGTTGCCCTTGGCTTTGGCCGTGCGCTTGGCAAGCGTCATGGCTTCGGCGGCAGCGGTGGCCTCGTCCAGCAGACTGGCGTTGGCGACTTCCATGCCGGTCATGTCCATCACCATCTGCTGAAAGTTGAGCAGCATTTCCAGCCGCCCCTGCGAGATCTCAGCCTGATACGGCGTGTAGGCGGTGTACCAGCCCGGATTCTCCAAGATGTTACGCAGCACCACAGGCGGCGTGTGCGTGCCGCTGTACCCCATCCCGATGTAGCTCCTGAACACCTTGTTCTTGCTCGCCACTTTCTTCAAGTCGGCAATCGCCTGCGCCTCGGTGACTGGGCCACCCACCTGCATTTCGTTCTGGCGCACGATGGCGGCGGGCACGACCGAAGCGATGAAGGCTTCCAAAGTGTCAGCGCCCAGCTCACGCAGCATCTCGGTTTGTTCGGCGGGGCTGGGGGCAATGTGGCGGCGGGTAAAGTCGTCGGTTTGCAAGAGTTCAGAGAGGGGGCGCATGGGCAGGACTCCTTTGGTGGTCTGGAAGCGGAGGGGGCAGGGTCAACTCACCACTGAATAGCCCGAAACGGCCCCCGAGATTGCAGTAAGGGCCGTGTTTGCCAAACAGACACGCCCGCCTGTGCGGGTTAGTCGTTGGGTAGGGGAGGGGCAGGCGAGCAAACAAGTCCCCTTCATTCTAAAGGCAAAGCCGAGCGGGTGAGCTCAGGGCAGGGGAGTTCTGCGCCCTCAGCTCACCCGCTTCAGTCTGTGTACCGGATCATGGGTCAAAAAACGCTTTTGAGTGCCTTCAGATCGCCGGGAAAAACAAGGTGGTTTCTTCCGGTACCCAGTACGCGTGCGCTCCACTCTGGGCAGGAACGCAAAACATGACCGCTTCAAACGGCAATTCTTCGGCTTCCACCACGCCGATATTCCAGCGGCTGCGCTCCGAGCCGAGGATGGCGATGGTGCCGAGTGAAGTCTCACATTCCAAGTATTCGGTGCCCTGCTCGGCGGCGCGAATCGGCCCAACCGCGTGAACAGTCAGGTGTTTGGGGTCAGCTTGCATGCCTTCAGCAAACCACACCGCTTCTGACATGGGCGTCACATCCGGGCGTGCGGCCCAGGCCCAAACTTTGGCAGTATTCGTAAAGTCAGTGTCCGTAAAGCAGTGTCTACAAACTGGTCACGGCCCCGCCGTCCACCAGCAGCACGCTGCCGTTGACGTAGCTGGCGGCGGGCGAACACAAAAAGGCCGCCACCCGCCCAAATTCTTCCGGCTGGCCGAGGCGCTTCATTGGAATCTGGGTCTCGGAAGCGGCCCGAACTTCAGCCCGGCTCTTGCCCTGCTTGGCGGCGAGCGCGTCGTCCAGCTCGTTGATCCGCCCGGTTTCAATGCGCCCCGGCGCTAAGCCGTTCACCTGAATGTTATCGCCCGCCAGTTCCAGCGACAGACTCTTACACAGTCCCTGCACGGCGGGCCGGAAGGTGTTCGATAAAGTCAGGTTGTCAATCGGTTTCTTGACGCTGCTGCTGAGAATGGTCAGGACGCGCCCGCCGCCCGCCGTTTTCAGTAGTGGCAAGGCCAGCCGCACGCTTCTGACCACGCTCATCAGGGTGAGTTGAAAACCTGTTGCCCACTGCGCCTCGCTGAGTGCCGAGAAGTTGCCCGCTGGTGGCCCGCCCGCGTTGCATACCAGAATGTCGAGCTTGCCAAAAGCCGCGTCTATTTCGGCAAAGAGCTGGGTCAAGTCGGTTTCGCTGGCAACGTCGGCCCCAAAAGCCAGCATTTCGTTGCCGCTCGCGTCTTGAATCTGTTGGGCCGCTGCCTGAGCGCGGGCCAGATCACGAGAGCAGATCGCCACCCGCGCTCCCTCCGCCGAGAGCGCCGCCGCCGTCGCGTACCCCAGACCTGCGCTGGCCGCCGTCACGAGCGCCGTTTTTCCTGTGAGTTGTAAGTCCATTGGGCCTCCTGCGATCAAGTTAAGGTTGTGGAGTTGAGTCTAGAGCTTCTGGGGGCCGGCGCTTCCGCTTAAAATTGAGCCATGCCTTCTGACTCCATGCCCCTTCTGGCCGTTGACATCGGCGGCACGTCGCTCCGGGCGGCCCTCATTGTGGGCGAGCGCGTCACTGAGCGCCGCGAGGCCCGCACCCCCAAGCCCAGCACGCCGGACGCGGTGATGGCGGCGGCCCTCGAACTGGCCGCGCCGCTGGCCGGGCGAGCTGCCGCCGTGGGCGTGGCCTGTGCGGGCGCGGTGGCGGCTGGGCGCGTGACCGCCACCGCTGCCCACACCTTCCCCGGCTGGACCGACATCCCCCTGGCTGACACCTTCGCCTCGGCGCTCGGCTTGCCCTGCTCGGCGCTCAACGACGCCCGCGCCGCCGCTTGGGGCGAGTACGCGGCGGGCGCGGGGCGTGGGGCCAGCGAATTTATGTTCATCACCGTTAGCACCGGCGTCGGCGCGGGGCTGATTCTGGGCGGGCAGCTTCATCTGGCGGCCAACGGTTTGGATGCTGAATTGGGTTTTGTCAGCGTGCCTGCGATTTGGCATGCGGGCGCTGAGGTGCCGCCCCTCGGCGCACTGGGGCCGCTGGAATTTGAAACCAGCGGCACGGCGCTGGGCAGGCAGGCTCAGGCATTGGGCTTGCCCGACGCCCGCGCCCTTGCTGACGCTGCCGAAGCGGGCCACGAGCGGGCCGACGCCGTGTACCGCCGCTCGGCCGCGTTAATCGCTTGGAAGGTGGCCGACATCGCCGCGCTGTTGGGCGTCACCAAAGTGGCGCTGGGCGGCAGCGTGGGCCTGCGCGGCGGTTATCTGGCGCGGGTGCAAGACAGCCTCGCCCAGTTTCCCGAGCGTTATCAGCCGCGAGTGGTTCACGCCGAACTCGGCTCAGACGCCGGACTGATCGGCGCGGGCCTGTGGGCGGGGCGGGGGTTTTAAGCTCTTCTCTTCAGAATTTCGCCCACCTTCCATCCATCCCAGCACTTTCCAGCACTTTCTCAACGAAGGCCACGCCCTGCACGCCGTCTTGCAGGGTCGGGTAGAGCGTCTCAATATTCTCGCCCCGCTGCCTCGCCCAGATGTCGTCCGCCACGTCGCTGTAGATGTTGGCAAATGCCTCGATAAACGCTTCGGGGTGTCCGGCAGGCAGGCGGGTGGCCGCCGTTGCCGCTGCGCCCAGCCCCGGCCCGCCGCGTGTCAGCAGTTGGCGCGGGGCGTCGAGCTGGTCGTAAATGAGCACGTTGGGATCTTCCTGCCGCCAGCTCAGGCTGCCTTTAGTGCCAAAGACCGACAGACGCAAGTCGTTCTCGCGGCCAATCTCGATTTGCGAAACACTGAGCATTCCCTTCGCGCCGCCTTCAAAGCGCAGCAGCATGTTGGCGTCGTCGTCGAGCGCCCGGCCCGCGACAAAGTGGGTCAAATCAGCGGCCACCGCCTCCATCTCCAATCCCGTTACAAAGCTGATCAGTTGCTCGGCGTGTGTGCCGATGTCGCCCAGCGCTCCGGCGGGGCCGCTGCGGGCCGGGTCGGTACGCCAGTCGGCCTGCTTGCCCTCGCTTCCAGCGGCCAGCCAGCCCTGGTGGTACTCGGCAATGACTTTGCGAATCTCACCGAGTTGCCCGCCGCGCACCATCTCGCGGGCCTGGCGCACCAGCGGGTAGCCGGAGTAGTTGTAGGTGACAGCAAACACGCTCTGGGCCTGCTCGGCTGCCGCTTGAAGTTCCTGCGCCTGAGCCAATGTATGCACCAGCGGCTTGTCGCAGATGACGTGAAACCCGGCCTGAACGGCGGCCAGCGCCACTGGAAAGTGCATGTGGTTGGGCGTCACGATGCTGATGACTTCCGCGCCGTCTTCTCGGCCTTTTTCGCCCGCCAGCAATTCTTCCCAGGTGCTGTAACTGCGCTCCGGCGGCAGGCCCAGTGCCGCAGCCGAGGCTTTGGAACGTTCCGGCGTGCTGGAGAGCGCTCCGGCCACCAACTCATAGCGCCCATCCAGCGCCGCCGCGTGCCGGTGAACCGCGCCGATGAAGGCGTCCTTGCCGCCGCCGACCATCGCCAGTCTTAAAGGGCGTTGATAGTCGCTCACGCTTCATCCTTGGCAAAGGCCGCGTCGAACACCACGTCCGAGGCGGGGAAGTCCAGCTTGCGGGTGTAGGCGGCGCTCTCGGTGGCCCCGAAGACTCTATCCATCCGAGCGTCTTCCCACTCGATGCTCAGCGGCCCCGCGTAGCCGATGTCGTGCAGCGCCACGATGATGGCTTCAAAGTTCACGTCGCCGCGCCCTACCGAGCGGAAGTCCCAGAAGCGCCTGCCGTCACCAAAGGTGGTGTGGCCGCCGAACACGCCCACCTCACCGCTGCCGTGATTCCACCACACGTCCTTGATGTGGGCGTGGTAAATCCTGTCGGGGAAGCGCCGCAAGAATCCCACGTAATCCACGCCCTGATACGCCAGGTGGCTGGGGTCGTAGTTGAAGCCGAAGCGCTTGTGCTGGCCCACCGCTTCCAGTGCCCGCTCCGCCGTGGTGGTGTCGAAGGCGATCTCGGTGGGGTGAACCTCCAGGGCAAAGTTGACGCCGACTTCCTCAAACACGTCCAGAATCGGAGTGAAGCGCTTGGCAAAGTCGTCGAAGCCGCGCTGCCAGTAGGCTTGATCGGTGGGCGGGAAGGCGTAAATGCTGTGCCACACGCTTGAACCCGTGAAGCCCGTCACCACGCTGACGCCCAACTTCTGAGCGGCGCGGGCAGTATCCATCATTTCCTGGGCAGCCCGCTGGCGCACACCCTCGGCATCGCCGTCGCCCCAAACGTGGGCGGGCACAATCGACTTGTGGCGCTCGTCAATCAGGTCGCAGATGGCCTGCCCGACCAGATGATTGCCGATGGCGTAGACCTTGAGACCGTGCTGGGCGAGCAGGTCTTTCACGCTCTGGACATAGCCGTCTTCCTTGAGCGCCCGCTGCACGTCGAAGTGATCGCCCCAGCAGGCCAGTTCCAGGCCGTCGAAGCCCATTTGTTTGGCCAGCGGTGCGAGTTCGGCGAGGGGCAAATCGGCCCACTGGCCGGTAAACAAAGTGATGGGTCTGAGCATAGGAAATCCTCCTGAGTAGGTTCGGATGATGGTCTTGAGAAGCAGGGTTCATTGTCCCAAATTCCCTGCCTTCAAACTGAAAAGCAGGTTAGGCAACACAAAGGGGCGAGCGCATCTGGCCCGCCCCATCGCTTCAGAACTTCAGAACGGTGAATCCGGGTAGTAAAACTTTGCGGCGTTGGCTTTGGTAATCAGCACGCTGGGAATGATGGTGGACTTGGGCATGGCCGCCTTGGTCATGATCGACTTGGCGGTGAGCTGCATGGCGTCGCGGATCATGGTGGGCGGATAGGTCACGTCGGCGGTGATGAGGGGATCGCCGTCCTGGACTTTCTTGACCATTTCCTTCATGCCCGCGCCGCCCAGCACGAACTTGATGTCCTTGCGCCCGGCCTGCTGAATGGCCTTGAGCACGCCCACGGCGATGTCGTCGTCCTGTGCCCACACCGCGTCGATTTTGGGAAAGCGGGTCAGGTAATCCTGCATGACCTTGAAGCCGTCGTCGCGGTTCCAGTTGGCGTACTGCTTGTCCAGAATCTTGACGTTCGGGTACTTGGCCTTGAGGGTGCTCTCGAAGCCGTCCACCCGTTGATTGTCGATCACGGTGGCGATGCCGCGCAGCACCACGACGTTGCCCTTGCCGCCCAGCGTTTTACCCACGTACTCGGCGCTGACTTTACCGAGGCCCGGATTGTCGCCCGCCACGTAGGCGCTCTGAGCGGTGGGGTCGGTCAGGGCGCGGTCAACGACCACTGTGAACACGCCTTTTTTCTGGAGGTTGCCCACCGGACGGGTCAGCGGAGCGCTTTCCTGCGGCAAGATCACCAGCGCGTTGATCTTGTTGACTGCCGACAGGTCTTGAATCTGGTTGGCCTGCTCGTTGGCGTCCTTGGCGGTCTTGACGATGACGGTCAGCCCCGGATACTGCTTTTCGAGTTCGGCTTTGGCCTGATTGGCCCAGTAAACTATGCCCGCCGTCCAGCCGTGATCGGCGGAGGGAATCGAAACGCCCATGACCTGCTTGGTCTGCGCCAGCGCGGCGGAAGCGAGGAGTGTGAGGGAGAGGAATGCGAGCGTTTTGAACTGTTTCATGGTGACTCCTTTGACGAGAGGCTAAGAAACTAAGGGGTTTTATCGGTTGCCCTCCCTCTTCAGGAAAGGGGGGAGCGAGCGCAGCGAATCTGCTAAGGTGGCAAACCCTGCGGCAGCCCCCTCACGTCCGTTTCCCCCGCTGCATGAACGCCACGATGATGATGACCACGCCCTGCACAGCGGCGTTCAGGTACACGCTGATGATGGACGTGAGGTTCAGGACATTTTCAATGGTGACCAGCAAAATCGCCCCGACCACCGTACCCCAGATGCGCCCCGAGCCGCCTTTGAGGGCCGTTCCGCCGATAATGACGGCGGCGATGGCTTCCAGCTCCCACAGCAGGCCGGTGCTGGGGCTGGCGCTGCCGAGGCGCGGCACATACAGCAGGGTGGCCAGCGCCACGCAGACGCCCTGAATCACGTAAGTGATGATCTTGACCTGCGTGACATTGACGGCGGCGTAGCGGGCCACCTGCTCGTTGCTGCCGGTGGCCTGTACGTAGCGGCCATAGCGGGTGCGGTTGAGAATCAGTCCGCCCAGCAGCGCGACGGCGGCGAACACCAGAATCGGAATGGGAATGCCCAGCAGCTTGCCGTAAAACACCGGGCTGTACGCGTCGCTGAGGGTGTTGTTCAGCGAGATGCTGCCGCCCTGCGAGAGGTACGTCAGCACCGAGCGGAAGATGCCCAGCGTGCCCAGCGTCACGATAAACGGCTCGATCCGGCCTTTGGTAATGACCGTGCCGTGCAGCAGCCCCGCGCCCGCGCCGATCAGCAGGGCGCACAGCATCCCGATGAGGATGATGCCCACCGAGCCGAGGCTAGGACTGATGGCGTTCATGACCAGGATCATCGACCCGGCGATCAGCGCAGCCATTGAACCCACTGAAAGGTCAATGCCGCCGGAGATGATCACGAAGGTGGCTCCCACCGCGATGATGCCGATAAAGGCGGCGCGGGTCAGCACGTTGGACAGATTGGCGAGGGTCAGAAAGTCAGAGTTGAGCAGGGTCGCCACGATCATCAGCGCCGCCAGGCCCAGCAGCGGCCCCAGCGAACCGATCCGGCTGAGGATTGAAGGGCGGGGTGAGGTTTGAATATCGCTGGGTTTGGTGGTCACGCGCTCTCCCTGTGGGCGGGTTGGGCCGAAGCGACCTTGAGGCCGGTGGCGTACTGAATGACTTCCTGTTCGTTCATCTCGGCTCCGCTGAGTTCACCCACGATCTGGCCTTCCCGCACCACCAGCAGGCGCTGGCACAGGCCCAGCAGCTCGGCCAGTTCGCTTGACACCACGATCACTCCTTTGCCACTGGCCGCCAGTTGGTGAATCAGCAGATAAATCTCGCGCTTGGCTCCCACGTCCACGCCCCGCGTCGGTTCGTCCAGCACGATCACCTGCGGGTTGACTTCCAGAATGCGGGCCAGCGCCAGCTTTTGCTGATTGCCGCCCGACAGGGCGCTGGCCGGAACATCCAGCCGCCCGCTGCGGATGCCGTAGTCCCCCACCGCTTTGGTCAGCGCCACTTGCTCGGCTTTGACGTTGAGCAGCGGGTGGGCGTAGTGTTCCAGCGTCATCAGGGTCAGGTTGGGCCGCAACTTGAAATCCACCAGCAGGCCCTTGCCCTTGCGGTCCTCGGAGAGGTAGACCAATCCGGCGCGGGCGGCATCCTGGGGAGAGTTGAGGCGCACGGCCTTTCCGGCGATGCGGACTTTGCCCAGCGTGCGCGGGCGCAACCCCAGCAGCCCCTCGAACAGCTCGGTGCGGCCCGATCCGACCAGCCCCGCCAGGCCCAACACCTCGCCCGCCCGCAAGGTAAAGGTGATGCCCCGCGCCCAGCCCGGCACGCTCAGGTCTTCGACGTGCAGCAGTTCCTGACCAGTCGGCTGCCCCTTGACCGGAAACATATCCTCCAGCTCACGTCCGACCATCAAATTGGCCATCTGGTGCGGGGTCAGTTCGGCGGCTGGGCCAGTCTGGACCACCGCGCCGTCACGCAGAACCGTCACGGTGTCGGCCAGCGCTTTGACTTCCTCCAGCTTGTGGCTGATGTAGAGGATGGTCACGCCCTCGCTGCGGAGCTGGCGAATCAGCCCGAACAGCACTTCCGTTTCGCGCACGGTCAGGGCTGCCGTCGGCTCGTCCATGATCAGCACGCGGGCCTGACGCGCCAGCGCCTTGGCGATTTCGACGAGTTGCTTTTGCGGCACGCTGAGGTTGCGCACCCGTGAGCGAGGATCGAGCGTGACGCCCAGCCGGAGGAGCGCCGCGCCCGCTTCACGGTTCATGGCCGCGTCGTTGAGCAGCGCTCCGCCGATCTCGCGCCCCAGAAAGATGTTTTGCGCCACCGTCAGATCGTCGGCGAGGTTGAATTCCTGGTGAATCAGCACCACGCCCCTTGCCTCGGCGTCGCGGCTGCTGTGCAGCGTGGCGGGCTGCCCGGCGATGATCAGTTCACCGGAAGTCGGGGGCTGGTAGCCACCCAGAATTTTCATCAGGGTGGACTTGCCCGCGCCGTTCTCGCCGATCAGTGCCTGCACCTCGCCCGCCAAGATGCCAAAGCTGACACCGTGCAGCACCTCGACGGGGCCAAACGACTTGGTGATGGATTTGAATTCGGCGGCGTAAGAAGGTTGACTCAAGAATTCACCTGCAAAGCGCGGGACAGAAGAGGGTGATCAAGGCGTGTGGATTGTCGGTGAAGTGAAGATAACACAAAATCGGGTCAACGAAATCGATTTTCTAGTGGCCGATGGATGGGCAGGCGGCGGCTCGGCGCTCGAACGGCCTGCGCGTTATTGAGCGGCCAATTCCTTAAAGTCCGATGTCGCCCGCCAATAGCCGCTGATCCACCTGCGTCAAGCTAAAGTACTGGCTGCCCCCCTGCCAGTCCAGCACCCAGATCAGATCGAAGCGCTGGTCGGGCCACTGAGCTGGAATCAAATCAGGCTGCCCGGTGATGGCCTGTACCATCTCGGAAATCAGGGCATGTTCCCAGGCCACCAGCACGGCCCCCTGAGCGCCGCCCTTCCGCGCCGCTGCGCCGAGCATCTGGCCGAGCAAGTCGGTCTGGGTTTTGAGGTACGGCTGCTCAAGCGTGAGGCTCAGGCGCTCGGCCAGCGGCATCAGCGTTTCGGCGGGGCGCTGGCTGGTGCTGCCCTGACCTATTGCCGAGGCGAAGAGCCGGGTCGGCTGCGCTAAGGCGCTGAAGTGAGGCTCACCCAGCAGTGGAGCCTGGCTGAACAGTTGCGCCAGCGCTCCGGCCCGCTGCCAGCCGCGCACCGTCAGCGATTTGGGATCGGGCTGACCTGCAGCGGTGATGCCCAGCGGGCTGCCGACATCAGCGTTGGGTTTCTCGGCATGGCGAATCAGCATAATTTTGGGCGCGGCGACTGAGGGCGCGGGGTTGCGTTGTGCGGCTTTCGCTGAACTTTGCAGCGAACTGGCAGCGGGCAGGCTCAGGAAGCCCAGCCCGGCCCACTCAAGAAAGGTGCGCCGCGAACATCGAGGGTGCTGGAGGTCATGGCTCATCATAACTTTCCTTTCCGTGCTCGGCGTGGTGCGCGACGCCTCGCGGCCCCCGACGGCGAACGAACTGCGCCCTGTCGTGGAATCGTT
This sequence comes from Deinococcus psychrotolerans, assembly GCF_003860465.1. NCBI lineage: Bacteria > Thermotogati > Deinococcota > Deinococci > Deinococcales > Deinococcaceae > Deinococcus > Deinococcus psychrotolerans. The sequence goes on from NZ_CP034183.1 coordinate 2,295,132, forward strand.
GGTGCTGAGATTCGTCACGCCCTATGAGATAGCTTGTTTTCATAATCCGCAGACGAAAGGCCCGGTTAATTTGCGTCCGCCGCTCAAGCCGTCCTCACCCGTAAGCCTGAAAATACAGCTCTATGCGCCGTTTATTCGGCTGGCTCCTGACTCTTATCCTGCTTGCGGGCGGCACTTATCTGGCCTGGCCCTTCATCCAGAATGCCCAGCGGTACGCGGCGCTGCTGTCGGCTCCCGTGCCCACGCCGAGCAGTTTGCCGCTGCCACTGCCGGGGGTGCGCTTCGCCGATACCTGGGGGGGTGCCCGCTCAGAGGGGCGCAGACACGAGGGCGTGGACATCTTCGCGCCGCGCGGTACGGAGATCGTGGCGACCACTGAGGGAATGGTTTTGAACGTCGGGCCCGACCGTCTGGGAGGCCGAACGGTGATGATTCTGGGGCCAAGCGGCGCGAGACATTACTACGCGCACCTGGAGCGCTATCCCAATTTGAAGCGCGGCGACTGGGTCAAGGCGGGCGCAGTGGTGGGCTACGTCGGCGACAGTGGCAACGCCAAAGGCACGCCGCCGCACCTGCATTACGGGATTTACCAAAGCGGCGGGGCCATCAATCCTTATCCGCTGCTGAAGAAGGCGTGGCTCAAAAACTGACCGCTGGCTCTTCTCCCTGACCGCTTTCCTCACTTTTCTTCGCTAGCTTAAACGCATGACGTCCCGCTTTTCCCACCGCCTGCTCGCCTCCGCTGTGCTGCTGCTTCCTGCTGCCCAGGCCCAGATTCTGCTGCCGCTCGACTCGCGCCCGGCCACTTCCACCTTGCCTGCCGACATCGCCGGACTCGTCAGCCCCGACGTGCGGCTGGCTCCCCAGTGGCTGCTCGGCGCACTGAAGCAGGGAGCAGCCGAAGCCCCCCTTCAGGCGTGGCTGGCCGCCCAGACCACACCGCAAGACCTGCCGCTGATCGTCTCGCTGGACGCGCTAGCTTACGGCGGGCTGGTGCAGTCGCGCACCTCGCCCATCAGCGTGGACGCTGCCCTGGCGCGGCTTGCAGTCCTGAAAACCAAAGCCGCCGAGAAGCAGCCGATCTACGCCTTTATCACCCTGCCGCGCTCGCCCGACGCCACCGACCGGGCGCGGAATCTGGCAGTGGCACGCGAGATGCTGAGCTGGGCCGCCGACGGCACCTTTAGGGAGTTGCACATCACCTGGGACGACGCCCTGCCCGGCTCGCCCGCACCGCAAGAAGGCGCGGAACTCGCCAAAACCGCGCCCGCCAACGTGCTGGTTTATCCGGGCGCGGACGAGGTGCTGAGCAGCTTGGTGGCTCGCGCCCTCGCGCCGGAAGCCGCCCGCGTCAAAGTGGAGTACAGCGACCCCGCAAAGGCGGACGCGGTCATCAAATACGAGGGGATTGCCCTGTCGCGCAGCGTGGCCCTGCACGCTCAGGCCACCGGCTTTACTTTGGTAGCGGCGGGGGAGAGTGCGCTGCTGACGTTATATGTCTACAACGGCGGCGACTCGCGCACAGCGGCGCTGCGGGTTTCGGCGCTGCTGCGGCGGGGCAAGGTGGCGGTGGTGGATGTCAACGCGGTCAATCAGGGCAATCCGGGGCTGTGGAGTGACCTCACCACCCTGCGCCGCCCGGAGAATTTGGCCGCGCTGGCCGCGTGGGGCACGCCCGGCAACAACCTCGGCTCGGCGCTGGCCCACGCCAAGCTGGTGCTGCACGGCGCTGACCCGATCAAGCAAGACGCGCTGCTGGCCCGCGAGTACACCAACGACGTGATCTACAGCGCTCAGCTCCGCCCGCAAATTCGCAAAGCCCTGCCCGAAGCCGAGCTGAGCAGTGCCAAAGCCTCGCAGGTGGCGCTGGCACTGGCCCAAAAGGATTTCCCGCTGCAATTTGCCCAGCGCTACACCCTGACCGAGGCTTCTTTTCCTTGGGGCCGGTCATTCGAATGGCAATTCGAGTTGAAGAAGCTGCCCTGAGCTTGCTTTATTTATTTCAAGGCGAAGCGGGCATGGCAGTCTGCTGGGTCAGCCAGGGCAGCGTTTCGAGCTGCTGAGCCACCCAGCCAATCGCCTGACTTTTGGCATAAGACACGCCGCTGTGGTCTTCACGCGCCGAGACAAAGGTCTTGATGCCGCTCTTGCTGCCGTCCAAGCGCTGGTTGGGCGTCAGCTCAAACAGGTAGTTGACGTAAAGGCCGGGCGTCGTGCCGCTGCTGGCAGGCCACCGTTTGCTCTGCACTTCCAGATTCACCGCCACATTGGGCCAGACGGTGTCTTTGAGACGCACGGTTTTGCCGTTCACCAGCACGCTGTTGCAGGCCAGCAGCGGTGAGCGCTGGGGGTCGTTGCCCCAGACCGCCGATTGGGCCGCCAACAGTTCGGGGCTGTGGTCTACGTTCCAGGCCGCGCAGTTGGCGTCCAAATCAATCAGGGCGGCGATCGGCACCTGCCCAAATAGGGTGCTCAGGTAGTGGGCCCACACCGCGCCGTGCGAGTGGCCCACCAACACGATGCGGGCCGGGTTGCTGCGGCCCGTGACATACGCTTTGATCAGCCGCTGGTAGTCGCTGAGCAAATCGAGGACGCCGCGCTGGGGCAACTTGGAGCGGCGCGAGGTGAAATCGGCGGTGATGCGCTCGGCGTACCCGTGAACTTCGGTCTTGAGGCCGCGCTGCTCGAAGACCTTGGCAATGGTCGCCAGCGTGCCGCGCTCACCGAGGTAATCCCAGTTGTCCTGCGGCGCTTGGCAAGGCGGGCCGCAGCGCCCCGAAATGCCGAAGATCAGCACGTCGGGGCTGCCCACCGGGCGCTGGGTAAAGCGCAGTTGCTCGGCCAAACCCGGCGGCTGGTACACCACTGGACTGATGCTGGCCATCGGCGCACAGGCGCTCAGAAGCGCGAGGCCGGCAGAGGTGAGGAGCAGCAAGCGCGTCATGGCCGCTTTACTCTAGCGCCGCTGAGGGCGCTCAAAAGTGGGCGCTGGGGCTGAAGTTGGTGCTGGAGTTGGGGCATGGCTCAGCCCCGCCGCGTCACGCCGTCCATGGTCAGCAGTGGGCCGTAGAGTTCGGGCCGGCGATCCCGAAAAAAGCCCATGCCTGCCCGAAATTTGCGGGCTTCTTGCAAGTTCATCGGGTGAATCAGCGCTCCTTCCTCGGCGCTCCCAAATTCGGCCACCAATTCGCCGGTGTAATCACTAATAAAACTGTGCCCGTAATAGGTCTGGGTCAGCCCCGCCACCACTTCAGCGCCGATGCGGTTGGCCGCGCCGACATAGCTGGAGTTGCTGACCGCGTGGCCCTGCATGGCCCGCTGCCACATGGCGTGGCTGTTGGGGCTTTCCACGCCCTCAGGTTCTGAGCCGATGGCGGTGGGGTACAGCAAAAAGTCAGCGCCGAGCAGCAGCATGGCCCGCGCCGATTCGGGATACCACTGATCCCAGCAGATGCCCGCGCCAATGCGCCCGTACCGGGTCGGCCAGACCTTGAAGCCGGTGTCGCCGGGCGTGAAATAGTATTTTTCTTCGTAGCCTGGACCGTCAGGAATGTGGGCTTTGCGGTAGACGCCGAGCATTTTGCCGTCCGCGTCAATGCAGGCCAGCGAGTTGTAATGGGTCTGGCCCGCCGCTTCAAAAAAGCTGATCGGCAACACCACGCCGAGTGCGGCGGCCAGATTTTGAAAGCGGCCCAAAAAGGGGTGACCCTCCACCGGACGCGCCAGAGCAAAGTAGTCTTCGCGCTCCACTTGGCAAAAGTACAGGCTTTCAAACAATTCCGGCAGCAAAATGACGTTCGCGCCTGCCCCGGCGGCGTCTCTGACATGCTGCTCGGCCCGCGTCAGGTTGTCGGCGAGTTGGTCGGTGACGTGCATTTGAATAACGGCCAGATTGACGGTTGAAGGCGTTGGCGCAGCGGGAATGGACATGCTTTGAGGGTAGCTCAAACCCGCCGCAAGAAGGCAAGCTTGCCAACCCTTCATACTTAGGTGTATGTCCAGCGTGCGCCCGATCTGGTTGGTGTTGGTGCTGCTGACCCTCATCGGTGGCGGCGCGTCGGGCTACTACTGGCTGGAAGGCTGGAACTGGTCAGACAGCGTGTACATGACGCTGATGGTGCTGACCACCGTGGGCTTCAATGAAGTGCATCCACTCAGCCGCCCAGGCGAGTACTTCACTGATGTTTTGATGGTGGTGGGCATCGGGCTGATGCTGTATTTGCTGACCGTCTTGGCCGAAAGTGCGCTGCGCGGCGTGGTCGATCCGCAAAGGGCGCGGCGCAGAAAGGAGCGGCGATTGAACATGCTCAGGGGTCATACGTTGGTGTGCGGTTACGGCCAAGTCGGTGAAGCGGTCTGCGCCGCCCTCAAGGAAGCGGGCCGCAGCGTGGTGGTGATCGACACCGACGCGGAGCGCTTGGCCTACGCGTCGGCGCACGGGTTGCAGGTGCTGGGCGGTGACGCCACCGACGAGGAAGTGCTCAAGCGGGCAGGCGTTGAACGGGCCGGCGCTCTGGTCAGCGTCATCCATTCTGATCCGGCCAATTTGTATGTGGTGCTCTCAGCCAGGGGCTTGGTGCCAGAACTCAAAATCATTGCGCGGGCCAGTGATGAAAGTGCGGCCCGCAAAATGCGCCGGGCGGGGGCCAGCGAAGTGGTCAACCCTTATCAGCTCAGCGGCAACCGAATCGCCCGCTTGATGATCGCGCCGCACTTGGCCCGCTTCCTGAACAGCGACCTTGATTCCGGCCACTTCGCAGTGCGCGAGGGTGCGGTGCCGAGCAGTTACGTGGGCAAAACCATCGAGCAGTTCGGCCAAGACAGCGGAGCGCTGGTGGTGGCGATTTGGCGGAACAACCAAGCTCTGCGTGCTCGTCCGCAGGAAGTCTTGCTGAGCACCGACACCTTGCTGCTGGCCGGAACGGCGGCCGAAGTGGCGGGGGTGGGAAGCTAAGGAAAACAGCGCTCATCTTGAGATAAACCGGGCGGAGCGGGCAGGCCCAAAGAGGTGCGGCCAAGCGTCGTCATCGGCGCTTCTCTGGTCAAGACGCCGCTTTGCCCAAAACGAGGAATTCCGAAACGGCAGTCTGGCCGTATTTAGGACAGCTCAACCTCCTTGCCCCTCCACACCTCGCCCGCTGGCTGCTGCTGAGTGACGCAGTGAAACGAGCCGCCGCCCTCGATAAGTTGGCGGCTGGGCAGGCCGATGACTTGGCGGCCCGGAAAAAGCGGCCTCAGCACCTCCAAAGCTTTTTTGTCGTTGGCGTCGTGGTACTGCGGCACCACCACAAAGCCGTTGCCGATATAAAAGTTGGCGTAGGTGGGCGGCAGCCGGCCTTCTGCGCCTTCCAAGCGGGCGGCGGGCAGCGGCAACTCCACGACTGTGAAAGGCTGGCCGCTCGCGTCGGTCATCTCGCGCAGGGCAGCTAGATTGCGCTGCATCGGGGCAAAGTTGGCGTCGTCAGGGTCGCTCTCCACGCTGGTCACGAGAGTGGTTTCACTCACAAAGCGGGTGATGGTGTCGATGTGGCCGTCGGTGTGGTCGTTTTCCAGGCCGCCGCCGAGCCACAGCAATTTTTCTAAGCCCAGCGTCTGTTGCAGCAGCGCCGCGTACCCCGCTTCGGTCAAATCAGGGTTGCGGGTATCCGTCAAAAAGCACGAACGGGTGGTCAGGCCCACGCCCGCGCCGTTGACTTCCAGGCCGCCGCCTTCCAGCACCTCGGGCCTGTCCCAGTGCGCCATGCCGAGCGCTCCCGCCACATATTCCGGTACTTGGTTGTCGTTTTCAAATTCAAATTTGCCGCCCCAAGCGTTGAAGCGCCAATTGATCAGGCCGACTTGCTGGCCGCGCCTGACGAAAATCGGGCCGCTGTCGCGCAGCCATACGTCGTCTAGGGCTTGGCGGTGGTAGGTGACATTGGCATCCTCCAGCCTCAAACGGGCGTCTCGTTCGCTTTCCTCGTCACGCACAATCAGCTGAACCGGTTCAAAGCGGGCAATGGTTTTGATGAGTTCCGCGAATTCGCTGCGCACTCCGGCCAGATGGCCAAACCAAAGCTCGTCGTCAGCGGGCCAGCCCAGCCAGGTGGCGGCGTGGGGTGCCCATTCCGGCGGCATGGCAAAGCCCAGCGCGTGGGGGCTGGGGTCGGCAGGGGAGAAGTGGGTCATGGGAAAAGGATAGCTTGCTGCTTGCTATCTTTGCTTTTATGCAGCGCAACCAAGCCTACGCCCTGATGCTCCAGCACACCCCCTCCGAATCTTTGCAGCGGCATATGCTGAATGTGGAAGCGGCCATGCGCTTTTATGCTCGCATCTGGAATGAAGACGAAGAAACGTACGCCGTGACTGGTCTGCTGCACGACTTCGATTACGAACTCCACCCGGAGCAGCATCCGTTTTGGGGCGTGGAGTATTTGCGCTCCAACACTGAACTCAGTGAAGAGGTGCTGACGGCCATTCTCGGCCACGCGACTTACAGCGGGGTGGCGCGTGAAACCAAATTGGCCCAGACGCTGTTTGCCGTAGACGAGCTGACCGGCTTGGTGCAGGCCGCCGCACTGGTGCGCCCCGACAAAGACGTGAGCAAGGTCGAACTCTCCAGTCTCAAAAAGCGTTTCAAAAACAAAGCGTTCGCGGGCGGCGTCAACCGTGAGGAGGTCACGCAGGGCGCACAGGAACTCGGCGTGGATTTGGACACCCACATGCAAAACGTGCTGAAAGCGATGGGGGAGATGGAGAGCTGAAAGCTCTTACACTGGAAGCATGACCGCTCCAGCTCCCACCATCCAAGCCCTGATCTTTGATTTCGACGGCACCATCCTCGATACCGAAACCCTTGAATTTCGCCGCTGGGAAGCGCTCTACCGCCAGCACGGGCGTGAGCTGGCGCTCCGTGACTGGCAGCAGGGTGTGGGCACCTGGGACGCTTTCGATCCTTGGCTGGGCCTCCCCGACGCCGTGCAGGTGCGCCGCAGCGAAGTCCACGCCGAGCTGCACGACCAGATCACTGCCGACATCACCGTCTCCGAGTTGCGCCCCGGTGTGCTGGGCGTGCTGGAAGAAGCGCGGGCGGTGGGCCTCCGGCTGGCTCTGGCGACCAGCAGCGACAAAGTCTGGGTCAGCCGCTGGCTGGAGCAGCACGGCCTCCTCGGCTTTTTTGAAGTGATGGCCACCCGCTACGACGTGACTCAGGTCAAGCCCAGCCCCGAGCTGTACACGCTGGCAGTCACACAACTGGGCCTGCGCCCTGAGCAGTGTCTGGCCATAGAAGACAGCTTCAACGGCGCGACAGCGGCGGCAGCGGCAGGCGTGCGGGTGGTGGTGGTGCCCAACGAAGTGACGGCCACCCAGGCTTTTTTGCCGACCTGGCCGCGCTTGGAGGGCTTTACCACGCTGGCTGACTTGCTGGCGGCGGGGGAAGTGGAGTTGCCGTCTTGAGGTGATTTTGGCTGTGTATGGCGGGTTTGGTGCATGGTGGCCCTCTCACCCTTCCGCATGCGGCTCCCTCTCTCTCCCACAGGGGGCGAGGGATAAAATGCGTACGCTTTTGAAATTAACCTTCAGCTGCCCAGTTCATAAGCTGGGCAGATACGAACCGCAGCGGCCAAAACGTAAACGAGTAGCCAGCCGTGGAGAACGTAGGAGGAAGGAGCCAGCAGAAACGCCGCGAAGACACAGTGCCGAGCGCAGCGACTAGCTCCCCCTTCCCAACGGGGAGGGGGCTTCTTGGGCAGAACGGACGCCCATGAGGACGCCTGCCCGCTGGGGGGTGGGGAACAACGATGACAACACCCTCCCGCTGAGCGACGGGCAAATACAATCCAACAAACCGAACCGAAACCAACGACCCTTCAAGACGTCAGTGTGCGTCTACTCTGCCGACACCCGCTCCACCCGCTCGCCCAGCCCGGTCAGCACTTCATAGTCCACGGTGTCGCCCCACGCCGCCACGTCGCCCAGCGTCACCGGCCCGTTGCCCCAGACTTCCACCCAGTCGCCCACCTTCACACTCAGGCCGCTGACATCCAGCATGAACTGATCCATACAGATGCGGCCCCGCACTGGGCGCACCTGACCCGCCACCACACACTGCGCTTTGAGGGTGGCGTTGCGCGGATAGCCGTCGGCGTAGCCAAATTGCACGGTGGCAACGTCTTGGTCGCGCTCCGCCGTGTACAGCCCGCCGTAACCGATGGTTTCGCCCGCATAGACGCGGTGCACCGAGCCGACGCGGGCCATCAGGCGCATCGCAGGCCGCAGCGGCCACAAACCGTGCAGATGCTCCGGCGCGTAGCCGTAGAGCGCCAGCCCCGGACGGGCGAGGCTCAGCCCCTCCACCTGACCGAGGCCCAGCACACCGCCGCCGTTGGCCGCGTGGGCCAGCAGCGGAGCGCCACTGACCGAGGACGGAAGCTGTGCCAAGACCGTCTGAAAGACTTCGAGCTGCTGACGGGTGGGGCCGAGGTCGGGTTCGTCGGCGCGGGCGAAGTGGGTGTAGACGCCTTCCAGCATTCCCAGATCAGTGAGCTGCTGACCGAGCCTGACGGCTTCAATCGGCCTCGCGCCGTTGCGGTTCATGCCGGTTTCGACCTTTAAATGCACTTTGGCATTTTTCGGCAAGGCGGCGACTTCCTCGGCGGTGCTGATGTTCAGCCGCACGCCCAAGTCGGCGAGTTCGGCAAACTCTTGCGGTGCGGCGGGGGTCAGCAGCAGCACCGGTTTGCTGGGCCTGAGCGCTGCCAACGCCTGCGCTTCACGCGGCATGGCCACCGCAAAGCCCCACACCTCCGGCAAGTCTTCCAGCGCCCGCACCACCAGTTCTAGGCCGTGGCCGTAAGCGTTGGCCTTGACGGGGGCAATCAGCCGCACTGCGGCTCGGCGCGAGAGAAGTTGGGCATTTTGCCGCAGAGCGGACAGCGAAATCTGGGCTTGAGAGCGGGCCAACATGTCCTCAAGATAGAGCAGGCGGCGGCACCAAGCGGGCGGGGCGTGTATTCTTGTGCCGAGTACGTTATTCCGCACCCCACCCAAGCCTGTCCAAGCGCTGAAAAGTCGGCTTCACGGAGACTGCATGTCTGAACAAAATACGCTCCACAATACGGTCAAGAAAACCCGCCTTCCTTCCGCTGCTCTCCTGCTGGGCGCGGCCCTCTCGCTGGCGACCCTGGGCGCTCCCGCAGCACTGGCCCAGACCGGCGGGGTGCTGCCGCTGGCCTCGGTGGGCGAAAAATGGCCGATTGACATTGAAACTTACGTCATCCGGGTTTCTCCCCAAGACGCCTACAAGCCGATTGGTCTGGAAGTCTACAGCCCGACCCTCAACCTCTCGGATTATGCCGATGGCCGCAAAACCAAGGCTCAGGGCTACTTCGGCGATGAGCTGTACGGAAAAAATATCCAGTTCTCCACCACCTTCACCCTCAGTGGGACAAGCGGCACCGTGTTTGAGCGCAGCTTCGGCATGAACCGTGAGCACACCTGGGAAAGTTTGTGGGCCTCGGGCCTGCCCGCCGGAACGTACAACCTCAAGGTCAACAGCAGCGGCGACGGCAAGAACAGCTTCGCGCTGCGGGTGTCCACTCCTTTCACTCTGGAAACCAGCGACTTCACGGTCAACGCCCGCGACACCGAACAAAGCGATTTGCTGGTGGCCCGCCTGACCGTGCCCTCCGACTGGGTCGGCAAAACGCTGAGCGTCACCAACTACGACATCGACGGCCCCAAAGAAGCCCAAAACTGGGTGGTCGAGCCCGGCAACAAGCGCGTGGATTTGCCGAGCAGCGACAACGGCAAATATGCCACAGTCAAGTTCCCGATCACCGCCGCGTTGGTGGGCGAGTGGGCGGTCTATATCAAGGTGCTGCCCACCACCAAGCAGTATTCCAACGCTGTGACCTACAGCTTCAGACTCGACGACAAGCCGATCACGGCGCGGGTCGGTGGCTTTACGCCGCCCACCACCGCCAAAATCAGCAACCAACTGCTCGTGGACGTGGTTGACCCGCAGGGCAATCCGATTCCGGGGGCGAGTTACACCCTCAGCAACGACAACACCGTGCGCCCAACCTTGCCGAGCGGCTATGTTCCGGTCAGCGCCACCGTCTTGCAGGGCACCGGCAACGTGATTTCGTCCACCGAGCTGCGCTACACCCCCGGCAACGTCAAGCTGCGCTTCGTGGCACGGCCGCCTTACAAACTGCTCGTCGATGTGGTCGACCCGCAAGGCAAGCCGATTCCGGGTGCCAGCTACATCGAAGCCAAAGACAACTCGGTGCGCCCGGTGTTGCCCAACGGCTACGTGCCGGTCAGCGCCACTGTCTTGCAGGGCAGCGGCAATGTGGTGTCGCCCACCGAACTCCGCTACACGCCCGGCGACGTGAAGTTGCGCTTCGTGGCCCGCCCGCCGGAAGGGGCTTTGGCCGTCGATTCGGTGGCGATTTACGGCAGCCAGCGCATTCCGCTGACCGGCATTCCCTTCAACCTGGCCGGTAAGACCTACAGCACGCCCATCACCATGCCGCTGCGACCCGGCGATTACCCGATTGATCCCACCCAACTGGCCGGCAGCAGCGTCAACAACCCGCCGGTAGGCCGCGTGGTCGACGGCACCACCGGGCGCGTCACCATCGAGTACACCCCGCGCACCGAAGTCACGCTGCTGACCTCGCCCGACTTGCTGGGAGCCTGCGACGTGGCCCAGCTCACCGCCACTGCCAAGACCGACTTTCCCTACAAGTTGCCCGGCACCCTTAACCTCAACTTACCGGCGGGTTGGACTAGCGATTACCCGCTGACCCTGCGCGGCGATTTGTCTTCAGGCAATCCGCTGCGTCTCAAAGTGCCGGTTCGGGTTTGCCGCACCGACAGCGCCGAAGCGGTGCTCGATCCGGTTGGCCTGCGGACAACGGGTCAGGCCCGTGTGCGCAGTCCGGGCGGAGCCAACATCACCCGCAACGTGGAGCAGGGTGCGCGGGCGGGCGTAGCCAAGAGCATCGAGGCCAACGCGCAGGGCTACGTGGTCACGCTGCAAATCACGGCGGACAGCACCATCGATAATGTCCAGATCACCGATCCCTTGCCCACCAGCGGCTCGGCGGTGCGCGGCCCGCTGTCGGTGAGCGGCCCCAGCCTCGCCAACCTCTCGCCGCGTGTAGACGGCGACACCATCTTGCTGACCCGCGTGATTCCCGGCAGTTACACGCTGACCTACCAACTGCTGACCAGCTTGCCCGCCGAGCAGGTGCTGACCGCGCCGGATATTCGCTGGTAATCGCCGCTTAAGCCAATCTAAAAACGAAAAGACCTGCTCCTTAACTGGGGCAGGCTTTTTCTTTTGGCCAAGCTTTATTTGGTCGGAGGCTCAGGCGACGCTAGCATCAGCGCATGACTTTGCCTCCCCACGAGTTCCGTCAAACGCTGGGCCGTTTTGCCAGCGGCGTCACCATCATCACCGCCTTCCATGCGGGCGAAAAGCGCGGCATGACCGCCAACGCCTTTGTCAGCGTCAGCTTGTCTCCGCCGCTGATTTTGGTCAGCGTAGACAAGCGGGCCAGTATGCACGACGCGCTGGCCGAGGTCGAGCGGTTCGGCGTCAGCGTGCTGAGCACCTCGCAGCGGGCGTTGAGCGAGCATTTCGCGGGTAAGCCGCAGGGCGCTTCAGTGATCTGGTTTGACCACGAGGGCTTGCCGCTGATCGGCGGCGCGGTGGCCCAACTGGTTTGCCGCAAAGAGCGCACCATTGACGCGGGCGACCACACTTTGTACTTGGGTGAAGTGCAGTACAGCCGCTACACCGACGACGACCCGCTGGTTTACTTCCGGGGTGAGTACCACGAACTGAGCTGAAAACGGTGGGGGAGAGGGCCGCCTGACCAGATCTGAACTTACTTCAGTGTCGCCGCGGAAGCTGAAATCCCCGCTGAGCTGTCTTTCATGGTTTCGCTGGGATGGGCACTACTTTGGGCGAAGTCGACGCAAGCAAGTAAGGTGGTCAGGCTGCGAATGTTCAGGGTGACTCTCTTTGAGGCGGCACCGCTCGGCGTGGGGCAGAGAAAGGGAAAGGCTCAAGCAGCGCCTTTTAACTCTGAACTTTTGTTGGCGGCGGTGCGTACCTTGAAGTGAGGAGAACGCCTGATGCTGAGCTTGGCGACAAACACTCGGGGAGTGGCGCGGGCTGCTGCCTGGAATGCCGATTGTGGTGATACTTTGAAACCCATGCGGAGCGATGATGCGGCCAGAGCCGAAGCGGGGCCAGTCATCAGTAGTCCGGTCATCAGCAGTCCAGCCGCCAGTGACGCCGAGCTGATCGCCCGCTTTGCCCTGCGCGACGAAGCGGCGCTGGGCGAACTGTTTGACCGCTATCACGCCGCCGCGTACGGTTTGGCGCTCTACATCCTCAAGGAAAGCGCGACGGCGCAAGAAATCGTTCATGACTCGTTTTTGAAAGTCTGGGCAAAGCCTCAGCTCTTTGATCCGCAGCGGGCCGCCTTTTCCACGTTCATCCTGACGGTGGTGCGCCACGCGGCCATTTCCAAACTGCGCGGCGTGCGCTTTCACACTTCCTTGGAGGACGAGGAAGGCACACCGCTGCCGCTGGCCGACGAACGGGTGGACTTGCTCACGCAAACCGAGCAGCGCCAAGTCTCCGAGCGGGTGCAAGCGGCGCTCTCGGGTCTCAAGCCGCCCCAGCGTGAGACGGTGGAGCGGGCCTACTACAGAGGGCAAACCCGTGAGGAAATCGCGGCGGCCATGCAAGTGCCGGTGGGCACCGTTAAAAGCCGTCTCAAGTACGCGCTGGAACGCCTGCGCGGCGTGCTGAGCGAACAAGGGCTACACGACGCCGGAAATGTTGAGCTGGGAGGGGAGGTGGAAAGCCGATGAGTGAGCGAAAAAGAGCGTGCCAAGACTGCCAAGATGAACTGGACGCCGTTCTCATCGGTATTGCCGACGCCGACACCGCGAGGGCCGTGCGCCAGCACCTCACGGGCTGCCCCGATTGTGCCCGTCAAGCGGCTGAACTTCAGCAGGTGTTGGGCAGCTTGCTGACAGCCTTGCCCGCCGTGCCCATGCCGAGCGGGGCGCGTGAGCGGCTTCTGGAGAGCGCCCGTGCCCAGCCTCAAGCTCCGGTTGCCCAGTCTCAGCCTGCTGCTCGGCCAACACTGCCCAGTCGCACTCGGCCGCGACCGTTTTCACGCCGCTGGACACTCTCCCTCGCGGCGGGCCTGAGCGCGGCAGCGGCGCTGGCAGCGTTCCTCATCTGGCCTGCTGCTCAGCCGAGCGTCAAGCAAGCCGATGTGGTCATTAATGCGGGCGGCACCTTGATTTTGGCCCGCAGCGAGGCGATGAACTCCCCGCTGGTCATTCGCAGGGCTGATGGCAAGCTGAGCGGCGTGGCCGTCAAGCAGCCCCTCCCCGCTTGGTACACCGAGGGCGTCTATAGCGGCGGCAAAGCGTATCTTCTGGACGCCGCCAACGAGCAATTGGTGGTGCTCAACGTGACCAGCGGCAAAATCGAGCGCACCTATCCGGTTCCCGGCGGCGCGGCGGGGTTGGCGGTCAAAGACGGCAGCGTGTATGTCAAGTCGGCGGCCAGTGGCGAACTGCGAATCTTTAAGGGCGCGAGCTGCTACATCAATAAGCTTGCCAAACCCACCAAGATGCCTCAAGCCGACTATATGGACGCTGTGCTGCCGCTGCCGGAGCGGATTTTGGTCACGCAGCACACCACCGGAGAGATTTTTGCCCTCTCACCCGACGGTGAAAAAGTGCTGGCCGTCTACCCTGTGGGCGGCGCTCCGGTGGGCCTGCAAAGTTGGGAGGGTCAGGTTTTGGCGCTGGACGTACAGGGCCGTTTGCTGGAACTCGGCCTACAAGGTCAGGTGGAGCGCAGCCTCAAGGTGAGCGGCCACCCCGACAAAATCAGCGTGATGAAGGACAGAGCTTACCTGACTGATAGAGGCGGCATGGTCAGCGTGGTGGACTTAAAGACCTTCAAAGTCACTCAGCAGCGCATCTTCGGCAAGCCGATGGACATTGTGGCCATGCCAAACGGCCATTTGGCGCTGGCTGACGCGGTGCGCGGCCTGATGATACTCAACGCCGATTTGTCGGAATTGTAGGCAGCGAAGCGGGCTCTAGCGCAGGTCGTAGCCCAGTGTCCAAAAGCGGCCCTCGACTTTCTCCAGCTCGGTGAAGCCCAAGTGAAGATAAAAGGCGTGTGCTCTGGGATTGCCTGCGCCGACGCCCAGATGCACGCCCGGCACGCCCGCTCGCCGAAGAGCCGCCCACAGCGCTTCCATCAGAGCGCGGCCCAAGCCCTGCCCCTGAGCGCTGGGCAGCAAGTCAATGTGCAGGTGAGCCGGATACTGGCTGAGCCAAGCCGTGCTGGGCGCTGGGCAGCCCGCGTGAATCAGGCGGCGGGCCTGCGCGTCCTCACTTTTGTCGGTTTCAGGCAGCAGAGGATAAAGCGGGCGCAGCAGCGAAAACCACTTGGCCTCGCTTTCACGGGCAAAACGGGCACTGTCAGGCACGCCCAAAATGTAGCCTTCTACCCGCTCTGAGTCCTCCAGCACAAAGCAAAACTCCGACTCCAGCGCCGCGTATGGCCCGGCGTAGCGGTGTCCCAGCACCCAAGGGTCTTGGTAAAGCTTTACTCCATCACCGCCCGCGTCGGCTGTGCGTAAGCAGATGTCATAGATGGCGGCCAAGTCGGCGGGTGCGTAAGGGCGCAGTTTTAGGGGTCGTAATGGTTGGCTCATGCCTAGCCTTCCAACAGAGCAGGCAGCGCTTGGCTGGCCTTCAGGCGCAGCACGACACTGGCCCACTCGCTCAGCGGCGTGACATCGGGGTTGATTTCAATGATGCTGCCGCCGTTTTCAAGCGTCAGCAGCGCTAAACCGGCGGCGGGCTGCACCAAGCTGCTGGTGCCGATCACCAGGGCCACGTCTGCGGCTTCAAATGCCTTTTCAGCGCGGGCCAGTGCTTCGGGCGGCAGCCACTCGCTAAACCAGACTACGTTGGGGCGCATCCGTGAGCCGCACTTCAGGCAGATCGGCGGCGGCTCAAACGTTTCCGGCGCGGGAAGGGCTGCCAAGTGCTGGCACGTTTCGCAGCGGGCGTGGGTCAGGTTGCCGTGCAGTTCCACCAGTTGGCGGCTGCCCGCCCGCTGATGCAGGCCGTCTACATTCTGGGTGGCCAGTAAAAAGCCGTCTGGATGGCTGCTCTTGCGCCGCTCCAACTCGGCCAGTGCCATATGACCGGCATTGGGCTGGGCGGCCATCACGTCGCGGTACCGTCCGGCGTACCAATCCCATACTGTTTCGGGATCTTGCTGGTACGCCTCGGGGCTGGCCAAGTCTTCAGGGCGAAATCTGGCCCAGTGGCCGGTCTGGGCGTCTCTGAACGTGGGGATGCCGCTCTCGGCGCTGATGCCCGCTCCGGTGATGACGGCCACGCGCTTGGCAGCTTGCAGTAAAGTGCGGGCTTGTTCGAGCGCAGAGTTAGCCTGAGTTTCGGTCATTGGGTTCCCCCGTATCCGCCCGTGCAGGGCTGGCCCGCTTCCGGCACGCTTTTGGCATTGGCATAATCCTGCACGAAGCGGCGCAGGCGGCTGTCGCTCACGCTGTCGGCGCCGAGCTGAGCATTCCAAGCGGTGGCCATGATGGCGGCAGGCTGATCGGCCAGCGGTGAAAGCAGGGTATTGGGCTGAGCGCTGACGGCGTCTTTGAGTTTGCCGAGGTCGGCGGGGCTGAGGGTGGGCCAGTAGGTCAGCCACACTGCGCCGCGTGCCAAGCTATGCACCGCATATTCGGGATAAATCGGGGCGCTGTAGCTGCCGCAGGTCTGCCACAGTGGGCTGTAGGGGCCACCAGCTGGGGGCGAACGGTCATAGCCGATCACGCCGCTCCGCAGTTCGTTGCCTAGGTACGAAAACGTCTGCACGTCTTTGATCTGGCCAGAGCAGGCCGTCAGTAGCAGCAGTGGGAGAGCGGGAAGCGGGCGCATGGAGTGTAGGTTAACAAATGTGGGGAGTGGGGGTGGAGGAAGCCGTTTTTGCTGTTTGAGGGATTGAGCGTGAAGAGAAGTCTGCAAGAGAGAGGTAATCTCCACGAAAAAGCCCCGCTCTAAAGTAGCGAGGCTGAGGTCAGCGGAAGAAGAGCAAGTTAGGGAAGGTTACTACCGCCCCCGCCAGTGCTAGAGAAAGCGGTTGCGCCGGGTGCATCTTTGAAAAAGCCAGCTGGTGAGAGGGTGAAGACATGGCCGCCGCGACGATCCCAGACATCAATGGTGTAGTCGGAAACAATAGTGCCAGAAGTGCTGCGCTCTTTGACGAACATATCGGAGAAGGCGCAGGCTGCATTAACACCATCTGTTGAGCGACTAAGCTGGTTGCTTCCACTGCCAACCATCAAATAAGACTTAAAGTCCACTTGTGCGATGGCCTGCGCCGTCTGGAGACTTTTACCGCAGGCCTGGGCGCTGACATCGTAAGAGCGTTTATTGGCAGCCAGAACACCGGGGATCAGAACACTGGCAAGAATACCAATGATGGCAATCACGATCAGAAGTTCTATGAGAGTAAAACCTTCAATCTGCACTTCGTCCGGCGTCCTAATAGGAAGATCTGGATGGGTCTTCATAGTATCCTTTTCGAGACTGGTATCTCCGAGAGAGAAATTGAGGACTTGTGCTCTATGATGCACGTTTTCGGTGTTGCGTTATTTACGATCATTCCAAAAACAATGACTGCAATTCCCGTTACAGGGACGGTAATAAACCATGCTGCGAGGTAAACTCCGTAAGCCAAGACAGGTAAAAAGGCATAGATGAAGAAATTTCCCGAAAGTTTGTATAAATGAATGAGAACGGAAATAGCTAGAGCCAGAAAGAGAAGAATTCCCACCAAGCCCTGACCGTATGCAAGATCAAGATACCCACTGTGCGAGGAAAGGTAATTTAGGACAACTGGCTGCGTTTTTCCATTAGGAAGCTTGTAAGCAGCAGAATCATTCATCCTAACCATCTTCTGTCCGGGCTTTAATCCTAATTCCAGACGAAAGAGTTGATCTGCTTTGGCTTTTGGAAGATACGTAAACCAGTATTGGTTATAAGTTTGCGGCCCCCAGCCAAAGACTGGACGCGCTAGTGTCATTCTAGTTGCTGCTTCCCATAATAATAGCCTAGTAGAGAAAGTTATGGTGTTTTCAGCATCTTTGCTTTCGGATTTTACCCTAACCCATCCTATATTCTGGAAATAATTATTAACGGGTTTCAAGTATTGATAGGAGTTATAGGAAAGAATAGCTATGATCAAGATGATCAGGCTCTTCCATCTCAGTAATTTAAATTGTGTGAAGATAAGGATGCATATCGTTACAGCTAACGCAATTAAGGCGGTTGAATTGGTAGTGCATCCCAATCCTGCAACTGCCAAAGCAAATAAGGCAAAAAATTTCCAATTTGTATAGTCGCCCTTGAACCAGTAGAGAGGAAGTATAGCCAGCAATAAAAGTAGTCCCGCGAGCTGGCCACGGTGACTGACAGTAGCTGCCGGGAAAGAAGTCGAGAGGGGATGAAAGACGCTGGTAACGAAGTCCAAAGGCCTGAAACCAAGATACTCTACTATGGTTATGATATTAAGGACAATGATGAGGCTGATCAGTCCAAATCTTGGAACCTTAGGCCCAGTACTGTAAATCCAGAATGTTAAGCTCGCCAGGATAATAAACATGCCTCCTGTCTGAAAATTCTGGCTGCCGAACCAGGCGTGGCCCGGATCTGGCGAGAGCAACACTGACGGTACAACTGAGGCGATGAATGCCAGTAGGAAAAACACATATCTTGGTTGCCCCAAGAGAGCTTTGGGTAAGTCTAACAGACGGGCATCTTTCTGACTCGCCATCCTCACGACTGGCAAGATGGCTATAAATAATCCCAGAATGATCAGCCTTGGAACTACAAATATGGTGGCTGCATTCTCAAAAGGCCATAGCAAAATCCCATACAAAAATACGAAGATCGACAGCAGGTTCTGTTCTAAGGCGACATTGTTCTTCATATTCCTCTTTGAACTTTTCATACTAAAGAATAAAAAAGGCGACCTGATGGCCGCCTCCTTGCTAGTACGTTAGGTTTAGAAGCTAGTGGTCGCGCTCAGGCTGCTGGGAGTGACGGTGTACTCTTTGCTGCCACGTGAGTCTCGGATCGTGAAGCTGTAATCGTTCTGAGCAGCAGTGTTTTTAGAAGGGAGAGAGATCTTTCCATTGCTACAGGTCGAGTTAGCGCCGCTCATGGCCAGATCAACGACAGGGTAAGTCTGGTTGTCAATCTGCTGAATGGCCATTGCGGTCTGGAGGCTCTTGGCGCAGGACTGGGCACCCGTATCATAGGCACGCTTCTGAGCGCCCAGCAGGTTGGGGATCAAAACGGCGGCCAGGATGCCGATGATGGCGATGACGATGAGCAGCTCGATGAGGGTAAAGCCCTGGGTACGGTTCTTGTTATTCATGTTGTTCTCCTGGGTAGCGCTCGCAGAAAGAAAATTAAATGGCTGCGCTCGCCTGTTGCTATTGCGGCGGCGTCGGTGTCTCCTTCGCTGCTGAATGAATGGTAAACCGTGAGTTCTTACACAGCTCTTACGGTTTGGCTCGGCAGTGTGCGTTAGTAAAAATATGAGCTGAATGTCGTGCCAGAGCGAATTTTCTCTGAATTTGTTTCGATGTTTAGAGCGTCCAGGTAAAAAACTCTGACAGACGCCCCGTACCTCTACCCTCTATGCGCCCGAAGTGCTACACTGCCCTCCGCATTGCTGGCGTAGCGCAGCGGCGACGCCTGAATCTGGTCAGGGCCGGAAGGCAGCAGCCATAAGGGATGATCGCTGGGTGCCGTTACTCACCGGCAATGCTTTTTTGTTGCCAAATCTAGACCCAAGCAAAGCACCCCCTATCAGCGCACTTTCAAAAGCCTGAGCCGCGCTAGAATGCCCCGCATGAGTGTTATTCCCTACGTGATTGAGCAAACCGGACGCGGCGAACGGATGTACGACATCTACTCGCGCCTCCTCAAAGACCGCATCATCTTTCTGGGCACGCCGATTGATTCGCAGGTGGCCAACACCATTGTGGCCCAGCTGCTGCTGCTCGACAGCCAGAACCCGGAGCAGGAAATCCAGATGTACATCAACTGTCCCGGTGGCGAGGTTTACGCGGGCCTAGCGATCTACGACACCATGCGTTACATCCGCGCTCCGATCAGCACCATCTGTGTCGGCATCGCCATGAGCATGGGCAGCGTACTGCTGATGGCCGGAGACAAAGGCAAGAGACTGGCCCTCCCCAACAGCCGGATCATGATTCACCAGGGTTCCAGCGGCTTCAGGGGTAACACGCCCGACGTGGAAGTGCAGGCCAAAGAAACTTTGTATCTGCGCGATAAACTGGTGGATATTTACCACCAGCACACCGATTTGCCCAACGAAAAACTGCTGCGCGATATGGAGCGCGATTACTTCATGTCGCCGGAAGAAGCCATGAAATACGGCCTGATCGACTCGGTGATCGAAAGCACCCGCGAGCTGGAGCCGGTTTGAGCACGATTTTGATGGGGGCTGTGGTACAAGAAAGGACACCGTATGCTGGACAAACAACAGGTGAAGGAGAATGACCGTGTCTGATCGTTGTTCGTTTTGTGGGCGGAGCCATCCGCAAATTGCCCAGCTCATCGAAGCGCCGGGGCGCACCGCTTTTATCTGTAACGAGTGCTCGGAGCGTGCTTTTGATCTGGTCAAGCAGCAGCGCAAGGCGGGCGGCGAATTCAACCTCGACGAATTGCCCAGCCCCAAGGAAATCAAGGCGTACCTCGACGAGTACGTGATCGGTCAAGACGAAGCCAAAAAAGCGCTGGCCGTCGCGGTGGTCAGCCACTACCAGCGCCTGGCGCACCCGGATGTGGGCCTGCAAAAAAGCAACATTTTGCTGATCGGCCCCACCGGAACCGGCAAAACGCTGCTGGCCCAAAGCTTGGCCGAGATGCTGGAAGTGCCGTTTGCGATTGCCGACGCCACCACCCTCACTGAAGCGGGCTACGTCGGTGATGACGTGGAAAACGTGATTGTGCGCTTGCTGCAAGCCGCAGAGTACGACCCGGCGGCAGCCGAGCGCGGCATCATCTACATCGACGAAATCGACAAGATCGCCCGTAAGTCTGAAGGCACCTCGATTACCCGCGACGTATCGGGTGAGGGCGTGCAGCAAGCCCTGCTCAAGATCATTGAGGGCACCATTGCCCAGGTGCCGCCGCAGGGCGGGCGCAAGCATCCCCAGCAGGAACTGGTGCAGGTCAACACCAAGAACATCTTGTTCATCGTGGGCGGCGCGTTTGACGGCATCGCCGATATTGGCCGCAGCCGCACCAACGTGCGTGGCTTAGGCTTTGGAGCCGAGCACAAAGGCGACGAAAAGGCCGAACTCCGATTCATGCCCGAAGACTTGGTCAAGTTCGGTTTGATTCCCGAATTCGTGGGCCGCCTGCCGCTGGTGGTGCAGCTTCAAGACCTCGACGAAGACGCACTGATCCGCATCTTGACCGAGCCGCAGGGCGCGATCATCAAGCAGTATCAGGCCCTCTTCGGTTTTCAGAACGTCGACTTGAGCTTCACCGAGTCGGCGCTCAAAGAAGTCGCCCACCGCGCCGCCGAGCGCAAGACCGGAGCGCGTGGACTGCGGGCCGTATTGGAAAAATCCATGACCGACTTGTTGTTCGAGTTGCCGCTCGAATCGTTGAAAAAAGTAACCTTTGACGCTGAAAATATAGATGAGCCGCTCAAGGTACTTGAGTCTAAGGGACTCAAGAAGTCTGCATAAAACAAAGCAGTTTAGGTTACAGCGTCCTTCCAACTTGCCCGTTAGACTTTCGGCATGTTGGGGGGCGTATTCTTTTTTCTCAGGGCCGAGCTTGCGCTGAGGATGCGCCTAATAAAGAGAAACTTTCCTCCGTTTTTGCCAGCCGAATTTCGCGTCAGCGGAGTTCAGGGGCCGAGTACGGCGCTTAAGGAGCAAACATGATCTGGGAACTTCCCGTTGTCGCACTTCGAAATATGGTCATCATGCCGGGCGTCACCCAGAATATCGACGTGGGCCGCCCCAAGAGTAAACGCGCTGTAGACGAAGCGCAGGGCGCAGACCGCCGCGTCTTGGTGGTTACTCAGCGCGACGCCACCACCGACGACCCGATGCCCGCCGAGCTTCATGACATCGGCACGCTGGCCGTCATCAAGCAGGTCGTGCGTTTGCCCGACAACACCTATCAGGTTTTGGTCGAAACGCAGGAGCGCGTCAAGATGCTTGAGCAGGTGCCGGGCAGCTACCTGCGGGTGCGCGTCGAAACCCTCGACAAGCAGCCGGGCAACCCCGACGAGCTGCGGGTCATCATTCAGGAAACCAAATCGGCGTTCGAGGAATATCAGCGCCAGAACAAAACCCTGCGGCTCGACAACTACCAGCTCGAAGGCATCAAGACCCTCAGTGACGCCGGAACATTGGCCGACCAGATCGCCCACCACGCCACTTGGACCTTGGAAGAAAAGCAGGCGGTACTGGACGCTGGTGCTGAGCAAGTGCGCCTCACCTTGGTGTTGCAAAACCTGACCCGCGACCTCGAGCGCTTCAATATGGACAAGAAAGTGGCTGGGCGCGTCAAAGAGCAGATGGACGCCAACCAGCGCGAGTATTACCTGCGCGAGCAGATGAAGGCGATTGGCAAAGAACTCGGCGGCGGCGAAGAAGGCCCCGCCGAAGTCGAAGCCCTGCGCGAGAAAATTGAAGCGGCGGGAATGCCCGACGAAGTCAAGGAAAAAGCCTTCAAGGAACTGGCCCGCTTGGAGCGCACCCCCGGCGGCAGCCCCGAAGGCACTGTGGTCAGGAATTACATCGATTGGCTGACCGACGTGCCGTGGAGTAAGCGAGACGAAGAAATTCTGGACATCGTCCGCACTCGCGACATTCTCGACGCCGATCACTACGGCCTAGACGACGTCAAAGAGCGCATCTTGGAATTCTTGGCGGTGCGTCAACTCACCCATAAACCCGATGAAGTGGACGCTGAGGGCAACAAAAAGCAGCGCACGGCGGAAGAGCGCATTGAAGACTCCGAGCTGCGTGCTCCGATTCTGTGCTTGGTCGGCCCTCCCGGCGTCGGCAAAACCTCGCTGGGCAAGAGCATTGCCCGCAGCCTCAACCGTAAATTCGTGCGAATGGCGCTGGGCGGTATGCGCGACGAAGCCGAGATTCGCGGCCACCGCCGGACCTACATCGGTTCAATGCCGGGCCGGATTATTCAGGGCATGAAAAATGCCAGCGTGGTCAACCCGATCATGCTGCTCGACGAAATCGACAAGATGTCGAGCGACTGGCGCGGCGATCCCAGCAGCGCCATGCTGGAAGTGCTTGACCCCGAGCAGAACCACACCTTCCAAGATCACTATTTGGAAGTGCCGTATGACCTCTCGCAGGTGATGTTCATTACGACGGCCAACAGCCTTCAGACCATCCCGCGTCCACTGCTCGACCGCATGGAAGTCATTCAGATTCCCGGTTACACCATGCCGGAGAAGCTGCAAATCGCCAAGCGCTACCGCCTGCCGCGCCAGTTGCGTGGACACGGTTTGGAAGGCCGCATGGAAGTCACCGACGCCGCGCTGCAACGCATCATCGAGGAATACACCATGGAAGCGGGCGTGCGCAACGTGGACAGGATGCTCAGCAAGCTGGCCCGCAAAGCCGCCCGCGAGCTGCTGGAAAAACCCTGGGAAGGTGTCAAGACGGTGGACGCCGAGCAAGTGCCGGATTACCTCGGCATTCCGATGTTCAAGCCTGACCGAATGGAAAAAGAAGCCCAAGTCGGTGTGGCGCAGGGCCTCGCGTGGACTTCGGTGGGCGGCACCATGCTGGTCGTCGAAGCGCTGGCGACCCCCGGCAGCGGTAAAATCATCATGACCGGAAGCTTGGGCGATGTGATGAAGGAATCGGTGCAGGCCGCTGTCGCTTACCTGCGCAAGCACGCCACCGAGTACGGCGCAGACCCTGAGTTCTACAAAAACACGGATCTGCACGTTCACTTCCCCGACGGCGCGACGCCCAAAGATGGCCCCTCGGCAGGCATCACCATTGCCACCGCCGTGATCAGTGCCATCACCGGACGCCCCGCCCGTATGGACATTGCCATGACCGGCGAGATCAGCTTGCGTGGCCGCGTCCTCCCTATCGGCGGCGTCAAGGAAAAACTGCTGGCAGCCCATCAGGGCGGCATCCGCGAAGTGATCGTGCCCAAAGACAACGAGCCGAACTTGCAGGACTTGCCCGACAGCATCCGCAACGAAATGACCATCCACACCGCTGCCAATGTGGGCGAAGTGCTGGAACGGTTGTTGCTGGCCGCCCCCGTGCAGCCGGTTTCGCCGCCTCCCACGCTGAGCAAGCCCGCCAGTCAAGCCGGAGCATCGAGCTAGAGCGCTGCTGCAAAATAAATCTGCTCCCCTGTCTGCGTGGCGGGGGAGTTTTTTCATGGCACGGCACCGCGGAATTTGGTGATGTAAGAAAGCCGAGCCTGTGAAGCAAGGCAAAGCCTCACCCAGCTCAGCCCGCCAAAGCTCCCTCGATCTCCGAGCGTGTAGGCATGGCCGCCTGCGCTCCCAGTTTGGTGCAGGCCAGCGCTCCGGCCACGCCCGCCGCCTTCAGCGCTTCGGGCAAATCGGAGCCTCCACAGAGCCACGCTGCCAGCACGCCGCAAAACGTGTCTCCCGCTCCGGTGGTGTCCACCACTACGACTTTGTGGGCGGCCTGCCTGAATAGGCCTGCTGGTGTGATTGCCAGTGACCCGCGCCCACCCAGCGTGACGATCACCGCCCCCACACCGCGCTCCAGCAGCGAGCGGGCTGCCGATTCTTCCTGACCTTCTGCTGTACCCGCCAGTTGCGCCAGCTCATGTTCGTTGACGATCAAATAGTCCAGCAGCGGCCACAAGTTATTGCTGAATTCGTGGCTGGGCGCGGCATTGAGCAGCACCTGCACGCCGCTTTGCTTGGCTTTCTGAGCGGCGGCCAGCACCGTTTGGGGCGGGATTTCTTGCTGCATCAGCAGATGATTGAAGTTGGAAAAGTCGGCGGGCAAATCCTCAGGACTCAAACGGGCGTTCGCGCCGCTCGCCACCGTGATGCTGTTTTCGCCGTCATCTGAAATGGTAATCAGGGCAATGCCGCTGGGCACCGTCAGCTCGCGTAAATGCTGGAGGTCAACGCCCGCCGAGCGCAGCGCCTCACGCGGCACCGAGGCGAACGTGTCACCCCCCACCGCGCCGCAAAACGCCGTCGCCGCGCCTGCCCGCGCCGCTGCTACAGCTTGGTTGGCTCCTTTGCCACCCGCCTGCACCTCGGCGTCTCCGCCCAGCACCGTTTCGCCGGGCAGCGGAGCGCGGCGCACCCGCACCAAAATGTCAGTGTTGGCGCTGCCGACGACCAGAACGCTCATTTCACGCCTGCCGTTTCCTCTGGGTAGCGCCCTCGCCACAGCGCCCAACCCTCGTCGGGAAAAGCGCGTTTGGCTTCTGGCGCAAAGAGAACTGCGCCCTCACGTTCCAGATCGGCGTCGGGACAAGCGATCACTTCGGTTTCTTTCATGGCCGGGTGATCGGCCCAGGCAATCAGTCGTCCCGACCCGCCCCAAGCGTCGTCGGTTGCCCACACCACGCGGCCCACCTGAAGCAGCGCCGCTGCCCCGCCGCACATCAAGCACGGTTCCAAGCTGGTGTAGAGGGTCAACGTTTGGGGGTCTTCGAGTTTGCCCGCCTGAAAGAAAATGTCCATTTCGGCGTGTGACACGCTGGCGTCTCCGACGTGCTCGGCACTTTGCGCTTCGCCGACGCGGTTGCGGCCACGGTAAAGGATCTCGCCGTCTGCGCCGACCAAAACTGCACCGACCGGCGAACTTCCAGCGTCCGACGCTTGGCGGGCCAAATTCAAGGCTTCTTGCAAATAACGGCGGTGCGGTTGTTGGTGAAGAGTCATGGCTTCAGTTTAAGAAAGTGGCGGCTCCTGCGGCTCCGTTTCTAAAGCATCGGGCAATGCCTCCGGCTCTGCGGCCAAGTCCACCACCGTCAGCGAGCGCAAGGTTTCGCCTTGGTGCCAGCCGTATTCGGGAGATTCAAAGCCCAGACCCTGCGCGACGGCCTCAGCGGTGGCATGGTCAGGTTCGCTGTCCAAGCTGAACAGCAAGAATTTGGAGCCGCCGGGGGCAATCCGGCAGTACAGATCTTCACCGATCTGGATTTGTTGGGTGCGGCTCAGTTCGCGCGAACGCTGCTGGGCGCGGCGCAAAACGTCACGGATTTTGACGGTATCGGTGGGAGGCAGGGCCATGCTCTTAGGGTAGCGCGGCGGCGCGGCTGTTCATGATTGCGGGCATGAGTGTGGACGAGAGTACGGGCATCCCGGATTGACCCTGAGCTTACCGGCTGAAGTTACCAGCGCAAAGGGTTATAACCGTGTCATGACTTCTACTCCAATGCTGCCCGCCTCCGCCCTCTCTGGCGTGCGCCAAGTGGTGCGCCGCACTCCGGCTTACCCGTTTACGCCGGTCAGCGCGGCGATCAAGCTCGATCAAAACGAAAGCGCTCTAGATTTGCCCGCCGAACTGCGCGACCTGGCTTTGCAGCGCCTCGCCCACACAGAATGGAACCGCTATCCCGATTTGCACGCCGACACCCTGCGGGACAAAATCGCCGAGTTTGAAGACTGGAACCCTGACGGCGTGGTGGTCACGCCCGGCAGCAACGTGCTGATCAAGCTGCTGACCGAAATGGCAGGTGTAAATCAGCGGGTGCTGAGCGTACAGCCCAACTTTTCGGTCTACGGTCTGGAAGCTAGCATGCTCGGCGCGACCCTACTGCAAGTGCCGCTGAAGCCGGATTTTTCGCTGCCGGTAGAAGGCTTGGTAGCGGAGTTGCAAAAAGGTGGGCCGGGCCTTTTGTTCGTCACCCAGCCGCACGCCCCCACCGGGCACCTCGACGCCGAGAGCGACGTGAAAGCCGTTTTGGACGCTGCCGGAGACGACTGGGTCGCGGTGCTCGACGAAGCTTATTACCAGTTTGCCGACTCGGATGGCCGCGCATTGGTCGCAGAGAGGAGCAACCGCATTTCGCTGCGAACGTGTAGCAAAGCTTGGGGGCTGGCGGGCCTGCGCCTCGGCTACGCGCTGACTTCGCCCGAACTCGCTCAGAACCTGCAAAAGTTGGTCAGCGCTTTCAATATCAACATCCTGACGCAAACGGTGGCGATGACCGCCTTAGAGCACCCCGAGTACATGCGCCAGCGGGTGGCCCAGACCGTTCAGGAACGCCAGCGCATCTTGGCCGCGCTTCAAGGTCATCCGGTGTATACGGGGCTTCCCTCGCAGGGCAATTTCTTCTTACTCAAAACGCCTGACGCCGCTGCCGCGTATCAGCACCTGCTCTCACGCGGCCTCTTGGTGCGCCGCCAGGACGGAATGCCGATGCTGGAAGGCTGCTTGCGAATCGGTATCGGCACGCCCGAGCAAAACAGCGCTCTGCTGGCGGCTTTGGCAGAGGTTACAGGGTAAATTACAGGGAAAAGCTGATCCTCTAGCAGGGGGAGGGTGGGAGGCGTCAACAGTGTGACTGACGCCTTCCACCCTCCCCCCTTTTTCTTCCTGCCGCTCTAACGCTGGCTGAAATCGGGAATCAATAAGGTCTTCAGCGCGTCGTTGCCATTGAAAACAGGGAAAAGTATTTTTTGGACATACGAATTGACCACCGCGTCATGCACGCTGGGCGGCAGTTTGTTGGTCGGGTACTGGTTGTCTGTTCCAATCGGAAAACCGAGTGCCAAGCTGCTGACCAACACCAAGCCGGCGATCAGGCCGCCGAGTGCGCCCAGCGCGATATGCCATGTTTCGAGCGCGGGGCCGATCAAGCGCTGCGAGAACCAGGCCACCCCGAAACCCAAAACCAGCGCCAGCACCAAAGCGGGCCAGCCATGAAGGAAAAAGTTGCTGACAAAGCAAACCGCCACGACGCCTAAGCCCCAGGCCAAGCCCGCCAAGCCGCGTCTGGCTCCCAGCGCTGCCGTGAGGGCCAGCAGGGTTACGAGCAGGGCGTCAAACCAAGTAATCACGGCCCAAGTTTAGGGCATCTTTTCTTGCAACAGGGTCACAGGCCCGCTCGGTGCTTGGGCTTACGCTGGCTCAGTGAGGTTGCCCGCACTGCCAGAGCCGCCGCCGCCGTAGACTGCGTCCATGATTCGCGTCTTGATCGCCGATGACCATGCCCTCTTTCGCCAAGGACTCCGCAGCCTCTTAGAGAGCGAGGGAATGCGGGTGATTGGCGAGGCGGCCAACGGACGTGAGGCCATTCGCTTCGCCGCTGAAACCCATCCCGACGTCATTTTGATGGACATTCAGATGCCGGAACTCGACGGCGTGAAAGCCACCCAGAACATTCTGGAAATCGACGCCAATGCCCGCGTCATCATCATCACCATGTACCGTCAAGACCGTTACGTGTTCGAGGCGGTCAAAGCGGGCGCACGCGGCTACATTCTCAAAGACGCCGACGCGGCCACCCTGATTGACGCCATCGAGCGGGTCGCGGGGGGCGAAGCGCTGCTTGACCCCGACATGGCCCAAAACGTTCTAGACGACTTCCGCGACAAGCGCGAAGTGCTGCCCAGCGGCAAACACGCCGATCTCAACGAACGCGAGACCATGATTCTCAAGCTGCTGGCACAGGGCTTTTCCAACCAGGAAATTGCCCTCCGGCTCGACATTTCCGAAAAAACTGTTCGCAACCGCTTGTCAGAAATCTTTACCAAGTTGCAGCTCAACAACCGCACCCAGGCCGCGCTCTACGCCATTCGGGAGGGCATCGCCAACCTTGAGTAGGCGTACAGCCGCACCGAAAATTACGGCTGTGCCGCAAACGTATGTCGCCGGATGCACCCGCACCTGGTCTATTGCTTCAGCCGAGCCGGATTTGGCTTACACCGCTCTGGAGTTTCCCGAATGTCCGGCCTGTCCGCACCACGTCACGCCCGACGGTGGCCCCGACTTTTGTACCCTCAGACCGCAGAGCGCTCTACACCCTTTTGCGGCGCTGGCTAAGTTCAAATTGCCGCTGTGACCCCAGAGTCTGTGACTTTAGGGCAAGCTTTCTTGGAGCAACTCCGCGCCCAGAGCTACGGCGGCGAAGTTGGCTTGGCTATCAGCACGCTGGAAGGGGAGGTGCTGGTCTGCTTGAACGCCGAGCGGGCCTTTCTGTCTGCCAGCACCATCAAAGTGCCGCTGCTCTTGCTGGCTTTGGAGCGGGTGCAAACTGGACAGCTCCGCCTCAACGAGCGCCACACCCTGAAACCCGCAGACCGGGTGGGCGGCGCAGGGATACTTCACGAACTCGGTGCGGGCCTCGAACTGAGCCTGGAAGACCTGCTGACCCTGATGATCATCGTCAGTGACAACACCGCCACCAATATGGTCATCGACTTGCTTGGCGTGGACGCGGTTAACGCTTGGCTCTTTGAGCGCGGCTGCCGGCAGACCCGTTTGGTGGGCAAGCTGCAACTGCCCCCAGAACAGCAGAACGCCGCCCAGCTTCTCGGCGAGCGCAACCGCACTTCGGCGGCTGAACAAGCGGAGCTGCTGCTCGGGCTGTGGCAGGGCCAGCGCCTTGAACCGCCTGTGCGCCAATTGGCCCTTTCTATCCTGGGACGCCAGCACTACCGCGACATTTTGGGCCGCTCGCTGCTCCGACACGCCGCCAACTCTTCCCGCTACCAGACCTATACCAAGAGCGGCGAACTGCTGGGTGTGCATCACGATGTGGGCCTGCTGCTGCTGCCGAGGCCGCTGTGTGTGGCGCTGCTGAGTGAAGGCGGATCAGACCGGCGCGAGCATCCTGAAAACCAAGATACGCTTGTACTCTCAACTACACTTTTCCCGCTGCTGGCCGCACTCGGCGGCCTTGATCAGGGTATCAGCGGGGACATTTAGGACGCCTTATGTTCTGTACATTAAGTGGACGCTAAGTCGCGCTTTTCGGGGGTTTTCCCTTTGCTCTTGCTCGGCGGCTGGGCGCATGGTCAGCGCCTCTCAAGGAAGGCCCTCCATGATACGCTAAGGCAGATTTTAGGCTCAGTATTCAGACAAGCGCAGGGCCATTTCGCTGATGAGGGAGAACGTAACGTGGAACGGAATGACGCAGTAATGCCCTCGGTTGCGATTGTGATCGCGGCCATTTTATGGATTGTTTTGTTGTTTCTTTTCAACAAAGAAACCGCCCCAGAGCCGATCAAGATTGATCCGGCCATCACCGCCGCCGCCGCCAAAGAATGGCCGACGGTCGGCAAGAAGATTTTTGAGCAGGGCAACGCGGCTACGGGAGCCACTGCCTGTGCAGGTTGTCACGGCCTGAATGGTCAGGGCGGTGTGGGCCCCAAACTCGCCGGGCAAGAAACCATCTTGCAAGACCCGGTGCTGGTGCATACCCGCGTGGTCAAAGGCAAGGGAGCTATGCCGGCTTTTGAGGCCAGCCTCAAGGACAACGAAATCTACGCCGTCACCAACTACGTGCTGAACTCTTGGGGCAACAAAGCTGAACTGGTGACGCCTGCTGTGGTTGCGGCTTCTGCCAGCACCATCAGCCCGGAAGTCCTCAAGAACCGTTCGCGCTTTGTGCCGGAAGAAATCAAGTTGCCGGAAATCACGCTCGTGACCTTTATCTTGCTGTGCCTGACTTACGGCATTATTGGCCTGTACAGCGTGTGGGCTGAGGGGCAGGAGTTAAAGCCCGGCATTCACAAAACCCGCAGCACCCCACTCTCGGTGCTGGCGATGGTCTCCACCCTGATCGGTGTGGTGGTGTTCGGTATTTTGTTCGCCCGCCTGATTATCAGTGATTGGTACGGCTGGGCTGCCGATCCGGTCGTCAAACCCGACGTGACCGGCGAAGGCTTTTACGCGGCGATGGTCGTGATCTTGCTGGGCGTGGCAGCGGGCCTCTACAAGAAATACTTCATGGACAGCGAAGTGCTGGTCGAAGATTCCAGCGGTGAGTTTCCGTGGTAAGTGTGGCTGCGGCGAGTGCTGAAGCAAAAGTGAATAAAGCGGTGGTGACGAACTTATGACCAAATACAGACGTGCAGACCCCGAAATTTCTCGGCGCAAGTTCATCAACGTGGCGCTCGGCACTGCCGGCGCAGTGGGCGGCCTCGGCCTCGTCACAGCGCTGGCGGGCGTGCGGCCTCCCAACCGAATCACGGCGGGAAAAGTTCCTGCCATCGAGGGCGACATCTTGGTGTACGCCGAGGGATCCCAAAGCGGTCAGCCAATTAAAACCAGTGATCTGAGTGACAAGATCACCCGCGCTTGGCCGCAAGGCAAAGACAAAGACGGCAAGCCGGTCATCAAAAAAGATGAACCCAACAACTTGTTGATTGTCTTCAAGTTTCCTACTGCTGAGATCGTGGCTCCCACTGACCTCAAAGGCGTGCAAGACGGCGTGGTGGCCTACAGCGGCATTTGCCAGCACCTCGGATGCCAAGTCGGCGACAACCCCTCTAAACCTGAAACTATTTTGTGTCCTTGCCACTCCGGCGCGTACGACCCGCGTGCAGGCTGCAAGGTGATCGGCGGGCCACCGCCCAAGCCGCTGCCGCAGTTGCCGATCAAGCTTGACGCGGGCGGTGTGATGGCGACCGGCTCACTGAGCGGGCCTTACTTTGGATTGACCGAGAGCGATTGGAAGTCGCTTCTCGAGGAGGCGAAGACGATATGAACCAATGGCTCGACGAGCGGCTTCACATTTCGCGCTTAAACGATAAGTTTTTGCGTAAAGCCTTCCCGGTTCACCACAGCTTCTTCTTGGGTGAAATTACGCTATTTTCCTTAATCGTGCTGATCTTGACCGGCGCAATTCTGGCGCTGTTCTACGAGCCCAGCACCATCTTGGTCAAAAACCCGATGGATCCCACCTCAGCCAACTTGGTGCCTGCTGCGTGGGCCAGCGCCATCAACATCAATGCCATGCCGTTCGGCGACATGCTGCGCCGGATGCACCACTGGATGGCCAACTTGATGATGGGCGCGGGCCTGATGCACATGATGCGTATTTATTTCACCGGCGCTTATAAAAAGCCGCGTGAAATCAATTGGTGGATTGGCCTTCTCCTGATCATCTTCACCGCCCTGACCGCCGTGACGGGTTACAGCCTGCCCTACGACAACTTTGCCTTCACCACCCTGAAAGTGGTCGTGGGTATCGCCTCCAGCATCCCTTGGATCGGCGAGTGGGTCGGCCAAGCCGCCTTTGCGGGCAAGTTCCCCGGCCCCGGCATCATCTCGCGGGTCTACGGCTACCACATCATGTTGCTGCCTGGTATTTTGCTGGCCCTGACTGGGGCGCACATGCTGCTGATGATCAAGCAGAAGCACACCCAGCCCCGCTACGCCAAAGAGCTGGCGTATAAGAAGATCGTGGGCGTGCCGCTGATTACCCAGCAGACCCCCATCATGCTGATGCTGGCGCTGATCTTTACTGGCTTGGTGATGTTGTTCGCCGCCTTCATTCCGGTTCACCCGGTTGAAGTCTTCGGGCCGCCCAGCAACCAGTCGCCCATCGTCAAGCCGGACTTTTACCTGCTGTGGGTCTTCGGCATCCTGGCGATCTTGCCGGGCAGCTTAGAGTTCAACTTGTGGGGCGGAGTCTTCAACGCCGAGTTCTTCGGTGCGCTGGTAATGCCGGGCATCATCATCGGCTTGCTGTTCGCCATTCCGCTGATTGACCGCAGCAGTGAAAACCAGTACTACGCTGAAAATCCCACCGATTATCCGGTCAGGTTGGGGCTGGGGATCGCCTTCTTCGTGATGATCGCGGTGTTCAGTGTCGCGGGCTATAGGCCAGAGCTGGTGCTGTCGGGCGTGCTCAAAGAATCCAGCGCCAACTTGATTTTGTGGATTCTGGCTATCGTGTTGCCGATCATCAGTTACTTCGCCGTCATTGGCATCGTGCGCGGTATTCGTAAGCTGCGCGAGGCCGATGAGCGCGAAATGCGTCAGGCTGCTGCTGACGACTGAGCTACTCGACTGAGCGAGCCACTCAACTGAGAAGGGCCGAACAGGGAAACTTGTTCGGCCCTTCTCCTATGCTGTGAGGGTGAGTGAATTCGAAGTGTACTTGGCTGCTGAAGCCCGCCGTCTCAACCTCTCGCCGCTGACTTTAGACTGGGCCAGCCCCGAGGTCTTGCACGCCTACTGCCAATTGGTCATGCGCGAGCTGGCAGCGCGGGGACTCTTGGAAGGCGAAGTAGAGATTGGCTGCCACGCGGCGGCACGGGCGACGGGAAACTAATTTCAGGCAATCGCGATATAGCTGCCCGTCACTTTTGACTCAGCGCCGCCCGCGCTTTCTGACTTTCTGACCCGGCACGGTGGGCTGCTCAAAGTTCTTGCCCTGCAATTTGGCCTCAATGCTGCGAATCTGGTCGCGCAGGGAAGCGGCCAGCTCAAAGTCCAAGTCCTCGGAGGCTTGCCACATGTCCAGCTCAAGGTCGGTGAGTTGAATGGTCAGGGCGTCGCGGTCATTGCTCAAATCGCCGGAAGCGGGCAACTCGGCCACTTCCTCACCGCGAATGACGTTTCTGACTCCCTTGATGATGGTGGTCGGGGTGATGCCGTGTTCCAAGTTGTAGGCGGTCTGCTTTTCGCGGCGGCGGTCGGTTTCGTCCATCGCGCTTTTCATGGCCGGGGTAATGCTGTCGCCGTACAAAATCACCTCGCCGCCGACGTTGCGGGCCGCCCGCCCGATGGTCTGAATCAGTGCCCGCTCGCTTCTGAGGAAGCCCGGCTTGTCGGCGTCCAGAATGGCGACCAGCGAGACTTCCGGCAAGTCCAGTCCTTCGCGCAGGAGGTTGATGCCGATCAGTACGTCATAGTGACCCAACCGCAAATCCCGAATGATGACCTGGCGCTCCACCGAGTCGATGTCCGAGTGCATGTAGCGGGCACGTACGCCACGCTCCAACAGGTACTCGGTGAGGTCTTCGGACATCCGCTTGGTCAAGGTGGTGATGAGCACCCGCTCGCCCTTTTCGGCACGGCCCCGAATCATGCCCAGCAGGTCGTCAATTTGGCCCTGAATCGGGCGAACTGTTACGGGCGGGTCAACCAGTCCGGTGGGTCGAATAATTTGATCGGCGATGCTGTCACTGACCTCACGCTCAAAAGGGCCGGGTGTGGCCGAAACAAACACGGTTTGACCCGTTTTCTCCAAAAATTCCTGAAAGTTTAGCGGGCGGTTATCCATGGCCGAGGGCAGCCGGAAGCCGTAATCGACCAGCGTTTGCTTGCGGGCCCTGTCACCGTTGGCCATCCCGCCGATTTGCGGCACCGTTACGTGCGATTCGTCAATGAACGTCACAAAATCTTCCGGAAAGTAATCCAACATGGTAAAGGGCGTTTCGCCAGGCCTGCGGCCATCCACGTGCCGCGAGTAGTTTTCGATGCCGGAGCAGTAGCCCAGCACTTTCATCATTTCCAAGTCGTAGAGGGTGCGCTCTTTAAGGCGCTGCGCTTCCAAGAGTTTGCCCACCGAGTTGAAGTACTCTAACCGCTCGTCTAACTCTTGCTGGATGGTAACAATAGAGCGCTCGACGTTGCTGGCACTGGCGACATAGTGTTTGGCTGGATAAATCACGCTGGCATCCAAGTCACCGAGTTTGTCGCCGGTCAACGAATGCACAATCTGGATTTTCTCGATTTCGTCACCGAAAAGCTGAATCCGCAGCGGCTGTTCATCATAGCTGGGCCAGATTTCAATGATCTCGCCTTTGGCCCTGAAACGTCCGGCGGACAGTTCAATGTCATTGCGCTCGTACTGCATCGAGATCAAACGGCTCAACATCTCGTCGCGGCTCATCTGTTCGCCGACCTTCAGCAAAATGTTGAGTGCCCTGTATTCGGCAGGATCGCCGAGGCCGTAAATACAGCTCACCGAAGCCACCACGATGGTGTCGCGGCGGGTCAGCAAGTTGCGGGTGGCCGAATGGCGCAGCCGCTCGATTTCTTGGTTGATGGCGGCGTCTTTTTCGATAAACAGATCTTTGCCCGGCACATACGCTTCTGGCTGATAATAATCGTAATACGAGATAAAAAACTCGACGGCGGCTGTCGGAAAAAACTCGCGGAACTCAGCGGCGAGTTGGGCCGTCAGGATTTTGTTGGGAGCCATGATCAGGGCTGGGCGTCCAGTTTTTTCGATGACTTGGGCCACGCTGTACGTTTTACCGGTGCCCGTCGCGCCGAGGAGGGTCTGAAAGCGCAGACCGCTGTCTAGGCCGTCTACCAAGCTGCGAATGGCGGTTGGCTGATCGCCTGCGGGCGTGTACTCGGACTCGACCTTAAGCATCCCGCCAGCTTAGCGCAAATTACGGCCCAAACAGAAGGGGCAAGTCGGATTGCGCCGTCAACAATTTGAGAACGTTCAAGTTTTGCCCAAGCTCTTGACGCAACTTTGACGGCCCAGCCCTCATAATTAGCAGTATGCAAAAGTCTCCTCAGATTAGCGCCGGTATCCAAGACATGTTTAGCCAGAGTACAGCGGTGCTGAGCCAGCCGAGCGTGTCCACTTTCGAGCGCTTTGAGCAGCGGGGCGGGGTGCAGCAAGCCTACATCTACGTGATGGTCGCGGCGGTGGTGTCGGCGCTGATCGCCGCTTTCTTCGCGCTCTTTCACAGTGAGGTTACTTTTTTTGGTCAGCTCTTCAGCCGTCTTATTCTCGTTCCGCTGGGCTTTGCTGTTTTTACCGGAGCGGTTTATTACATCGGCAAGGCGCTGTTTAAAGGAACGGGAACCTACGCTGAAGTTGCCTACACCTTTTCTCTCTTCTTTGTGCCGATGAGTATTCTGGGAACTTTGATTGGTGTTATTCCCGTTATCGGCTTTCTGGCTGCCATTCTCATCTCTTTAGCCAATATGTATTTCGGCTTTCTGGCAGTGCAGTCCAGCATGAATATTCGCACCAACGGCGAAGCGCTCGCACTTTTGGTGCTGTCCGGCGTGGCCTACTTCTTGGTTTCTGTGATTGTCGGCGGCTTTTTGGCCAGTCTCTTTATCGCCAGAGCTGTTCTCAGCGGCGTTTAACTCCCCTTTACACCGAAGCCGCTGCCTTTCAATGAGGCGGCGGCTTTTTGCTGGAGAGCTGCTTTTTACTGCTGCTGCTCACCGTAAACCCGCACTTCCACGTCCAAGCGGCCCTGCCCGCCGCCGTAAAAGGTGCCGCGCACAGGCGACACGTCGGGGTAATCGCGCCCGTGACCGATCTTGATGTGCTTTTCTCCGGCCAGCACGTCGTTGGTCGGATCGAAACCCACCCAGCCCGCGCCGGGGATCAGCACTTCTGGCCAGGCGTGGGTGGCGTCTGCGCCGATCATCTCGCCGCCGGAATACAGGTAGCCGCTGACGTAGCGGGCCGGGATGCCCAGCGTGCGGCAGACCCCCAGCATGGCGTGGGTAAAATCTTGGCAAACGCCCTGCTGTAACTTGGCAAACTCCTGAATGGTGGTGCGGACGCTGGTGGCTCCGGGCTTGTAGCTGAACTGATGAAAAAATTGGTGGGTCAGATCGGTTAAAAAAGCCGAGAGATCATCGTTGGGGCCAGGGCGGGCCACGCCGAAGATCTCGGGCCAGTCGCCT
The DNA here is from genome assembly GCF_003860465.1 of Deinococcus psychrotolerans. Taxonomy (NCBI): domain Bacteria; kingdom Thermotogati; phylum Deinococcota; class Deinococci; order Deinococcales; family Deinococcaceae; genus Deinococcus; species Deinococcus psychrotolerans. Next base: position 2,330,876 of record NZ_CP034183.1, read on the forward strand.
TTGGGTACACGCGGGCTGGCAATCAAAAACTCGGTGACTTCGCTGCGCAGGTCGTCGAGGGCGCTCAGCGGCACAGGCGGCGGCACTGTCAGCGGCTTGGTGGTGACCAGCGCCTGCGCCTCGATCCGCAGCACTTGGTGGCGCTCGTGAACGTGAACGTGATGCACGATGGAGCCGAAATAATCGCGGTGGGTGGTGACGCTGCTCGCTTCTGGATCCACCAGCAAATGGAAGCTCTTGAGTTGCTGGCGGGCGCTGGCCTCGGGGTGCAGGCGCACTTCGTTAAACGAATCCCAAGCGGGTTCTTTATAGACGTATTCGGTGACGTGACGGATATCGGCGCGCATAACTCTCCGGTGAGGATACGGGAAAACGGCGGGCAAAACAGGTCATGAATCAGAACGCCGCTGGGTTGACGACTTGCCTGCGCCCACCTGTCCTCAAAAGAAGGTAAACCAGCCGCCCTGACAACATAGGCACGCTTCGCTGCATTGGGGTTGCGGATCCGTGAAAGCAGAGAGGCTCAAACCGTGAAATAGGCCGCGTAAATCGCGGAGCCGACGGCGTTGAAGTCGCTCAGCAAGGTGTCGAGGCCGGGCGACTGCCGCTCTAAGATGTCGTCCACATTGGCGTGCTCCAAGCGGGCCATCAGCCATTTGGCCTCGCGCAGCAGCTCGGGGTGAGACTTGGGATGAATGCGCTCGATTTGGGCCAAAGCGTCGTGCAAGTTCTCGCCGCAGTAGCGCACGCTGCGCGGAAAATAGCCGTTGAGCAGCAAAAACTTGGCGATGGTGCGCGGGTCGAGGCCGCCGTGTTCGCTTTTGCGGTAAGCCTCGTACGCCGAGACCGTTTTGAGCACCGCCATCCAGCGGTGGTTGTCCACGGCGGCCTGCGCGGGGCTGCTGGGGCTGCGGACGCTGTAGCGCACCTGCAGGAGCCGCAGCAAATTGTCGCCGCGCTCGAGCATTTGACCTGCCCGCATAAACGACCAACCCTCGTCGCGCGGCAACGTGGCAAAAGCAATGCCGAAAAACATCTGCGAAGCGTCGCGGGCCGCCGAGCAGTATTCGAACAGACCGTCGCTGGCCAGCACATCGACGTTCTGAAAGCACAGATTGAGGTAAGCCAGATTGAGTTCTTCCCACATCTCGCTGGGAATCCGGTCGCGCAGGCCACGCGCATTTTCGCGGGCGCGGGAAAGGCTCGACGCGATGCTCGACGGATTGCGGCGGTCGAAAGCCAGCCAAGCCGCCACGTTGTGGGCATCGGCGCGGCCATAGTGCTCGGCAAAGCCGGCCTTTGTGCCGGAAATCTCCAATAGGGGTCGCCACTCCTCGCTGACCCGCCCGCCCGCTTCCAAGGTGGCGTAATAGTTGACGTTGAGCAGGCGGGCAGTGTTCTCGGCCCGCTCGACGTAGCGGCCAATCCAGTACAGCGATTCGGCTAAGCGCGAGAGCATTACACGTCTCCTTGCTGATCGGGTTGTTCGATGCCCGGCACGGTGGCGGGGTCAGGGACTTGATCTGAATGGGCAACCCCCACGTGGCCGCTTTGCTCGGCGAGTTGCTCGGGCAGTTCGGTTCCCGGCAAAAAGCGGTGCTGCTGATGGGTGTCCTCGGGGGGCGGCTCGGCTGAGTTGAGGGGCAAAGCGCCCAGCGGCGGCTCCTGCTCTCCTTGCTGAGCCTGACTTTGACTCTGGGTGCCGCCCCCGCTTTGCGACTGGCTTTGCGATTGCGACTGGCCCGCTGCGGCCTCATCTAGCGGCGCGTTTTGCAAGTGGCGCTGGGCTGGCCCCGACGCTCCGCCCAGCGGCCAGTGCGGCTGACCCGGCGAGACGAGACCGCCTTGCAGCGGTGCACCTTGAAACTGGCTTTGAATCTGGGCGTTCACCGGGCCGTCGTGATCCAGCACCCAAGTGTCTTTGGAGCCGCCGCCCTGCGAGGAATTGACCACCAACGAGCCGCGCTTGAGCGCCACCCGCGTCAGGCCGCCGGGGATAATGGAAACGTCTTGGCCCACCAGAATGTAAGGGCGCAGGTCTATGTGGGCCGCCTCGAAATCACCGGAATCCGGATAAAAGGTGGGGTGACGCGACAAGCCCACCACCGGCTGTCCGATGTAGTTGCGGGGATTTTCGCGCACCTGCACCAAGAAGTCCGTCACTTCCTGCTGGGTGGAGGCCGGGCCGATCAGCATGCCGTAGCCGCCCGCCTCGCCCACCGCCTTGATCACCAGTTCCGAGGCGTTTTCGAGCATGTACCCGAGTTGGTCTTTGTCCCAGCCCAGATACGTGGGAACGTTGCCCAAGATGGCCTTCTCACCGAGGTAATACTCGATCATCTGCGGCACGTAGGCGTAAACGGCTTTGTCGTCGGCCACGCCCGCGCCGATGGCGTTGGCAATGGCGACCCGGCCCTGACGGTACACCTCCACCAAGCCCGGCACGCCCAGCGCCGAGTCGCGCCGGAAGGTCAGCGGATCGAGGAATTCGTCGTCGACGCGGCGGTAGATCACGTCCACTTGGGTGCGCCCGTTGGTGGTCCGCATCCAGACGCGGCCATTGTCCACAAACAAATCACGGCCCTCGACGAGTTCGACGCCCATCTGCTGAGCGAGGTAAGCGTGCTCAAAGTAAGCGCTGTTGTACATCCCCGGCGTCAGCAGCACCACGGTGGCTTCCGGCGCACGCGGGCTGAGCGAACTGAGCACGCGCAGCAGTTCGTTGGGGTAGTGCTGCACCGTCCGTACGCCCTGCGAATCGAACATGCCCGGATAGATGCGGGTCATGGCGGCGCGGTTGGCCAGCAGGTAGCTCACGCCGCTGGGCGAGCGCAAATTGTCTTCCAAAACCAGATAGTTGCCCTGCTCATCGCGGATCAAATCGCTGCCGACGATGTGGGTATACACGCCCAGCGGCACTTTGAGGCCGTGAACTTCGCGCCGGAAGTGGCTCGACGAATACACCAACTCGCTGGGAATGATTCCTTCCTTAAGGATCTGGGCGTCGCTGTAAATGTCGCGCAAAAAGGCATTGAGCGCCTTGACGCGCTGGGTCAGGCCCGCTTCCAAAGTGGCCCACTCGCTCGCCGGGATGATGCGCGGCACCGGATCAAACGGAAAGGTGCGCTCGGTTCCGGCACTGTCGCCGTAGACGGTAAAGGTGATGCCTTGGTTGCGAAAAGCCAAGTCGAGCAATGAGCGCCGCCGCTCAAATTCCGGGACACCGAGGCGCTCTAAATACGCTTGCACGCCCTGATAATGGGGCCTGACCGCGCCGTCCGGGGTAAACATCTCATCAAAAAAACGTTCTCCCTGCTGGTAATTTTGCATGTCCTTCCTCCCGAAACGTGCGTTCAGGATAGCGGAATGCGGCGCGGGCCGTTAAGTTCGATCCAAAGAATTTGCTCACGCTATGGGCCTCACGGGTGCGGTGGGCCGAGTTGCACAGGAAGTGAGGATAAACGCCTGACCCACACATAAGCCGGAAACCTACAATCGTCAGGCTTCCGGCTTATGTGTGGAGAGGTGAAGCTCGGCGGCGTGCTGAACTCGGGATTCGGCGCGGACGCCTACGCCTGCAAGACGTAGCCGACGTTGCGGATGGTGCGAACCCTCAGGGTGCTGCCCACCGATTCCAGTTTTTTGCGGAGCTGCGAAATTCGCACTTCCACGCTGTTGGAGTTGGGCGTTTCCCAGCCGTAGAGGTGAGATTCGATGTCGGCCCGCGAAAAGACCCGCTCGGGCGTCCTCATCATCAGCTCCAGGATGCGCGACTCGTGCTCGGTGAGGTTGACGTGCTGCTCCTCGGCGGTGAGTGTCAGACTACTGGTCGACAAGCTGGTGTTGCCCAGATTGACGCTACCGCCCGAAGCGGTGCGCCGCAGCAGAGCGCTGATGCGGGCGTCAAGTTCGGGCATGGCAAACGGCTTGGTGAGGTAATCGTCGGCTCCGGCATTGAGCCCCGCGACCCGCTCCTGCACGTGGCTGCGGGCCGAGAGCACCAAAACCGGTGTCGAGCTGTACTGCCGCAGCGACTGCACCAAGTCCAGGCCGTTGCCGTCGGGCAAGTTGAGATCGAGCAAAATCAGTTGGGCGCTGTGCGTGCCCAGCCAATTTTGGGCCTCGGCCAGGGTGGCGGCGTGAAAGACCTGATAATCCGCGCTGAGGTAATCGCGCAGCAGCGGCCCCAAATGGGGATCGTCCTCGACAATCAAAATCTGTGAGAGCATAACCACTCCTTTGGGAAGCGCGGGCGGGGGAGACGGGAGAGCAGGCCGGCGAATGTTACTTCTTGGGGTCTTTTTCAGGCGCAGTTTTGAGGCCCGGCAAACTCACGTTTTGCCCGGCACTTTGCACCGATAAATTCAGTTTGAAGCTGCCCAAAAATTTACTCAGCGTGACATTCTCGGTGTTGTCGGGGACATTGATGTTGAGGACACCATTTTTGAGGAGGCCGTCATAGCGGGGAGCCAGGCCGCTGTAAGCCGCCTTTTCGGTGCTGTCGCGGGCAAAGAGAACCACCACCGGGCCGCTGTAATCGGTCACGAGTTGCAAATTGAGTTTGCTGGCGCTGACTTCACCGTAGCCGAGCTTGGTCTGCAAATCTCTGTCCCAGACAATGACTTGCAGCGCTCCTGCGCTGGCGGACAGCAACATGGCGAAAAGGAAAATCAGGGCGGGGCGTTTCATCATCATAAATACCGACACTTTTACAGAATTTGACTCACCGCTCAGTAAGCGTTTAGACGCTGGTATAGTCTACGGTCTGGTAAGCCGTTCACCAACTTTCACGTTAGGGGGCAACGCTTAACCCCCCAACTGGGCGGCGGCGGCGCTGCTCAGCCTTAATTTAACGGGTGAACCTGACTCCGCTATGACAGGCTGAGTGCGTCAGCCTTAAAGGTTGGGAGCCAACCCGGGCTGCGCGTCAAGGTCGGTTTCCGCGCTTTCCACCTCTGCGCTCCCCACTTCGCCACTCCCCACCTCACCACTCCCCACCTCACCACTCCACAGCGCCTGCATTTGCCCGCTGCGGGAAAGCAGTTCGCCCAACTGGCCTTGATCCACGACGCGGCCTTCATCCAGCACGATGATCCGGTCGGCCCGCAGCAGGGCGGCGCGTCGGTGCGAGACCACCAAGCAGGTGGCGTCGGGGAGTTCACCCGCCAGGCCCGCCCAGAGTTGGCGCTCGGTTTCGGCGTCGAGGGCGCTGGAGACGTCATCAAAGATCAGCAGATCGGCTTGCTGCGCCAGCATCCGCGCCACGGCTGAGCGCTGGAGTTGCCCGCCCGACAGTTTGACGCCCCGCGCTCCGACTTGGGTCGATAAGCCCTGCGGCAACTCGCTCAAATCCTGCTGCATGACGGCCAATTTAAGCGCCTGTGCCAGAGCGCTGCCGTCTTCGTCGGGTGCGCCCATCAGCACGTTGTCTCTCAGGCTGTCGCTGAACAGTTGCGGCAACTGCGCAGTGTAGGCGCTGCGGGGCGGCACAAAAAATGAAGCGGGATCGCTGACGACGTCCCCGTTCCAAGTGATCTCGCCGCCCGCCGGAATCAGGCCCAGCAGGGCGCGAACCAAAGTGCTTTTGCCGCTGCCGATGCGTCCGGTGATCACCACGAATTCGCCGCGTTTGAGGTCGAACGAAGCGTCGAGTATGCCGCGCCCGCTGTCATGCACGGCGCTGAGGTGACGCACCTGCAAGCTCTCGAACGGCGCGGCTTCACGGCGTGGGGGCACGGCCGGCGGCCCGCCCTCCAAATTCTCCTTGTCCAGATACAGCGGGTGGTGGGCCACCATTTCGCTCATCGGCGCGTCTTGCAGGAGACGCTGCATCCGCTCAAAGCTGACCCCGGTGCGGCGGTGGCGGGCGATCATGTCGCCGAAGTAACCCATCGAGCCGGTTAGGCGCGGCAGCAGCGCAAAAAACAGCACGAAGTCGCCGATGGTCATCTGCCCTTTCAAGATCAGGTTTGCGCCCAGCAGCAGCACCGCGCCCACGCCGAGGTTGATCATGTTGATGTTGACGCCTTTGATCAGCTCGGTCAGCAGCACGTCTCTCAGCGCCGCCGCCTTGCGGGTTTCGCCCAAGTCGCTGAGGTGCCCCACCATCTGCGTCTCACGCGCCGAGAGCTTGACGGCGCTGACGGCCCCGAAGGTTTCGCCGATAAAGTCGGTGACGCGGGCGGTGGCCTGACGCATCCGGCGGCGGTAACTGCGAATTTGCGGTGTGAGGCGCTGCACGAAAATGATCACCAGCAGCAGGGGAGCGCAGATGACCAAGGTGATGGTGGAATCGACCCGCCACATCAGGGTGATGGCAATGACGCTGTAAAGCAGGAATCCGCCCGCGTCTAGCCAGGCTTCGGTGTTGGCGGCCACGTCGTCCACGTCGTCGCGGAAGCGGCTGACCGCCTCGGCGGGGGTGTCGGGGAGGCGGCGCGAACCGGAAGCCAGCAGCAGGTGGGCCAGCAAATTGCGGCGCAGCAAAGCGTCTAAGGTAAACCAAATTTTGAACCACGCCCGAACTGCGAAGTAAAACACCCCGAAGCGGGCAAAGCGGGCGGCAGCGAAGTACGCGACGGCCAGCCAAGCCGCCGTGATCGCGGTTTGCCGAACCGAGGCTGCTTGTCCCGCGCTGCCTAAAGTCTGGGCCTCGCCCAAGTGAGCAAAAATCCTTGAGACGAAATAGCTGAAAATGGCGGGCAAGGTGTGAAAGCTCGTCCAAGCCGCCACGTTGAAGGCAAACAGCGCAGGCTTGTAAGCAAACAAGCGGCGCATCAACTTGAGGGTCGGGACTTCGGCCGCTGTGGGGGAGGTGACGACTGTTGGGGAGGCCACTTTGGAAGAAGCGGGAGCGCTCATGCCAGCACCTCACGGATTTCGGCAGCCAAATCGGCGGGCAAGTCGTCGAGTTCGCTGTACTGGGCGGCGGCCAGCAGCTTGGCGTACTGGCTGTTGGGGTCGCGGGCCAGCTGCTCACGTGTACCGAATTCCAGCACTTTTCCCGCGCCCAGCACCAAGATGTCGTCGGCGCGGGCCACTGTGTCGAGGCGGTGGGCAATCACGACGGCGCTGCGGCTGGTCAGGAGGCGCTGCATGGCCGCCGTCAATCGGGCTTCGGTGGCTGGATCGAGGCGGCTGCTGGGTTCGTCGAGCAAAATCACGCCGGGGTCTTGCAGCATCACGCGGGCAAAGGCCAGCAGTTGCGCTTCGCCAGCCGACAAGCTGCCGGCTGGCAAACGGGTACTCAGGCCCTCTGGTAAGCTCTCGGCCCAGCCCAGTAAGCCGACTTCGGCCAGCGCTTCCCGCACCCTCTCGTCGGGGATGTGAGCGTCGAAAAAAGTCAGGTTGTCGCGCACCGAAGCTTGAAAGAGTTGCACGTCTTGAGTCACCACCGCGATTCGGCTTCTTAGCGAGGTCAGATCGGCGTCCACGGTCGACACGCCGCCCAGCTTGACGCGGCCGGAAGTCGGATCGTAGAGGCGCGACACCAAGCGGGTCAGGGTGGATTTGCCGCTGCCGGTACGGCCCAGCAGGCCCAAGGTGCGGCCCGCGCCGAGCGTGAAGGTGAGGTGGCTCAGCACGCGGGCGTCGTCCTCGCCTTCGTAGGCAAACGACACGTCCTCAAATTCCAGGGACAGCGCTCCGGCGGGCAAGTGCTGTGTGCCGGACGGCAACGCGGACGTGAGGCTCAGGATTTCACCGACCCGCAGCAAGCTGGCCCCGGCTTTTTGCACGTCTTGAAGCTGCTGGGTCAGCTGGTCAATCGGCTCTTCGACCATGCTCATGTACTGGTAGAGCAGCAGCGCCGTGCCGATGGTGATCGCGCCCGAACCGTACAGGCCCACCGCTGCGCCGATGACGCCGACGTAGCCGAGGGTAAACATCAACATGCTGAATTGCCAAACCGCCGTCCGCTCGACGCCCGCCGTCATCAGGCGCTGAAAATAGCCGCGTTGCACGCCCAAAAACTTGCGAAGGGTGTACTCGCCGCCGCCGAGTGAGCGCACGTCGTCTAAGCCCGACAAGCGCTCCTCGATAAAGCCGAACAACTTGGCGCTGCCCTCGCGCTCGTGGCGGGTGGGTTCGATCCCGCGCCGCCGCACGTGGTTCATTCCGTAGAGCGTCAGCGCCACGAACGCCAGTACGCCGAGGCCCAGCCAGGCTTCTTCCCTGAAAAACATCACCACGCTGCCGGTCAGCAGCAAAGCCGCGCCGAATACCCGCACCGCGAACTGCGAAAAAAAGTTGCTGAGCGCTGTGACGTCGCCGTCGATGCGCTCGATCATTTCGCCGGGGGTGCGCTCTTTGTGGTAGCTCATGTCCAGCGAGAGCAGGTGGGCCAGTAAGTCGCTCCGGAGGCGGTTGGTGGCACTCCAACCAATGATGGCTCCCAGATAGGTTGCGCCCGCTGAGAGCAGCTGCACCACCAAGGCCACGCCGATATAGCTCAGGCTCAGGCGGGTCAGGCTGGGCAAAGCGCTCAGGCCCGCGCCGTTTTTGCCGAGCGCCGCCGTCGCCGTATCGACAAAGCGGGCGATCAGTTGCGGCAAAGTCAGGGTCAGCAGCACACTGCCGATCAGGAGAGCGGCCAGCAGCAGTACACGCGGCCACATCGGCAGCAGATAAGTTCCCAGCACTCTGAGGGCTGGAGCGGAAGAAGCAGCGGGCGCAGACATCTGTTTAGACTACGCCTAGAGCGTAAAGGACGCATACGCCAGATGGCGGGGTGGGGTATCCCGTTGTAGACCATTTACCGTTTTGCTAGCGTCTGCTTGTGCAGGGTTCATCTGGCTCGGCCACACCAAAACCACCCTCTTATGCACTGGGAATGTTGCTCAATATGGTCTTGCCTGGCAGCGGCTTTAGCTATCTGGGAAACTGGAGAAAGCATTTAAGCTGGATGCAGACTTTTGTGTGGGTGATCTATGCGGACAGTTATTTCTGGCATCTGGGACTCTGGGTGCTGGTATTTCCTGTGCTGACTTGGCTGGCAATACAGGTGAATTATCACGTTATGTATGGGCTATGGAAGCTCCAAGGTTGGCCCCCTTTGCAGAACACCAACAAAGTTGCTGTGATCGGCCTCCATTCGCTCGCTAGTGTTTCAATAATTGCCGTCATGCTGGCTATCCTACTTTCCATGGCGTCGAACGAAAGACAAAAATCTGGTGAATCAAATTTACAGAATTGTGCCCAGCGGTTGAAAAATATCCAAATAGATTACAGGAAATCCCGAGGCATCTACGCAAATCAAAACCAATTGGTCGGAAAATACACTCTGGTATGCAATGGAAATTTTGGTATGACACAGCTGGCCGAATCAACCAAAGATGATTTTACTTTCAGGCTAAATGACGCGAATCAGACAAATTATTTTATCACACCAGACTCCTCATCGAAGAATGCTACTTTTAAATAAGATTTTTGATTGAATTATCATACTGTTCAGCGAATACCCACCGCTACGCCGTCCATCATCAGTTGCTCGTTGAGATTCTTGCCGTTTTTCCACAGCAGTACGCTTTGAATCTTGCCTTTCTCCACGATTTCAGCTTGGATTCTGGCTCCTTCCGGCACGTACATATTTAAAACGCCTGCCAAAGCGGTTCTGACTTTGACGCCGGCCAAACGGGTTTTGAGCATGACCGAGCCGTATTTGAGGATGATGTAGCCGTCGGCGTCGACTTTGTCAAAGGTAACGCCGATTTTGACTCGGTTCTTATCGTCTTGCTGCTGCACGGCTTGCCAGCTCATCGGCGCAGCGGTGTTGACGGCGGTGGTTTTGGTTGTGGCACTTTCAGCTTGAGCAGCGCCGTAAACGAGTGCGGCCGATACCAGAACAAAGCAGACCCTACGGTGAGAAAGCAGATGGAACGCAGCAGGTTCATTGACAGTCATGTTTCTCCTTAATCGCAAACCATTTCAAGTTCAGTCATTCTCACGGAACACGACGTTCAGATCACGGCACCTCGCACAAGTGGAAGTGGTCGGTGGCTGCGGCGCTCAGGGAGGAGCGGTGACTCAGCTCAAATCCGTAGCGCTGACTTTTTGAAGGTGACTGAACGGCAAAAACAGTTTAGGAAAAGGCGTCTTGCATTCCCCTTTCAGCTGTGCGTCCGCTCAAGCAGCCCGAACCAACCAGCCATCACTGCTCCCGCCTGCACGATGTCGTGGGGACGGCCCAAGTCCACGCCGCTGCCCGCAAACGGCACCCGCGCGGTGGTGTGCGACTTGATACGCAAATCTTCAAAGTTGCCGTGATCGCTGCTGATGACGGCCCGCCCGCCCGCGCCGAGAACGCCGCCCAAAAAAGCGTCGAGGTGCTGCATGTAGCGCCGACCCGCCGCGCCCAGTTCCGGCGGCGCGTCCGGTTTGCCTTCGTGGCCGAGCAGGTCGCTGAGCCACAAATCCAGCACCAATAAATCGCGGTGCTGGGCTGCCCTCGCCACTTGCTCACCCATATAAGCCAACTCGCTCAAGGTCTGGGTGGCCGCCCACGGTGAGCCGTAACGCAGGCCCAAAGTTGGGGAAATGCTGGGCAAGTCGAGCGGATTGAGGGCCAAGCCTGCAGCCAGAAAGCTGAACGGAAAACAGCCGTAGCGGGGGCGTTTGGCGTGGGCGGCAAAGTAACCCGGCGGATAAAAGTTGAGCAGCGCCGCGCTCAGGCCCGCCTGCTTTAAGCGTACCGGCAGCGCCGACTCACGCAGGAGGGCCTGCAAAGTGGGGCCGGGGTGCGGCCCGAAGTGTTCGCCCGCGCCGCCTTTGCCCATCAACCGCACCGCATTCTGCCCAGTCAGCCAGCAGCTCTGGCCAGTGCCAGACTGCGGCAGGCCCGCGACGCCCAAAGTGGTGTCAAGTGCGAGCCCAGCGTCAATGATGGGGCGCAGGGTGGGTAAGTCTTGTTCCCAGACCGAGCCGCTCGGCGCGTCTTCGGGGTGGCCCACGCCGTCTAAGGCCAACCAGATGACGCCGCTCATGGGCCTAATCTCATAGGCGCAGTCTCATTAGTGCAGTCTAGGCGCTCTGGGGGTTACTTTTTCTTCCAACTCCAGGCGCGGAGGGCGTCTACGGCAAACCAGATGGCCAGCACGCCCAGCAGGGCGGTGGCGATCCAACTGCGTTGTTGGGCGAAATAAATGGCAGTGCCGCCGCAGACCAGCGCCAACAGCACACTGAACAGCAGCACATACTTGACGGGAACGCGGCGTCCGAACATGACAAGAGCTTAACGCGCCGACTCTGGCCCAGTTCTGACAAAGGCGTGCTGACGAACAACCGCAAGACTTCTGACCTTCTGTGCCCACACCCCTCACGGCATAATGAGCAGATGCCCGATTTTGACGTACTGGTGATGGGCGCGGGTCACAACGCCCTGGTGACAGCGGCGTATGCCGCGCAAGCGGGCCTCAAGGTCGGCGTTTTTGAGCGGCGGCACATCGTCGGCGGAGCGGTGAGCACCGAAGAACTGGTGCCCGGCTACCGCTTCGACTACGGCGGCAGCGCCCACATTCTGATTCGGATGACCAAAGTGGTGCAGGAACTGGAACTCAGCCGTTACGGCCTGCATTACTTGGAAGTCGATCCGATGTTTCAGGCCTCCGATGGTGAAACGCCCTGGTTCATGTACCGCGACGCCGAGCGCACCATCGACGAACTCAACCAGATTTTCCCGGGGCAGGGCGACGCTTACCGCAAGTTCCTGTCTGACTGGACGCCGTTTGCCGACGCGGTGGCCGATCTGTTCAACTCCGCGCCCGGCCCGCTTGAACTCGGCAAGATGCTGGTCAACAGCGGCAAGGGCCGCGACATGAGCAGGCAACTCGCCACCATTTTGCGCCCTTACGGCGACGTGGCCCGCGAGACCTTCAGCGAAGAACGGGTGCGTGCGCCCCTGACCTGGATGGCCGCTCAGTCCGGCCCGCCCCCGTCCGACCCGCTCAGCGCTCCCTTTTTGCTGTGGCACCCGCTCTACCACCAGGGCGGCGTGGCGCGGCCCAAAGGTGGCAGCGGCGGCCTGACCAAAGCGCTCAGGTTGGCGATTGAAGAAAACGGCGGGCAAGTCTTTGTCAACGCTCCCGTCAAGCGGATTCTGGTGGAAAACGGCAAGGCCACCGGCATTGAACTCGAAGACGGCAGCCGCTTCACGGGCCGCTCGGTGGTGGCGGGCAGTCACATTCTGACCACTGCCGCCACTCTGCCCGACGAATATGTGCCGGAAGCGGCCAAGCGGGTGCGCGTCGGCAACGGCTTTGGGATGATTTTGCGGCTGGCCCTGAATGGCAAGGTCAAATACCGCAACCACACCGAGCCGGACTCGCGGGTGGCGCTGGGCCTGCTGATCAAAAACGAGCGCCAACTGATGAAGGCTTACGGCGAATACCTGGCCGGAGAACCCACCACCGACCCGCCGATCATCGCCATGAGTTTCAGCGCGGTGGACGACGCTCTGGCCCCTCCCGGCTGCGACGTGCTGTGGCTGTGGGCGCAGTATTACCCGTATGAGCTGGCGTCTGGAACGTGGGAAAGCCGGGTGGCCGAGGCCCGCGACAACATCCTGACCGCCTTCGAGCACTACGCCCCCGGCACCCGCGACATGATCGTGGGCGAACTGGTGCAGACCCCGCAGTGGCTGGAAAGCAATCTGGGCCTGCACCGGGGCAACGTGATGCACCTGGAGATGTCATTCGACCAGATGTTTTCGTTCCGGCCCTGGATGCAGGCCAGCCAGTACAAATGGCCGGGCGTCAAGGGGCTGTACCTGACCGGCGCGAGTACCCACCCCGGCGGCGGCATCATGGGCGCGTCGGGCCGGAACGCGGCGCGGGTGCTGATTCACGACATGACGCGGCGCAAAGTCTGGGGGCTGGGCAAATGAAGCGGGCGGGGGTGAATGAGCGGAGCGGCTGCCCTCTGTGGCCATGACTTACCTTCAGTACCACCTCACCTTCATCTTGCCGCTGCTGCTGCTGCTGATCGGCTTGACGTGGTGGCAAACCCGTCGGGGGCAGCCGGTAGCGGGAGAGTTCCGACCCGAGAACAAATGGGCCTGGACGACTTTTTTGCTGTTCCCGCTGATCCCCATGCTGTACACGACGCCTTGGGACAACTACTTGGTGTTCAAGCAGGTCTGGAATTATCCGCCGGAAAGGGTACTGGGCCGCCTGCTGTACGTGCCTTATGAGGAGTACGCCTTCTTCGCTTTGCAAACGCTGATCACGGGGCTGTGGCTGTACTTTTTGCTGCGGCGCTCCGGCCCGCCGCGCATTTCTGCCTCGCCGCTGCTGACGCGCTGGGGCTTGGCGGGTTTGTGGCTGGGTGTGGCGTTTGCGGGCGTGGTGATGCTGCGCTTTGAGCCGACCTTCTATATGGGGCTGATCTTGGCGTGGGCCGCTCCCGTTTTGGCAGGGCTGTCGGCTTTTGGCGGCGACTTGGTGATGGGCAGGCCGCGCCTGTTTTGGCTGGCGACCATCCCGCCGACTTTGTATTTGTGGGCCACTGATCTCTTTGCCATCCACAACGGTATCTGGAGCATTTCGCCGCGCTACACCCTCGGTTGGAATCTGGGCGGGGTCTTGCCCGTTGAGGAAATGATCTTTTTCCTGATCACCAACCTGCTGATCGCGACGGGCCTGATGGCCTTTTTACATCCGGTGGCGCTCACGCGGGTCAACGTCCTCAAACAGGTATTTCAGCCGTGGCAGGGCTTTTTGCTGCTCTACGCGTTGCTCAAAATTCCGGTTCCTTTGTGGCCGGACGGGTTCCCACTCCTCGGCACGCTGAGTACCGGGGCGCTCTTTTTGGCGGGCCTGAGTTGGGCTTGGCAGAAAGTCGGCCCGAAATCGCTGATTCTGGCGGCGCTGGCCTTTGGCGTCGGACTGGGCGTGGAAGTGCTGGGCACGCGCACCGGCTTTCCGTTTGGCAGCTACAGTTACGCGGGCGCACCGGGCCTCACCTTGCTGAGCGTGCCGCTGCTGGTGCCGCTGGGCTGGTTTGCCATGACTTTATCGGCGGCGCTGCTGACCAGGGGCCGCGCTTGGCTGGCGGGCCTGCTTTTGGTGGCGTGGGACATCGGCCTGGAGCCGCTGATGACCGCGCAGGGCTTTTGGGCTTGGAGTGACGCCAGAGCGCTGTGGGCTGGAGCGCCGATTCAAAACTTCGTGGGCTGGTGGGCGGTGGGCGCGGGGCTGGTGTGGGCCTTTGGCAAGATTGCGCCGGAACTGTATCAGGTTGTAGGCAAGGCGCAGGCCTCTCTCCCGGCTGATTTCCGCCTCGCCTACTTGATCGAAGCCGCTTTCTTGCCGTTCGGCTTGTTGCTGCTCGGCTTGCCGTTGGCGGCTCTTTTGACCGCTGTGGCAATGGGTGCGGCGGTTTGGGCAGTGCTGAGAAACAGTGCGGTCTCGGCCAAACGCGTGAGATCACATGACCAACCCACCTGACTTTTTTGAGTGGATGCTCAGAAGCACCATTCGCGCTCAGGTCAGAAGCGGTTTGCGCGGCTTGTGGGTGCGCGGCGAGTTGCCGTCAGGCGCGGCAGTGCTGGCTCCTTCGCATCACTCGTGGTGGGACGGGTACGTGCTGCGCGAAGTGGCTTGGCAACTCGGTCAACCGTTCTGCGTGCTGATGACCGAGCGGCAACTGTCTATTTTTCCGTTTCTGCGCCTCGTCGGGGCCATCGGCGCTCACGAACTGCGGCCCGCTTTAAGGGCCTCAAAGACTGGACACTGGGTGGTCGTTTTTCCCGAAGGCCGTTTGGAACCGCTCGGCAAGGTGCGGCGTATAGAAGCGGGCGCGGCGTGGCTGGCGGGGGCTTCCGGCGCGGCGCTGATTCCGGTGGCTCTCCGGGTGGTGCTGCGCGGCCAGCCCAAGCCCGAAGCGTACCTCCGTTTTGGACAGGCTGTCGCGGGGCCAGATTTGCCGGAAGCGCTTCAAGCTGAGCTTGATCTGCTGGACGCCGAACTGCTCGGCAGCGACCCGGAGCAGCCGCTGGCGGGATATTTGCGCTTGACCGGCGGGCCGAGTGTACGTGACGGACAACCGGACTTGGCGACACGTTGGCTGGCTCGCCTGACGCGCTGAGCTACGAGAAACAGTTGACAAATTTCAAAACAGCACCGCCCTCGGCACAGCCGCGAGAGGGCGGTCAAGGTCTGGGGTTGAACAAATTTTTAAGGACGCTGCACCGACTGAGTAGGCACGACGCTATAAGCATCCGGCCCGAAATGTCCGCTGAGTTCCAGAATCAGCGCCGGGGCGGGGTGGGCGGCGTCCCAGTGGTGGATTTTACCCGTGTCGCGGTAGGGATCGAGCGCGGCTTGAAAGGCGTTCACATCGGAATAAAGTTTGAAATGTTTGGCTTCGTTGTCCATCCTAAATTGCACTTGACCGTCTTTGGCTTGGTTGACATTGCTTTTCAAGATGATATTGCCGCTGTTCAGTAACTCTCCCCCGGTTTTCTGACTTGTCCAGTCGCCAAAAACAGGTGTCACGAAAGCGTAGACGGCATCTTTTTTGAAAGTGCCTTTGAAGGTGATGTCGCTGGTGTTGCCGTTGGGTTCCAAGCTGTTCATGACACTTCCAGCATTGAGTTTCGGCCCTGACATGATCAACGTCAGCGTATAGAGATCGTTGAGCACCCGCCAGTCATCCGTTTCAAGGTGAATGTTGGTTGCCCCAGCCGTTAATGTGGGATTTGTCCAGCCCCTCACGCGCACGTTGGCCCCGGTGTTTTTGAGAGTAGAAACGAGCAAATCCGTGTGCAGATAGGTTTTGCCCTCTTGACTCAGCGTTGCGCCCTTCCACTGGGCCGTATTGAGCGGATACTGGGAGCGCGGCGCATCCGGTACGGTAAGAGTAGCGGCGTTCGGCGGGCCGCTGAGTTCGCCGCCCGCTGTTTTGATGGAGTCCATCAGTTGCTCAAAATTGAGGTAACTGGACGGCCACATATTCTCCACACTGCCGTAAATACTTTTGACCTGTGCCAATCCCTGCGGCAAGGTGGTGAGCAGGGTGGTCGCCAGCAGCAAACTCAGCGCACCCGCTTTGCCCAGTGCCGGAACGGTATGCACGCCCAGCATTCCGCCGCTGACCCGCACGGGCGTGCCGAGTTCGCGCAAAGTTTGGCGCTCGGCATCTTCGGAACTCAGACCGCCCAGCCGGAACTCGGCCACCCGCTCGTTGATGTGCCCCTGCAATTCGGTTTGCAGTTCGCGCCGCGCTCGGCCCCACAGTCCCCGCGTGGCCGCCCTCAAATACCGCTCGGTCTGCTTCATGCTGTGCCTCCCAGTTGCATTGAATCCAGTTGCCACAACTTGCCGAGTTGCTGGCTGAACGTCTCAAACTCCCGCCGCCTGGCCTCCAATTCGCGCCCGCCACTTTCGGTCAGGGCGTAGACCTTGACCGGGCTGCCACTGCGCGGAGCCGGCTGAAATTCGCCGCGCACAAATCCGGCTTTTTCCAAGCGGTGCAGCGCCGGATACAAGCTGCCGACTTTCAAGTCGAAGTAGCCCTGGGTGCGCTCCTGCGCCTGCTTGCTGATTTCCAGACCGTATTTGGGCTGTCCCTGAATGATGCTCAGCAAAATGAGGTCGAGGTGGCCGCGCAGCAAATTGGCGTCGGGCGAGCTGGGTACGGAGCTGGACATAAGGGGAATCTCCTTTGATCGAAGTGCGGTATCGAAACGCTCTATCGTGTTCCTATATACTGCGCCGCGCCGCCAGAAAAGTCAAGGCCCACGAACTCGCCTGCTTCTGCTGGGTTTACGCTGCTGTGCCTAGACAGTTGTGCTTATAGTTGGGTCATGCGACTCAACACCCGACTCTCCGCGCTGCTTGCTCTTTCGCTGGGCCTCGCCGCTGCCGCGCCCGCCACACTGGTGCTGGGCAGCGGCACGCCGACGCCGCTGCCACCCAGCGTGATCGGCGGTTTCAATTACGGCAACTGGATGCCGGTGGTGGAAGCCAAAAAAGACCTGCGGAGCGTGGCCCCGACTCTCCTGCGCTTTCCCGGCGGCAACGTTGGCGACGAGAATGACCTGACGGCGGCCAGTCTGGTGCCGCTCAAATCCAACTTGGAACTGCTGACTACCGGCCTGACCCCGCCCGCCCTGATGGTGCAGACCCGCGTGTTCGGCGGCAAGCCGGGAGCCAAGAACCAACCTCAAGATGCTGCCCAAGCCGCCAGGGACGCGCAGGCCGCCAATCTCAAAGTGGCGTACTGGGAAATCGGCAACGAACCTGATTTGTATTCGGTCAATCGGGGCGACGCAACTTGGACAGCCCAGCGCTACTGCGCCACCTTCCGAGCGCAGCGGCAGGCCATCTTGCAGGTTGATCCGTCCGCCAAATTCGCGGGGCCAGCGGTGTCGAATACCGGCGATAAAGCCGCCAGCTTTCTGGAGCAGTTTGTCAAGGGCTGCGGCGACATCGTGGACTTGCTGACCTGGCATGAATACCCCACCGACGGCTTGTCCAGCGACGCGGACGCGCTGGCGAGCGTCTCGGTGATCGACCGCGACGTGAAGCGCTTTCGGGCGCTGATGGACAGCCAGAGCGGCAACCCGCTGGGCTACACCCGCCGCACGCCGCTGGGCGTCACCGAGTACAGCTTGTCGTATGTGTCGGGTCGCCCGCGCCACCTGAGCGATCAAGTCGGAGCGCTGTGGGCCGCTGAAGCCACCTTGCGGCTGGCCGAGAACGGCGCGTCGGTGGCCGCTTACTTTGCCCTGCAGGCCACTGGTGGGCACGGCTTGGTGGACCTGGCGGGCATCCCGAGGCCCACCCTCTACGCTTTCCAGCAGCTTCATGCGTTCACCGGAAGCGGGCTGCCCATCAGCAGCGGCGATCCGGCCCTCTGGACGCACGCGGCGCAGGACGGCCCACTGCTGACGGTGCTGGTGACGAATACTGCCGCCGAGGCGCACTCGCTCACCGCCGCGCTGCCGGGCTATCAGCTCGTCGGCGGCAAGACCTTTACCCAAAAAACAGTGGACGATGAAAACGAAATGATCCGTCTGCCGCTGGCCGACACGCTGGATTTGCCTGCACTCTCGCTGACCCGGCTGGTTTACAAGCGGCAGTAAAGACTTGGGCGATTCGTCAGCTTTGGCTCAGCTTGAAAGATCAGGCTGAGGGCATGAAACTCCTCTGGATTGCCCTGCTGGCCGCCTCCCTCGCCGCCGCCTCGCCTACCACGGCGCAGGGCTACGAGATGAAGTCGTACCTCAATCTGAACGGCGCTCAGCCCGCCGCCTTCTGGTGCGATACCCCAGAGCGGGTGCTGGCCGTGACTCAGCCGAAGGGTACCGGCGGCGCGGCCCAACCGGTCACTCAGCCGGTCAAGTTGCTGGAATGGGCGGGCGGTGATTCCAGCGTTCAGGATTATCAGTTAGGCCCCAGCGATGCGGGCGCAGGCAACCTCTACACGGCGCTGACGCCAGCGGGCCAAAAGGTCAGCCAAACGCCCAGGTATTACGTGCATTCCAGCAACATCGAAAACGTCAACGACCCGTTGTACCGGATGACCCACGTGAATGCCTTCAAAGTGTCGGCCGGAACCTTCGCGTGCCGCTACAAACCGCAAGCTGCTTTCATCGGAGCCACCGCCAAGCACAGCATTACCGTTTGGGAAAGCGGTGACAAAGTGACGTACAGCAGCAGCAACCATGACGGCACGCCGGGGCTGTACCTCATGGGCGGCACCCATAGCGGCCAGCACTACCGCTGGACGAACAACGGCTACACCTACGCCCTGACTCTGGACGATCCTGCCGCAACTTTAAGCGTGCTGCGCGGCGCGAAAGTGCTGAGCAAGGAAGCGTTTTTGGCCTATAGCGTGAGCACCAGGAAGTAGGCCGGAGAAGCTGTCCGAATCTGAATGGAGTGCAGGCCAATTCTGCCGCGACACTTTACCAAGCTGATTTACTTGCCGACGAATACCGCCGTCGTCAGCCCCGGCACGCTCACCGTGTCGCCGCTGGCGGTGCTCTGCTTCACTGCCGCGTCTGAGCTGGCTTTCAGAACTGGATGTAAGTCCAGCTTGAGTGGCGTCAGGCTGGCGTCTTTGAGGGTGTAGACCGCATTGCTGGCATTGAACACCACCAGAACGTTTTTATAAGGGGCGTTCCCGCCGCTGAGCTTCATCACGATGACGCCGGGCGTCTGCGTGGGGCCAGCGTTCAGGAAGCTCAGTTGGTTTTGCACGGCCTGAGCGGTCGGCAGTCGGAACAGCGGGCTGGAATTGCGGATGCTCAGCAATTCACGCAAGTTGTCAGAGGCCCGCGTCCGGTCTGCCACCGTCACCTTGAGGGTCGTATTGGAGAGCAGCGGGCGGTAGATGTTCCACTGGTCTTTGTTTTTCTCGGCCATCGGTAGGCCGCGCCCGAAGCCGTTGTCGGCTCCCGTCCAGGCGATTTCGTTAAACCAGTCGCCGCTGTTGTAGCTGTCGGTGTCAAAGCTCTTGGAGCGCAGCAACTCGTCGCCCGCGTGGATGAACGGCATGCCCTGACCCAGCAGCACCAAGCTGTAGGCCAGATTCTGCATCCTGACCCGCTGGGCGGTGGTGGCATTCAGGGGCGCTTTGAGCAGCACCGCGTCCCACAGCGTTTGGTTGTCGTGGGCCGAGACATAGTTGATGGTCTCGCGGGGGCTGGCCGCGTAGCCAGTGGGCGCGTCGCCGTAAGGAACCTGCGCTCCGGTCACGGTTTTGCCCGTATTGTCCACGAATTTGAAGTCGCGCAAGTTGCCGCTGAGGGCCACTTTGATCTGATCGGTGAGCTTGAGAAGTTTCGCCTTGTCGGTGTTCTGCGGCTGGCCGTTGGGCAGGCTCAACAACCCCGTCGCAAAGCCCTGATCTTGCAGCCCGCCGAAGGGGTTGCCGCCGCGCACCGCGTCCCGAATCCGGTCGTTGAAGGTGCCGATGCCCTGCCCGTACAAATTGACTTGGGTGGCGTTGACGCCGCGTGCGTTCCCGGCCACCTCACCGAAGTCCCAGCCCTCGCCGTAGAGGTAGATCTGCTTGCCGTCCACGCCGTCTTTGGCCAGCGTCAAAGCGTCCAGCGCGGCGCGGGCGGCCTGCATGTCGCTGACCAGATGGTGGCCCATCAAGTCGAAGCGGAAGCCGTCTACTTTGTACTGCTTGGCCTCCAGCACCAGCGTATCGATCATCAGGCGGCGCATCATGGGGTGCTCAGTGGCGGTGTTGGAGCAGCAAGTCGAATTGGCGACCACGCCGTTGACGTCGAGGCGGTGGTAATAGCCCGGCACGACCTTATCCAGCACGCTCTTGTCGGCCTCGCCGCTGGCGGCGGTGTGGTTGAAGACCACATCCTGCACGACGCGCAGGCCCGCCGCGTTCAGCGCCATGACCATTGAGCGGTACTCTTTGGTGCGCTGATCAGGGTTCACCGCGTAAGTACCTTCCGGCGTCATGTAGTGGTAGGGGTCGTAACCCCAGTTGAAGCCGTCCTGGTCTCTGACAGTGCTGACGGCGGCCTGTTGTTCCTCACTGGCGGGCGGGAGCTTGGAGAGGTCGCCGGGGCTTTTCCAGCCCGCTTTGTCTTTGGGAAGCGAGGCGATGTCAAAGGTCGGCAGCAGGTGAACGGCCTTGAGGCCCGCGTCGGCCAGCGCCTTGAGGTGCTTCATGCCGTCGCTGTTCTTCTCGGTGAAGGCCAGATAGGTGCCGCGCTCGGCGGCGGGAACGGTGGCGTCGGCCACGCTGAAGTCGCGCAGGTGCAGTTCGTAGAAATTCAGATCACCCACCGAGTTCAGCGGCGGCTTCTTGAGCGTGTCCCAGCCCGCCGGTTTCTGCGCCGCGTCGCTGAGATCGGTGATGAGCGATTGTTGCCCGTCGGCGGTCAGACCAATGGAGTACGGATCAGACACGACATTGGTTTCCTGTTTGCCTGTCGTGGGCGCGTAGACCGTCACCTGATAGCGGTAGGGGGCATTCTTCCAGCCCGCGTCGCCGGTCACGCTCCAACTGCCCTTGTCTCCAGCTTTCATCGCCACAGTTTTGGTTTGACCGCCCACCGTCACCAGCACTTTCACGTCCTGCGCGGTGGGCGCCCAGACGGTCAGGGTCGGAAGGCTGCCCGCCCAGGTCACGCCCAGCGGCCCGGTGTAGCCAAACAGGTCGTCCAGTACGCCCCAAATTTGCACGCCCGTCGCGTCTATTAGCTTGTCGTCAAGGCCAGTGCTGCTGATCGCCAGTTGCCCACGCAGCGCTGATGTCACCTTGCCCGCGTCCTCGGGCCGCAGCTTGACCACCGCATAATTGGCCAGATACGGGTATTTGGCTTTGAGAACCGCGCTGAGTTGGTCGCCTGCATCTGAGCGCACCAAGGGCAAGCTCTCGCCGCCGGTGACGCCCGCCGGGGTCAGCTTGAGGTCGCCCGAAGTGCTGGAGTAAAGGTTGAGCAATGCACCGTTGGCCAGCAGCGCGGGCTTGACGGCGATGGTGTCGCGCGTCAGCCACACTGCTTGCTGCTGGCTGAGGTCGCCCACGGGCCGCACGCTGGTATCGGGCCGGGTGGTATTGACCGCTGGACTGCCGCTGATGATCCAGGCTTGATTACCGCTGCTGGCGGGCAAGCTCTGGTCGGGGCCAGGGTCTTTGTCGTCGCCTTTGTGGATGATGAAATTCAATTTGCTCCAGCCTTCCACGGTGGGCACGTCCCAGTACACCCCGAAATCATTTTTGCCAGTCTGCGCCAGCGGTTTGGCCCACTCGGTCGGGGCTTTCGCGCCGTCCCAGACGTGCAGCCCCCAACCGTCGTACTTGCCGTCGGGGCGGTAGTAGTTGATGCGGGCGTTGCCAGCCGGAATGGTGGCTGCGGCAGCCGTGGGTGTGGGTGCTGGCGCGGCTTGAGCGATGACTGCCTGAGTCGCGTCTACGGTGAACGGCCCCGCTTTGGTGTAGGCCACGTTGGCACTGCCCGACTTGATCCACAATTCATGGCCCAGTCCCAAGTTCATGAACAGGTCTTCGTCCGCGTCCTTTTTGTCGCCGGAATGCACGATCAGGCCCAGCTTGACGGGACTGGAACCCAGCGGCACGTCCCAGTACACCCCGAAGTCGTCCTTACCGCTGGCTTTGAGCGGCTTGTCCCAGCTCGTGGCCGCGCTGGTGTCTTCCCAGACGTGCAGGCCCCAAGCGCCGTACTGGGCATCGGGGCGTTGGTAGTGAATGCGGGCAGTGCTGGCCGGGAGGGCGCTTTGAGCGGCAGCCGAAACCGCCAGCGCGAACGTCAGGAGCGTCGCAAGTCGTTGCATGGTAGGGGAGAGTCTAGAGGATCGGCCACCGGAAATTGCAAGAGAACCAAAGTCTTCCGCTAAACTTTGGAAGCATGCCCGCCGAACAAACTTCTATGAGACGTGAGCGGGTGACTCAAGTCGTTAAAGTCATCCAACACTGGCTCTCCAGTCAGCCCAGTCCGGGCGAAGCTGTGGTGCGGCAGGCCATCGTGTTGCCTCTTTTGCAAGCAGCAGGCTTTGACATCTGGAACCCAGCGGAAGTGATTCCGGAGGAAACCGACAAGGGCGGCTTTCGGCCCGATTTGCGCGTCGTGGCGGGCCAGTATCAATTCGTCCTTGAACTTAAAGGTATGAACGTCGGTCTGCACGACAAGGACTATCAGCAGGTCGCCGCCTACGCGGGCGGCAAGGGGATTCGCTGGGCGCTGCTGACCGATGGACGGGTGTGGGTGGTCATCGACGAGCACATGCAAGGCCCGTACTCCGAGCGCATTGTCCTGAAGCTCGAATTGGTTCAGAAAGCCGCCGGGGTGTTTGCCGATGATCTTGCTGCCGTGCTGGACGCAGTGAGCTGGATGAGGGGTGAGTTTGAAACTCGGCTTTCGGAAGTCCAGCAGGCTCAGCAAAAGCGGCGTGACGACGCTCAAATTCATTTGGAAAAGCGCCCGATTGTCGAAGACGTGCAAAGCGAATATGACATTGCCAGTTTCGAGAAGGCGGCGGCAGCGGCGGTCAAGATGGGCCTGATCACCGAAGCCGAGCGCAACGTGCTACTCGGCGCGGTGCAGATTCAGTCGCCCAGTCCAGCCGCGGCGGAACCCAAGAAGTTAGAAATTAAAGAAAGCAAATGGCAGCTTAAGACGCAGCCCAACAAGGCGGCCAAACTGGAGTTCTCAGCCAACAAGCCGAGTGAGCCGACTCCACCGTTGCAGACCGAAATTTGTTTTCGGTATCGGCCCGGACACGCAGATGCTCAGGCGGTTTATCTTCCCGAGCTGGGCAAGTGGGTCATTCAAGCGGGCAGCATGACCAGCGCTGAGGTCAAGGAGTACGCTGCATCTGTCGGTAAACGCCGTACAGCCATGTTGGAGGCGGGTGAAGTTCTTCTGTTAGAAGACGGGCGGCTTCGTTACCTCAAGAATGTGGAGTACACCTCGCCGAGCACGGCGGCAGATGATATCTCTGGCGCTTCCAAAAACGGTTGGATCGTCTGGATGGACGAGCAGGGTCGCCCCGCCCAATATTACCGGCCCCCAAAGGGATGAAACTTCTCACCGATGCTTTTGGCTTTCGGGCTTATCTCAACGTGGAAACGCCGCTTGAGGAGCAATCGGTGGCCGTCTGGAACGCTCAGATACGGGTGGAGGGTATGATCGTGGGAAGCGAACTGGGGCCGTTGCAAACGTCAGCTCTGGGCGCGGTGGCAATGGACGTGCTGTCTCGCCCCGAAGCTTCAAGATTGGGCCTGACCGCCAGGCCTGCCGCGAGTGACGAGCAGCGCCAAGCCTGTCATTCGGGCCGGATGGGCATGTCCTCTCCAGCGCGTCAGTGAGAGCGCTCAGCGAGTGTGCCTAAGCCCTGCCGCCCCGCCGACCAGAGGATATCACCCTCTTTCTGTCGGTGGGGTTGGCGGGCACGGAAGTGGTGCTGGCGCAAGAACTCCTGCGGTTCGCTCAGCCCTGAGCTTTCGGCACGAACGGCCAGGCCACATCGGCCACCAAATCAGTCGGCCCAGCCGTGTTCCAGTTCTGGTTGTAGACTTCACGCGGCGCGAACTGGCTGCACTCGCCGAGCTGCTGGGCGTATGAGAGTGCCGCGTCATAAGCCTTGAGAATCTGGGGAAACTCGAATTGCGCTTTGGTGAGGGTGACGTAGGCTTCATGGTGGGCGTTCTCGTCACGCAGGGCGAACTCGCCTTCCGCTGCCAGTTCACCACTGTACGGAAAACAGATCTCCACTGGGCCGTCGCTGTCGTTGTTGACTTCACCGTGATAGACGGCGAACATCGGCCCGGCCATCTGTGCATCCTGCTGCTCTATAAAGGCAAGCACGCGGCCCGAATCTTCAAAGAAGGCCTTGAGATCATTGACAAAGACCCGGCGGGTGATAGAGACGACGCGCCGCTGCGGTACGAAGCGCTGCTGAAGGGTGAAGTGGCTGTCGGCTGACTGATCTGTGTGCGTGGCGGTCTGGGTCATATTGGGGCTCCTTTGATCGGTACTGGTTTGATCTTTGAACACTTGGCTCAGCAAGTACTCGGCCAGTTCTCGCCGTTGGGTGTGGGCGGTTTCCACGCCTTGCCACAGATGCTCAAACCGCTCCCGGCGCTCAGCGTTCGGGGCGTCCAGCACTTCGGCAATGGCGCTCAGCGGCAAGTCGAGTTGGCGCAGCAAGCTGATCTGCTTGGCACGATCGAGCTGCCCGGCGGCGTAGTAGCGGTAGCCGCTCTCGGTGTCAGTCCAGGCCGGTGGAAGCAAGCCAAGCGAGTCGTAGAGCCGCAGCGCTTTGATGCTTAGGCGGCTGAGCTGCGAGAACGCTCCAATCGTCAAGTCTGTGCGGGTTTGCGGGTTCGGCATCCTTTACCCTCCGGAGGTAAGAGCAGTTTGCACCCTCCCCCAAGGGATGAGTCAAGCCCCGTTATTGGCCTCGTTGCTGGCCCCGTTTACGGAAACAGTCGCCCGCGTGACTCGGGCCGCAGTTGGTTAAACCATTTCATCGGCACGGCCAGTTCGCCCACCACCTCGTCCTCGCCGCGCGTGGCCCACACGCCGTAATCCATTCGGCGCAGCGGCCCCAGCACGTCGCCGTTGGCGCGGGCGGCCTGCTCGACTTCCCGTCTGGCAGCGCCAAATAGAGCCGAGTCCATAAACTCCCGCTTGGTCAGCGGCAAAAACGCCTCGCGGTGTTCGGGGTCGGTGTGCTGGGTCAGGCCGTTCGGCACGCTCAGTTCACCCTGATACGGCACGCAGACTTCCACCGGGCCGTCGCTCTCCTCGGTCACGGGGCTGTGGTAGATGATGGCCACCGGGCCGAGCTGCTCTAGGCCTTGCTCGGTCAGGACGGTGGGCAGGGCCAGGCTGGCTCCGTTCACGAAGTTGTCCAGGCGGGCCGGGCGCAGGTGGTTGATGGCACACAGCAAGGTGCGGGCGGGCAAAAAGCGGTACTGGACGCGGGAAGGAGCAGTCATGCCGCGAGGATAGCGGATTGAGCTTCCAGCAGTTCAGTCCAGCACTTCCAGCTTGAGGCCAGCGCCTACAAAACGGGCGAACTCTCGGTCAGCCGTGATTACAGAAAGACAGCAATATGTCTCCCATCCACTCTCTCAAGCCGAAGAGATGAGCGCCAGCACGGCCTGGCTGCTGCGCTCCTCATCCTCGCTCTTCAGCAGCAGCGGGCGCAAGGTGGGCTCCAAATCGGCCCAGACGGTCTTGAGGTCTACGGCACTGGCCGGGCAAGCGGTCAGCGGTGACACTTCAGACCAGAAGTAAGCGCGGGCCAGCCTATGCCAGATGGCGGCCCGCGCTGAGCGCTCAGCGGTGGGGAGAACCAGCAAACCACTCCGCAGCCGCATGGCCGCCGCGTAAGCAGGCTCCACTTCGCTGCTCCAGACCTGCTGCATCAGCGCTGAGAGCGACCAGCGCTTTAGCTGGTGCCGAATGGCCCGCCGCCGCACGATCTGTTCTTCCAGCCAGTCGAGGTCAAAGTAAGCCCACTCCCCAGCCACCAGAGTCAGATTGAACAGCAGGGCGGGCGTCACCTCCTCGCGCCAGATTTCACCGAGGGCGGCCTCGTCTAGGCCCGATTCAGCCAAGCGGCGGGCGATCAGCGGCAAACTGGGACGGGTGTCGGTGTCCAAAAAAAGTTCGCCAAAAGCGTCCCAGACGCGGCGGCGCACGGCGAGTTGGGCGGGGGTAAAGGGCGCGTAGGGCAGAGGCATCGGCTGAGGTCTAGTCTGGCGCAGCGCAGCTGGATTGTGAACGGCCTGCTTATCCACCGGCACTCAGTCACCACTCGCTGTGCCTTCACTGACCAGTCTTGCTGGTTTAATCAACGCGCCCTGGCTGTGCTAGCGTGGCCGTGTCACCGGGGGTGCTCGGGCTGCCAAGTGGAGCCCGGGCTGAGATCAAACCCTTGGAACCTGACGCGGGTAACGCCGCCGGAGGGAGCGTGACGACAACTTCGCCATTGCCGCGCTGCGCGTTGTCCATGCCCCTTCCCAGAGCTGGGGAGGCTTATGCAAAAGACCACCATCGAATGGACTGGAAGTTCCTTTTTATCTGCACTGCTCGGCCCCGAGTTGCAGGCCAAACGCCAAGCCCTCATTGAGCATCCGCTCTGGCGAGCCATAGAAAGTGGTCAGGCCAGCTTGGGCCGCCTGCAAGTCTTTGCCCTGCAAGACGCTTGGCTGGTGCAGCACTCACCTCAACTCGAAGCGCTGCTGCTGGCTCACGCGCCCGACGAAGCGGCCCACCGGACGCTGAGCGCCAAGCACGACCCCAAATCGGTCTTTGCCGGACAGGGCAGCTTGCAGCATTTCGGCGCGGGCATCGGCCTGACACCTTCCGACTTCGAGCACATTACCCCGCTGGCTGGTTGCCTGACGCTGACCAGTCATTTTTATTACGCCCTGCTGCGTCACGGCTTTGTGGGCATGCTCGCCAGCCTCAGCGCCAGCGAGAGCGTGTTCATCGCCATTTGCCAGCGGGTCGGGCCAGCTTTGCAGCGCCACTATCACCTCACCGACGAGCAGGTGGCTTTCTTTCCGCTGCACGACCACTTGGAAGAAAGCGTCAACGGCGGCGAGGCAGCCCTGCTGGAGCGGCTGTGCCAGACCCCTGCCGAAGTGGAAGCGCTGAAACTGGTGGTTTCGCAAACCTACGACTGCGAGAAGTTGTTTTACGACACGGTCTGGCAAGCCGGCTTAAGGACTTAATTCCCTGTGAAGTGGACTGGGCTGCTGCCCGCCATGGGTCTGGGCCTGGCCGCCGCCGCGCTGATTGAAGCCGCCTCGCGGCTGGGCTGGGTCGCGCCCAACTTGCTGCCCGCGCCGAGTCAGGTCTGGGCGGCGCTGCGGCTCAATGCCGACATCTTGGCGATGCACACCCTGCAAACGCTGGCCGAAACCCTGCTGGGCCTGCTGCTGGCGCTGATTCTGGGGCTGGGCTGTGCGCTGACGCTGCGGCGCTCCGCCGGGCTGCGCCGCACCCTGCTGCCCTGGCTGGTGGTTTCGCAGACCATCCCGTTGATCGCGCTCGCGCCGCTGCTGCTGGTCTGGCTGGGCTTCGGGCTGCTGCCCAAGCTGGTGATGGTCACGCTGTTCTGCTTCTTTCCCATCACAGTGTCTACGCTCGGCGGCCTGATGCAGCCCAACCCGCAGCTCGAAGACCTGTTTCGCAGCTACGGCGCTTCGGCCTCACAGCGTGACGCTTTGCTGCGTTTCCCGGCGGCCCTGCCTGCTTTTTTTGCGGGCCTGCGCCTGTCGGCCAGCTACGCTGTGACCGCCGCCATCGTGGGCGAGTACGTCGGCGGCTATGCCGGGCTGGGCATCCTGATTCAGACCAGTGCCAACGCCCGCGCCACTGCGCTGGTGTTTGCCGCCATCGCCCTGACCGCCCTGTTCAGCGTGCTGCTGGTGGGCCTCGTCTCGCTGCTGGAACGCGCCGCCCTGCGGGGCCGTCCGCCACTGTCCGACCAATCCTGAAGCTCAAATTTCCGAAGCTCAAAAAGGAACACACCATGACCCTGATTCGCAACACGTTGGCGCTGGCCCTCGGCCTGAGCCTGTCACTCGGTCAAGCCCAAACGGCCAAGGCCCAAACCACACCGCCCCTCTTGCCGGTGACGCTGGCGCTCGATTGGACGCCCAACGTCAATCACATCGGCATTTACGTGGCGCAGCAGCAGGGCTGGTACAAAGCGGCGGGCGTGCAGCTCACCGTTTTGCCCTACGCCTCCACCTCGCCGGAAGTGCTGGTCACAGCGGGCCGCGCCGACGTGGGCATTTCCGGCGCGGAAAGCGTGACCGCTTCAGCCGCCTCGCAAAGTCCGGTGATCAGTATCGCGGCCATTCTGGCCAAAAATACCGCCGCCTTCGCGGTGCTCAAGAGTTCGGCGGTGGTGCGGCCCAAGCAGCTCGACGGCAAGATTTACGCGGCCTTCGGTGCGCCCTACGAAACTCCGATCATTCAGCGCCTGATTCGCAACGACGGCGGGCAGGGCCAGTTCAAAAGCCCGGTGCTGAGCGCGGGTGGCCTGCCTGCCCTGCTGTCCAAGCGGGCCGATTTCATGTGGATTTTTGAAGGCACAGAAGGCGTGGAAGCGCGGCTGGCCGGCACGCCGCTGCGGACGTTTTCGCTGACCGCCTACGGCGTGCCGGATTACTACACGCCGGTTCTGGTGGCTGACCCGGCGCGGCTGTCGGCCAATACGCCCAAGTTGCGGGCCTTTCTGGCGGCCACTGCACGCGGCTACGCCTACGCCGAGCGCTACCCTGCCGAAGCCGCCGCGCTGATGCTGGGAGCCGTTCCCAAGGGCACTTTCCCCGATCCGAAGGTACTGACCGAGGGGACGGCCTGGCTTTCCAGCCATCAGGCGTATGCCCAGTCTGGCCAGCCTTGGGGCCAGCAGACTTTGAAGATGTGGACGGAATATCCGGCCTTTTTGCTGAAGGCGGGCGCGATCCGGACGCCGGAGGGCAAAGCGGTGAAGCGGCTCGATTTCGCCAGCTTGTTTACCAATAAGCTGCTGCCGCAGGTGAAATAACGGGAGCCGGACATAACGGGAGCCGGACATAACGGGAGCTGGGCGGCGCTGTGCCATCATTTGGCATGATGCCGCCCCCTGCTGCTCCCCGCCCGGTCATTCTCGACGGCGACCCCGGCCACGACGACGCCATCAACATTTTGCTGGCCTGCTCAAGCCCCGAGCTGGAGGTGCTGGGCGTCACCACGACCTACGGTAACGTGGGCCTGGAGCGCACCACCCAGAATGCCCTAATCGTGCGCGAACTTATCAATCAGACTTCGGGCGCAGATTTCCCGATTTATGCTGGCGCTGACCGCCCGCTGGTCGTCCCGCGCCTGAGTGCCGAGTCGGTTCACGGCGCAAGCGGGCTGGACGGCCCCGATTTCCCCACGCCCAAGCGGGGAGCCGAAGCGCTGCACGCCGCTGAGTTCATCATCCATTCGGTTCGCCAGCGGCCCCACCAAGTCACCTTGCTGCCGACTGGCCCCCTCACCAATCTGGCGCTGGCCCTGCGCCTCGCGCCCGATATCGCGCCGCTGATCCGTGAAGTCGTCTGGATGGGCGGCAGCTTGGACACCGGCAACTGGACGCCCAGCGCCGAGTTCAATGCCCTGTGTGACCCGCACGCTGCCCGAATCGTCTTTGAGTGCGCCGCTGAAACGGGTCTCAAGCTGACCATGTTCGGCCTCAACGCCACCCATCAGGCGATTGCCAACCCGGCTCGGGTGGCGGCTTTTCGGCAGCTCGGCAGCAAAGTGGGCGAGTTTACCGCCGTGTTGCTGGAATTTTTTGCCGAGCACCACCGTGAGCGCTACGGCTGGGACGGCGGAGCACTCCACGACCCGATGACGGCGGCGTATTTGATTGCGCCCGATTTGTTTGAGGTTCAGGCCATGCGGGTAGACATTGACATTTCTGATGGCCTCAGCGCGGGCCGGACGGTGTGTGACGTGTGGCGCGTGACCGGCCAGCCGCCGAACGCAGATGTGGCCCTCAAGGTCAACGCTGACGGCTTTTTCAATTTGTTGGTGGAAAGGATAGCCCGTTACCGCTGACTGGCCCGCCGTGAAGCGCGTCTCACCGTTTCCCCCTAGACTTGGCGCGTGACCGACTCGGCCCGATTGCGTTTTTTGCACACCCTTCGCTTCCGGCTGGCGCTGCTGTATACCCTGCTGGCGCTGCTGGTGGTGGGTCTGGTCAGTGCGCTGATTACCGCCAAGCTGCTCAGCGACCTCGATGCGCAGTTTCAGGCCCGCCTCGACGAACGCGCTGACCGACTCGCTGAGGCTTTTGGCAGCGGTAGTAGCGGGCTGGGCAAACCCGCCACGCCCAGCGGCGGCTACGCCATGATCGTGGACAGCGGTGGCAAAGTGACGTATGCCAACGCGGGTGTCAAGGTTTACGAAAACTCGCCGTTTCCCTTCGGGGGCAAAACAGAGGTGCTGATTCAAGATTTGCTGGTTCGCACCGCCACCCGTGAACTGAGAGGCTACGGCGACGGCAAAAGCTTTATCTGGGTCGGCCTGCCCGAGGACGCGCTGGTTCAGGCCCGCCAAAGTGCCTGGCGGCTGCTGTGGATAGCTGTTTTGACCGCGCCGGCTTTGATGCTGCTGCTCGGTTGGTTGGTGGGCCGCCGCGCTCTGGGCGGATTGGGCCGCGCCGCTCAACTGGCTGACCGCATCGATCCGGCCCAAACGGTCATGCCGCTTCCGCTCCCGCAGCAGCAAGACGAGGTCTACCGCCTGCTGACCGCCATCAACCGTCTCCTGGCCCGCATCGAAATGCAGCAGGGCCGCGAAAAGCAGCTTCTGGGCCAGATCGTCCACGAACTCGGCGCTCCGCTGACCGTGCTGCGGGCTTCTCTGGGTCAGGCCACCCAGCGCACCGGAGACGCCGACGTGGCCCGCGCCGCGCTGGTGGCCGACGAACTGACCTTCACCACCCAAGATTTGATGCAACTGGCACGCGGTCAGCTCGAAATGAAATTGGTTTGGCATTTTATTCCGGCTGGCACTTTACAGGGGCGCTTAGACCGCTTGGTGGCGGGCACGACCTTCAGCGGCGACTGGCAACGCGGCATGGTGCTGTGTGACCCAGACCGGCTGACTCAGGCGCTGCGCAACCTGCTGGCCAATGCGCGGCGGGCGGCGGGAGCGGCAGGCTGGGTAGAGATCCACCTCAGCGAAACGCCGCAGCAGGTGCGCTTTACGGTGCGCGACTCTGGCCCCGGCCTTCCTGCCGAGCTGGGCGAGAGCATTTTCGATCCGTTCGTCAGCGGCGCGGGCAGCAGTGGGCTGGGCCTCAGCGTCTCGCGCCAGATTGCCCAGGCGCACGGCGGCGAGCTGAGCGGCGGCAACCATCCGCAGGGCGGCGCGGCCTTTACCCTGACTCTGCCGGGGCCGGAACTGGGCGACGACTTTGCGGAAGAAGACAGCGCCGAGTGGGAAGAGGACGGCATCATCAAACCAAAACCCAGCTAAACCAGAGCACAGCTCAATCAAAACCCAGTCAAATCAAAATCTAACCAGGCCAGAACCTAAACGCCTCCTGCCTTTACAAAAGCTTAAGATTGTCAGGTGCCCTTCCCATAAGCTTAAATCCAGTCAGCGGTCAGTCGAGCGGCTGGTGGGTGATCGAGCGTCCTTATTCATCAAGCGTTTTTGCTGAAAGGCAGTGCTGTTTGTCAGCTGAACAAAAGTCATTTTGCGTGTCGGGCTTGTCATTGCCATGTAAGGCGTTTTTTTTATACTGAATCTCAGACCTTGCTCACGCGCTGGGAAACCTGCTGCCGCTTATTCCCAGCCGCGTTTTCTAAAACTGCCTTCACTCTGGCAAATTTCCCTTTTGCCGCTTGCCACTGCTCTACAATCCAATCTCAAGAAGTGAGGGCTGCTGTGCTTCAAGGCCGCGACTTCATTTCCCCCCAACTCAGTGTCGGCGGCCCCGCCAAAGGAGGTGAAGTTATCCTTGCCCGTGTAGAAACCAAAAAATTCCTGCTGCTGCTGACCCAGCAAGCGCCGCAGCTCGAAAAAGATTTACGGCGGTACAGCCGTGAGTCGGTCAAGTGGCGCATCGAAACGACGGGCAGTGTGGCCGCCGTGATGAGCGCTTACGAGAGCTTCCCGCCGGATTTGGTGGTGCTTGATCCCGCTTTGCTTGAGGGCAGCGTCGAGAGCTTGCTCGAACATGCCAAGCGCAATTGGCCGCGCACCTTCTTTTTGCTGCTGTCTGATCGGCCCGAAGCCGACTTTCAAGCGGTCTTCGAGCGCTTTGGCAGCTTGCCGATCATCGCGCCCGAGAGCGCTTTGAGCGTCAGCAAAGCCATCGAAAAAGAAATGGTCGGCCTGGTCAACGGCACCCTGCGCGGCCTGATGCTCTCCAGCTTTTTGCAGATGATGGAGTGGGAAGCCAAAAGCGTTTCGATTCATGTTTCTGCGGCGGAGAAGTGGGGCCGCATCCATTTGTACAAGGGCAAGTTTGTCAGCGCTTATGTTCACCGCCAAGAACTCAGCAACAAACAAGCCGCTATTGAAATCATGATGTGGGACAACATTTCAATTGCGGTGGAGCGCTCCTATCACAACCACAACAACCAACCGACTTTGCCGCTGTCTTCTTTGCTGATGGACGCGATGGTTAAAAAAGACGAAGAAGCGATGGCTCCCGCCCCGCCAGAACAGAACAATGAGCCAGATGCAGAGGCAACCAGTAATCTGGATATCTTCAGCGAAGACGCCTTTGACGATCCTCCTGAATTTGAATTCGACGACGCCATTGCCGTTTCTGAAGAGATCGATGAAGACGAAATGGGCCTTTATATTATTCAGACTTCCGTGCCCAGTTCTATTTCAGTGCCGAGCAAGGAAATTGAGAAGAAGTTGCTCGGCAAACCCAACAGCCGCGACATCCTGGTGGGCGATATTTTATCGATTGACGGTGCGGTGGCGGCGGCCTTGGTGGATTACAGCAGCGGCATGGCGCTGGACATGGTCGGCAGCGGCATCGACTTGGAACTGGCCGGAGCCGGAACCACCGAAGTGGTCAGGGCACAAAAGCGCTCGATGGAACTGCTCGGCATTGAGGGCCAGATCGAAGACATGATGGTGACTCTGGAACAGCAGTACCACCTGCTGTATATCTTGCCGGGAACCACTTTGTTTTTGTATGTGGTGCTGCGCAAAGAGCAGGCCAATCTGGCAATGGCCCGCTATAAACTCAAGGCGGCGGCGGCGCAGCTCCAACTCTGAGTTGATACGGTCTCTGGGTTGACTCGGCCTTTAGCGTCCGCACACCCCACTTTCTCTGCGGCGTGCTGCAATACAGCCATGACCGGACACACCAGTGATGAGCAGTTTGACCGCGCTCCCGAAACACGCGGCACCGATTCGGAGAGTGCCACCAAGACCCCCAACCAAAACCGGGGCGTGATTCAGGACTCACCGGGCAACCCCGATCTGGGCTTTGAGAGTGACGCGGGCGGCGAGGGCAACCTGACCGACGCCGAGATGCCGGAAGGCTGGACGCCGCCAGCAGACCCCGAAATCCCGCGTGATTATCCGGTGTCTCCTGACGACGCCTCAAGCGACATGTAGATCACCGAGCGTTAAATCATAAGAAAACACCGCCGAACGCTTGGATAAGGTTCGGCGGCGTTGTGTTTGGGCAGCAATTTAGCGGGCGTCCACCAGTTCCACGTCAAAGATCAGGGTGGCGTTGGGCGGAATGACTCCACCTGCGCCGCGTGCGCCGTAGCCGAGGCTGGGCGGAATGGTCAGCTTGGCCTTGTCGCCGACATTCATCTGTGAGATGCCGTCATCCCAGCCCTGAATGACCTGGCCCACGCCGAGCTGAAACTCAATCGGCTCGCCCCTATCGCGGCTGCTGTCGAACTTGGTGCCGTTTTCCAGCGTGCCGGTGTAATGCACCTTGACCATCTGGCCCTTCTTGGCGGGTGCGCCGTTGCCTTCGTGGTACTTGTCGATCTGGAGTTCAGTGGGATTCGTCATGCTCCAGAGCCTAACAAACCCCCGGCATCCAAACCTGAGATAAAGCTGAAGGATTGGTGTAACTGCTTAGCGCAAGGACGGTTCTCGCGCTAAGCAGTTACACGGAATATAAGACCAATTGAATTCAGACGCTACAAAATTTATATCTCATTAGAGATTATTAAGTCGAACGCATATTTTGACAGCAAGTTTGCTTCTTGTAAGTATAATGCGTTTTTTCTAAATTCACGACCAATATTGTCAACATACATGGTGATCGCACCTTTCTCAAGAAGAAGTCTTATCAATGCAGTATTGTCTCCGAGCGTTGCCCACCATATTGCGGTTTTCCCGTCTTTATCTAAGGCATTCACACTTGCCCCTAGTTCAATTAATTCGCTGGAAAAGTCGGCTGTCTTCCTATAAATCCATGGAGCGTTATGACCTTCACGCTGCGACGGTTCAAGATATTTATCGGATGGTGTTAATAGGGCTATCTGGTGCAATACAGGGCGGCCATCGAATATTGGTGCATTTAGATCTATTAGGTCATCGCTGATTTCATTGTTCCAATCGCGTAAAAACTTTCTTATTGGTTCAGGGATTTCCTTCAAAATGTGTTTCATATTATTTGGTGTCCGTTCAGCATGTTTACGCCGTGAAATCCACATAGTGTAAGGATTCCATACAGTATTGCCCCCTAAACGTTAGAGGATTGGTCTTATTCGGCCAGCCTTACTCGGCTTGGCCCACCCCTCTGCTCACCTCGTCCACTTCGCCCGGCGGTTTGCCTCCGGCGAAATGGGTCTGCTCCAAGTTAACTGCGCCGCGCCTCGGTACCCGGTCGGCAACTCGGCCACGCTCGGCCAGAATCGGCAGAAATTCGTCCATCACCTGCGCTTCGCCGTGAACCAGCCAGATGTGGGCCTGGCCGGTGGTGTCCAGCCAACTTAGGAGGTCGTCCTGGTCGGCGTGGGCCGAGAAGCCGCCGATGGTGTGGACGTGCGCCTTGACAGCCACGTCTTCACCGAGCAGATGCACGTGGTCTGCGCCCGCCACGATGCGCCCGCCGAGGCTGCTGGGCGACTGATAGCTGACAATGACGAGGCTGGTGCTGGGCTTCCAGAGCTGGTGCTTGAGGTGGTGCTGGATGCGCCCGCCGGACATCATGCCGTTGCCCGCGATGATGATGGCCGCGCCGTCATAGCGGTTGATGCGCTGCGACTCGGCGCTGCTGGTCACGACGTGCAGGGTGGAAGGCTTGAATGGGTCTTGGCCGCTCCGGAGGGCTTCGCGGACTTTGGGAATGAGTTCGTCGCCGAATTCGAAGTATTCGTGGGTGGCCCGCGCCGCCATCGGGGAGTCGAGAAAGATCGGCACACGCGGCACGTCTCCGGCGTCCATCAGGGTTTTGAGGTAATACAAGATCGCCTGCGCCCGCTCGATGGCAAAACTCGGAATCAGGATTTTGCCGCCGAGCCGTACGCTCTGATTGAGCACGTCTCTGAACTCGGCCAGCGTCTCGGCCAAGGGGCGGTGGGTGCGGTTGGCGTAGGTGGTTTCGATCAGCACCGCGTCGGCTTCCGGCGGCGGCGTGAAGTCTTGCTGGAGGCCGCTTTCGCGGTTGCCGAGGTCGCCGGAGCAGATCACCCGGCCTTCTGACGAGTCGAGAATCAGGTAAGCGCTGCCGAGGATGTGTCCGGCCCGCTCGGCCCGCACCTTGACTTGCCCCACCGTGAGGGTCTGGCCGAATTCCAGCAGGGGGCGCATCAGCGCGACGGTTCGGTGAACGTCTTCCTCGTCATAGAGGGGTTGCGGCACGTCCGCCTCGCGGTTCATCCGGCGTGCCCGCTGAACGTCTTGCTTGTAGCCTTCCACCTGCAAGCGGGCGCTGTCGAGCAGCACGGTTTCGGCCAGCTTGAGGGTCGGCGGGGTGCAGTAGATCGGGCCTTTGTAGCCGCGCCGAATCAGCAGCGGCAGCCGCCCGACGTGATCGAGGTGGGCGTGGGTCAGCAGCACCGCCGAGAGGTCGCCCGCCTCAAAGGGAAAGGCTTCGCGGTTGCGGGCCTCCAAGTGCTCGTCGCCCTGAAACAGGCCGCAGTCGACGAGCAGCCGCTGGCCGCCGAGCGTGAGCAGATGACAGCTTCCGGTGACGGTTCCGGCTGCGCCCAGACTTTGCAGATTCATGGGGCATTGTAAGCTCTGTACCCTCACCCAGAAACACCCCGCGAGCCTGCGCCCTTGCCCCCATCCCCTAAACTGTATCCATTATGGCTAAATACCGCATTGCACTGATTGAAGGCGACGGCATAGGACACGAAGTGATTCCGGCAGCCCGCCGCGTGCTGGACGCCGCTGGCTTTGACGCCGAGTACATCGACGCCGAAGCAGGCTACGAATACTTTCTCGATCACGGCACGTCCACCCCGCAGGCCACCTACGACGCGGTGGAAAACACCCACGCGACTTTGTTTGGCGCGGCCACCAGCCCCACCGATAAGCCGGACGGCTTCAAGGGCGCAATTCGCCACCTGCGCCAGAAGTACGGCCTGTACGCCAATGTGCGCCCCACCAAAACCCGCCCGGTGCCGGGGTCGTATGACAACGTGGACTTGGTGATCGTCCGCGAGAACACCCAGGGCCTGTATGTCGAGCAGGAACGCCGCTACGGCGACACCGCCATTGCCGACACCGTGATCACCAAAGACGCCAGCCTCGCCATTGGCAAATTCGCTGCCAACCTCGCCATGCAGCGGCGCAAGAAACTCATGGTGGTACACAAGGCCAACGTGCTGCCGGTCACGCAGGGCCTGTTCCTGAACACCATCTTGGATGAAGTCAAAGGCATGGACGACCTCAGCACCAGCACCATGATCGTGGACAACGCCGCCATGCAGCTTGTCCGCAACCCCGCCCAGTTTGACGTGCTGGTGATGACCAACATGTTCGGTGACATCCTCTCCGACCTCGCGGCAGGTCTGGTGGGCGGCTTGGGCATCGCCGCCAGCGGCAACATCGGCGACAAGTTCGGCATCTTCGAATCGGTTCACGGCTCGGCCCCCGACATCGCTGGGCAGGGCGTGGCCAACCCCACCGCCACCGTGCTGGCCGCCGTGCTGATGCTCCAGCACTTGGGCGAAACCGAAATTGCCACGCGCCTCGATAACGCTGTCAACAAAATCTTGCAAGAAGGCCCTCGCACCCGCGATCTGGGCGGCACGGCAGGCACCGAGGAATTTACCAAAGCGCTGATTTCATTTCTGTAGGCGAACTGATCTGAAAGCTCCGGCAGTGCGAGTTGCCGGAGCTTTTTTTGTTCTGGGCTGGACGCACTGCGGTAGACTTCCGCTATGGCAGACCTTGACGGACGCATCGGCGGCGCTCTGGGAGGCTACGACCTTCACGCCGATTGGGACGGCGAACGGCTGTCTGGAAGGATCGGTGGCGGGATCATTGGTAAGGATTTTTTGCTGACCCTGAGTGGCAACCGGGTCAGCGGGCGTGTCGGCGGCGAGGTGATCGGCTTTGATGCGGTAGGCGAAGTCGGTGCCACCCATGTTGAGGTGAGATTGAGTGGGCGTCAGAGCAGTGACGACTTGCGGCTGAAGATCAGCGGTCACAGGGCCTCTGGCCGTTTTTATTGGGAAAAAAGCGGCAAAGACGTTGAGCTGACCCTGCACGGACAGCAGCTTCAGGGCCGGATCGGGGCCGGGTTTATTGGCAAAGACGTCAATGTGAACATCGGCAGTGTGCCGCTGGGCCTCGCAGCGTTGGCTGCTGTTGCCGCCTATAAAGCCTTCGTCGATGACCAGAATAATTCGAGCTGAGTGGGGCCGGTTTATACTCCCCGTATGGCAGATTTAGACGGACGCATCGGCGGCATCACGGCGGGCTACGACATTCACGCCAAATGGCAGGGCGAGCGCCTTCACGGACGCATCGGCGGCACCTTCAACGGCAAAGACATCGATGTGCGCCTCAGCGGTGATCAGGTCAACGGCAGAATCGGCGGCCATTTCGGGGGCTTCGATGCCGACGGCGAGGTGAGCGATACGCACGTTCAGGTGCGCCTCGGCGGTCGCATTGATGGCGACGACGTGCGCCTGGACATCAGCGGCAACCGCGTGCAGGGCCGCTTCTCGGGAAAATTGAGTGGCAAAGACTTGAATCTGACGCTCGACGGCCAACACCTGACCGGACGTATCGGCGGCCACATCGACGGCAAGGATGTCAATCTCCAGATCGGCAGCGTACCGCTCGGCCTCGCGGCACTGGCGGCGGCCTGCGCCTACAAAGCGCTGGAAGATGAGCAAAACGACGCGGCGGCGGCCAGTTCGGGTGGCTCAAGCTGAAGCGCTCAAGTAGGCTGACCGCTTATCGCCCGCCCACCCGGCCCGGCGGCCACAAACAGATGTTTGCCGTGCCCGCCACATCTTTCACGCTGACCGGCCCGTAAAAACGCGAGTCCACACTTTCAGCGAGTTGACGGTTGTCGCCCAGCACGTACACCGCTCCCAGCGGCACTCGGCTGGGCGCTTCGTCTTGGGCCGCTCCTCCGCTCACATAAGTTTCAGCTACTTTTTGCCCGTTGACCCGCAGTTGCCCGCCCCTGATTTCTACCGTGTCGCCTGGCACCCCCACCACCCGCTTGATGTTGTAGGAACGGTGACGAACTTCCCAGACGCCCAAAATACTCAGCGTCTCCCAGGCGTACTCGCTGTCCGGCGGGGCTTTGAAAATGACGATATCGCCGCGCCGGTAGGGGAGGCCGGTCAGGTGCCAAGCGTAGCCCCAGCGCGGAGACTTGAGCAGCAGCATGGCCTGACCTGTCTGCAAGGTGGGGTTCATGCTGCTGCCGTCTACGCGGGCAATCGTCAGGCCGAAAGTGGAGATCAGCCACAGCACCAGCAGCGGTAAAATGGCTTCGCGCCACACGCGGTTCATCGGGGCTGAGTGTAGGGCACGCGGATGAGCGGCGGGGCCAGCGCCGTTCAGACGGTTTTGACTTCAATGGCTTCGATCACCGTAGGCCCGGCAGCGGGCGGCAGTTTACGCAGCGCCGCCCACGCCAGCCCCAGTCCGATCACCGAAAAGACCGCGCCCATCATAAACGCCGCTCCCGGAAAGCGCACCCCCGAGCCGCCGCCGTTGAAGTAAGCAAAGACCCAGGTGGCGAGCAGCGGCCCCACCACGCCCACCAAACTGTTGACGGCGGTGAGTGCGCCCTGCACTTTGCCCTGTTCGGATTCGCTGACCTGGCGGCTGATGATGCCCTGCAAGGTGGGGCCAGCCAGCCCGCCGAGTGCGCCGAAGATCAGCGAGACATACAGCAGCAGCGAGGTTTTGGCAAACGCCAGCACCAGCATTTCCAGTGTTCCCATCGCCAGGCCCAGCAAAATGGCCCGCCGCTCGCCCAGCCAACGCACCGAAACGCTGATCAGACCGCCCTGCACGATGGCGGTCATCAAGCCAAACGCCGCCAGCGCCACGCCGTTTTGCAGCGGTGTCCAGCCCAGCACGCCCTCGGTGTACAGCACCCAAGTCGAAAAGATGACTTGCCCGGCCATGCCCAGCACGACTAAAGCGGCGGCCATATTGAGAATCACCGGGTACTGAGCCAGCGCGGCCAGAGGCGTGAAGGGGTTGAGATTTTTGCGGCTCAGCCTCGCGCCGCGTGAAGCAGGCGGCAGCGATTCCGGCAAGACGAAGTAGCCGTAAAACATGTTGAGCAGGGCCAGCCCCGCCGCGAACATGAATGGCACGCGCAGGCCGTAATCGCCCAGTAGGCCGCCCAGCGCCGGCCCCAAGATAAAGCCGACGCCAAAGGTCGCGCCCAGCTTGCCGAAATTCTTGGCGCGGTCTTCGGGAGCCGAGACGTCGGCAATGTAAGCGTTGGCGACCGTCAGGCTGGCTCCGGTGATGCCCGCCAGGACGCGGCCCACAAACAGCCACCACAGCGTCGGCGCGAAGGCCAGCAGCAGGTAATCCAGCCCCATACCCAGCAGGCTCAGCAGCAGCACCGGACGGCGGCCATACCGGTCAGACAGCACCCCCAAAATCGGCGCAAAGATAAACTGCATCACGGCGTAGACAGCAGTAAAAATGCCGATATACCGCGCCCCCGCCGCCGCAGAGCCCGACAATTCTTTGACCAGCAGCGGCAACACCGGAATAATCAGCCCGATGCCCATGATGTCGACTAGGGCGGTAATCAAAATAAAAATCAGGGCAGCTTGGGGTCGGCGCATTTCCTTAAGCTATCAAGCTCAGGTCAGGGCCAACTAAGCCAAATGGCTCAGAAGCGGCGGGTGTTTCTGGACTTCACGCTCCAAAACCGGCAGGCTAGCGGGTGTGAAACCGTCTGCCGCTTCCTTTTCCCTCTCACCCTCCTTTTGGCGTGGGCTCCGGGCATTCTTGCCGCTGGTGCCGGGCATCTTGCCGTTCAGCTTGGTGACGGGGGTGGCCGCCGTGCAAGCCGGCTTTTCGCCAGTGCAGTCGATTTTCTTCTCGGTTATCGGCTTCGCGGGGTCGGCGCAACTGATCGCCTCGCAGATGTTTAAGAGCGGCACCCCTACCATTTTGATTTTGCTGAGTGCTCTGGTGGTCAATTTGCGCTTCGCCATTTATTCGGCCGCCATGTTGCCGGTGCTCAGCCGCGCTTCAAAGCTGTGGCGCTGGCCGCTCGCCTACGTTCTGACCGATCAGAACTTTGCAGTGATGGCCGCGCGGCCCGCCGATGAACTCAACCCGGTGCAGTATTACGCGGGCGCGTCGGCAGTGATGTGGCTGACCTGGCAACTCGGCACCGTGGCCGGGGCGCTGCTGGGCGCGGGCATTCCCGCCGCTTGGCCGCTGGACTTCGCCGTGCCGCTCAGCTTCATTGCCCTGCTGGTGCCGGTGCTCAAAACCCGTCCGCAACTGCTGGCCGCGCTGGTGTCGGGCGCGGTGGCGGTGGCGGCCCACGGCTTGCCCTACCGCCTGAACTTGATGGTGGGTGCGGCCTGCGGCATTGCGGTGGGGTTGTATGTCCAAAACCTCAGGGCCAAGTCAGTCAACAAAGACGTGCAGGCGTGACCATCTGGATCATCATTTTCGGAGTCGGCCTGATCGGGTTTTTGCTGCGTTCCTCGGCGCTCTTGCTGCTGCGGGGCCGACCGCTGCCGGAGCGCCTTGCCTCAGCGTTGGGCCTCGTTCCGGCGGCGGTGCTGTCGGCCCTGGTGGTGCCGGAACTGTTCGTTCACGGCGGCGAATTCAACTTGCTCAGCGCCCGCATGGTGGCCGGCGTCGTCGCGGGCGGGGTGGCCTGGAAAACCAAAAGCGTTTTGTGGACGCTGGTGGTGGGCTTGGGGTTGCTGGTCGCCTTTCAAGCGCTGGGTTGGAAGTAATCGGGACTGAAGCCGCTCGTTCCTGAAGCCACTTGTTCTAACTTGTCTCACAATCGGTAGCGTAGTTTATGAGCATGACCCACCGACAGCCAACTCAGCCAGAATCCCGTAGCCGAAAGCGCACCTTTGGCGTGTACATTGGCCGCTTTGAGCCGCCGCACGCCGCCCACCTCGAAGTGATGCTCGAAGCCCTGTCACAGGTTCAAAAGCTGATCGTGGTGATCGGCTCGGCGCGGGCGGCCCGCAACGTCAAAAACCCCTTTACCGCCGAGGAGCGCCAAGCCGTGATCGTGGAATTGCTGCGGGAAGCGGGCGTCAAGGTGAGCCGGGTGCTGTTCGTGCATGTGCGCGATTATTATTACAACGAGTCGCTGTGGCTCAGCGAGGTGCAGCGCGGCGTGGCGGGGCATACCCACGGCAGCAGCGACGTGGCGCTGATCGGGCACCTCAAAGACGAGAGCAGCTACTATTTGCGCTCGTTTCCGGCTTGGGAATTTTTGCCGACGCATGTAATCAGTGATCTGAGCGCCACCGAAGTGCGCCGCGCTTACTTTGAAGACGACCTGGAGCGGGTGCAAAAAATCGTGCCGCCCGCCGTGTGGAAGTTCCTGGAAGGCTTTCGCCGGACGGGTGACTTTGCCGCCTTACAAGCTGAATACCGCTATGTGCAGGACTACCGAGCAGCTTGGGCGAGCACGCCGTATCCGGTGGTGTTCGTGACCACCGACGCGGTGGTGATTCGCAGCGGCCACGTCTTGGTGGTGCGCCGCGCCGAGCATCCCGGACGCGGACGGCTGGCGATGCCGGGCGGGTTTCTCAACCTTAAAGAAACGTTGCTGGCCTCGTGCGTGCGCGAAGTGGTGGAAGAAACCGGGCTGCAAATCAGCGATCTGGCGGCGTACCAGCGCTCTCAAGCGGTGTTCGATTATCCGGCCAGAAGTTTGCGGGGCCGCACGGTGTCGCACGCCTTTCAGTTTGATCTGGGCATCGGGCAATTGCCGGTGCTGAGGCCCGGAAGCGACGCCGCTGACGCCTTCTGGCTGCCGCTCAGCGAGGCCCTGGCCGCGCCGGAGCTGTTCTTTGAAGACCACCACGCCATCATGGAGCATTTTTTGATGCGCGGGTAGGCACATTCGCTGGCGCTTACCTTCCCCTTCCCACACCCCGCAGGCCCATCAAAAGGAGTTCAGATGCACAGCCGACCCACCTCCAGCCAAATCAGCGGCGTCCTCTTTGGCTCGGCTTATGGCGACGCGCTGGCTGCGCCCACCGAATTCATGCACAGCCTGATTCATATTCGGCAGACGTTTGCGCCCAGCGGCCCGACTGACCTTCACGCGGGCCGCGTCACCGACGACACCCAGATGATGCTGGCGGTGGCCCGCGCTCTGCTGGCCGCACCGGAATTCACCCCGGCGGCGCTGGAAACCACGCTGAGGGCTGAGTTCATTACTTGGCTCCATGACCCCGAAAACAACCGCGCTCCCGGCCACACCTGCCTGACCGCCTGCCGCAATTTGCAGCGGGGCGGCGCGTGGCAAGCTGCGACGGTGGCGCAGAGCAAAGGCTGCGGAGCCAACATGCGCGTTCAGCCGCTGGGCCTGATCGCTGACGACCTGATTCGTGCGGGAGCGGCCCAACTTCAAGCGGCCCTGACACACGGCCACCCCACCGCCCTGGCCGCCGCCGACCTGACCGCGCAGGCGATTTGGCTGCTGGTGTCTGGTACTGAGCCGCAGCAGTTGGTGGCTGAATTGACGGCCTACGCCCAAGCCCAGCGCAACGTTTATCACCAGGGCTGGCTGGGCGATGTGTGGCAGCATTACGGCGCGGCCAGCCCGCAAAGCTACATCTCGGAGGGCTGGGACGAATGCTTGGGCGTGCTGGGCCGCTTGAACACTGCGCTCGCTTCTGGCCTTCCCGAAGATGCCGACCCCTGCGACTTCACTGGCGAAGGTTGGATTGCCGAGGAAGCCCTCGCCACCGGGCTGCTGTGCTTTCTGCTGACCCCGAATGATCCGGTGGAAAGCCTGCGCCGCGCCGCCGTGACCAAGGGTGACAGTGACTCGCTGGCTTGCCTCGCTGGAGCGTTTGCTGGGGCTTACTTGGGGCTGGAGGCTTTTCCGGCAGAGTGGCAAGCGCGGGTTGAGTATGCGGCTGAGCTGGAGCGGCTTTCGCTGGCTTTTGCTGCGCGTTGAGATGAGTCCAGAATTTCCTGCTCGTCTGTGGCAGGTCAGTTTGAGCGGCATCAGCATCAGCCAGACTCAGCGGTTCCCAGCGTACGCTGGCCCGACTTATTGCCACTGCGTGCTCCTGCAAACTCGCGGACAACAGCGGGCGAGTGCGGCGCTGCATGAATTTTTGAACGCCAGTTGGTTCCAGTGCGCTGATCTGGATTTTTTGCCGACGCTTCTGACACTCGAGGAGCATGGTGGCTCTGTTCACCTGCGCGAAGAAGGCGCAGCAATTCGCTGGGGCGAGCGGCTTCACATCTACCTGATGGGCAGCGAACCGGGTGATGTACCCGACGCCGATGTGGAATATGCCGCTGTGCGCGAGATCGTGCGCCTTAATCTGGCCTACCTCTGCCTCAAACGCTTCTGGATAGACGGGCCTCTGGAGCGGGGGCAACCTGTTCGGGGCTTGCCGTACTACCAAGCTGAGCGCGGATTCAGGGTGCGGTGTATTTAGAGAAATAGGGAAACAACGTCGCCTTGGGACTCACCATTCTAATAAATCCAAGTATAGATTATGAGAAGTAAAAGGAGCCGAACATGACTATTACCATGCAACCCTTAGCCGACAACAACATCATCTTAGATACCGACAGCT
Organism: Deinococcus psychrotolerans; assembly: GCF_003860465.1. NCBI lineage: Bacteria > Thermotogati > Deinococcota > Deinococci > Deinococcales > Deinococcaceae > Deinococcus > Deinococcus psychrotolerans. The sequence goes on from NZ_CP034183.1 coordinate 2,375,072, forward strand.
ACAAGTCCAGCCACTTTCTCCAGTACCCCGCGGGCACGCGCAAACTGTTTTCCTATCTGGAATCGCGCGGCGGGCGCTACCCGGCCACCCGCTTTTTCGGGTTGCAGTACATCCTCAAGCGCTACCTGAGCGTGCGCGTCACCGCCGAGATGGTGGAGGAAGCCCGCGAGCTGATCACCGCGCACGGCGAGCCGTTTCCGTATGACGGCTGGATGCACATTGTCACCGCACACGGCGGCAAGCTCCCGCTGGAGATTCGCGCCGTGCCGGAGGGGATGCTCGTTCCCGTCCACAACGCGCTGATGACCGTCACCAACACCGACCCCGCCGTGCCCTGGCTGCCCGGTTGGTTTGAAACGTCGCTGATGCGCGTCTGGTACACCACCACCGTCGCCACCCAGAGCTACTACCTGCGCGAGATTCTGAAGGCCGCGCTGGAGCAGACCTCCGACCGGCCCGCCGAGGAACTGCCGTTCAAGCTGCACGACTTCGGCAGCCGGGGCGTGAGCAGCCGCGAGAGCGCGGGCCTGGGCGGACTGGCGCACTTGATCAACTTTCAGGGCAGCGACACGCTGGAAGCCCTGCGCACCGGGCGCAATTACTACGGGGCCGACATCGCCGCCTTCTCCATTCCCGCCGCCGAGCACAGCACCATTACCAGCTGGGGCAAGGCACACGAAGTAGACGCCTACCGCAACATGGTGGAGAAATTCAGCAAGCCCGGCAGCGTCTACGCGGTGGTCAGTGACAGTTACGACCTCAAGTACGCCATCAACACCCACTGGGGCGAAACCCTGCGCCAGCAAGTCATCGACAGCGGCGGAACCCTGGTGGTGCGCCCCGACAGTGGCGACCCAGCCTCGATGGTGCGTCTGGCGGTGCGGGCGCTGGCGGCCAAGTTCGGCACGACCACCAACAGCAAGGGCTTCATGCTGCTCAACCACGTGCGGGTTCTTCAGGGCGACGGCGTGGACGAGGACTCGATTCGCGAGATCTTGCAAAACCTGATCGTGGACGGCTTTTCGACCGAGAACGTGGCCTTCGGTATGGGCGGGGCGCTGCTGCAAAAAGTGGATCGCGACACCCAGCGCTTTGCCTACAAAGCCAGCGCCGCGCTGATCGACGGCCCCGAGGGCGAGTATTTTCAGCCGATTTACAAAGACCCGGTGACTGACCCCGGCAAGCGCAGTAAGGACGGCGTGCTCGATCTGGTGCGCGAAGGCCAGCGCCTGGTGACGAAGCAGTACCAGACCTTTGATACCGAGTACCCCGACAGCGTGATGCGTGTGGTGTACCGCGACGGCGAAGTGCTGGTGGACGAGACATTGGAGGAGATTAGGGGGCGGGCGTGAGCCAACAATTGGAGCGGCTTTTGCCAATCCTGTCCACCATTCCCGGCGTCAACATTCCTGTGACGATTCTTCAGGGCATTTATATCGCCGCCAGTCAGCGAAAAATAGAGCAGCTTGAGGGCGCGTTGCAATACGAAATTGGTCTGCTGAATCAGAAGGTCATGGCCGGAAAACTCGTTCTGGACAGGGAATATGTCAAATCTGATTCCTTTACGGCCAACGTGATTCAAGCTGTCAGGGCCGCAGAAGTTGCCGAGACGGAGGATAAGTTGCGGTTTATCGCCCGCGCTCTAGCTGGATGCTCGCTCAGCTTTCCACGCCCTCAACTGGATAAGTTTCAAACGATGCGGATTATTGAGGGCATGTCAGATCGGGAACTACGGGTGTTTGTTGAGTATTTCAAGATTCTCGACCCCATTGACCCTTACCGAGATTTAATTCCAGTCGATAGTCAGGTGTCCATTCCCAATATCACTCGGCAGGAGTTTATTGGCGCTCTCATGGGGCTAAAGCAGCTGGGTCTCTTCACGATGCAACGTGTTAGTGATCGCGATGGTGACTGGTTTAGTCCAGAAGTTTCATCAGGTAAGGGATTCGCGTGGCAGCTCACGGGCTTAGCAAGGCAGGTTGCCACACTCAGCCGTGTGGGATTTGAGGAACCATGAATATCAGCTGGCTCACCACCCTCCCGCCCCTCCTCCTTGACCTCTCCGGCGGGTTGGCCGTTCTCGTCTCCCTCTACTTTCTGTTCGCCAAGGCGCGGGCGTACTGGCACTGGTCAAACGCCTCGCTGCTGCCGTACTTCCTGCTGTTTGTCGGCGGCGGCCAGTGGATGCTGGCGGGCTTGCAAGTCACCTACCTGCTGTTCGGCATTCACGGCCTCTACCTCTGGCATTTGGAGGCGCGGCGCGATAGGGGAGAGCTGACCTTCAACGAGCCGCTGTGGTACGGCGTGACCTGGGTGGCCAGCCTCGCCATCTTCGCCTACACCACCGTCGCCACCGACTTCTCCGAGTCATGGAACTGGGTGCAGTTCGCGGCGGTCACGCTGGCCCTCGTTGCCAATTTTGCCACCACCCGCAAATGGGCCTGGAGCTGGCCGGTGTGGGTCACCGTCAACGCGGTGCAGGCGGTTTACTTCTGGCACACGGCGTACTGGGCCTTGTTCGGCCTGCAATTTATTCTGGGAGCCATGAGCGTTTACGGCTACTTCGCCTGGAGAAAAGACGAGAGGCGCGTGGTCGAGTTTGCCTGACAATACGGGCAAGTTCGCGCACGGCCTGATCGTCGGCAAGTTCGCCCCGCTCCACGCCGGACACGAGGCGCTGATCCGCTTTGCCTTGTCGCGCTGCGAACGGGTCAGCGTATGGGTCTACAGCCGCCCCGACTTCCCGAGTATGCCTTCGCCTGTGCGCCGGGGCTGGCTGCGCGAGGTGTTCCCGGCCCATCTGTTTCCGCAGCTGACCCTGCTCCCCGACGCGCCCAATCCGCCGCTCAACAGCGCCCCCGACGCCGAGCATCAGCAGTATGTCGGGGCCGTGCTGGACGGTTGGAATGTACGCCCGGACGTGGTGGTCACCAGTGAAGCGTATGGCCCCCCACTGGCCGAGCGACTGAATAGTGCTCACCTTCACTTCGACCCTGAACGCCGCCAGACGCCGATCAGCGGCACGGCCATTCGCGCCGACGTTCACGCTTCGCGGCATTTCCTGAACCCGCTGGTCTACGCGCATTTCGTGGAGCGGGTGGCCATCGTGGGCGCGGAAAGCACCGGCAAAAGCACCCTGACGGCAGCGCTGGCAGGCGATTTCGGCACCCATTTCGTCCGCGAGTATGGCCGCGACGTTTACGAGCGCGAGGACGGCAAACTGACGCCTGAACATTTTCTGGAAATCGCCCTCGGCCACCGTGCTCTAGAGGAAGAAGCTGCCCGCACGCCGGGCCTAAACCGCTCCCTGTTCGTGGACACCACCGCCGCCACCACCCTGATGTGGTCGTACCTGCTGTGCCGCACCGCCCTGCCGGAGTTGCACGCGCTGGCCAACGATGCCAAGCGCCGTTACGCTCACACCTTTTTGTGTGCCGACGACTTGGCGCACGAGCAAGACGGCTGGCGCAGCAACACTGAAGTTCGCGGCGTACAGCAGGCGTTCATTCGGCAAGACTTGGAAACGCGGGGCGTTCGGTATCAGCCACTCAGAGGCAGTCTGACGGAGCGGGTGGCTCAGGTGCGCGGTTTTCTTCGGCGCTGAACGGCTCTAGCGCTGAACATGGCCGCCTCAGCCGATCAGGCCGCCCATCTGCTCGCTGCTGTCTTCAGCCAGTGACCGGAACTGCAATGCTTTGTCGCGCAGGCCCATTTGGGCATAACACTCCGAGAGCTTGAGCGCAAAAAAGCGCATGGCCTGAGCGTCTTCGCGCCGCTCGGCAGATTCTAAGCAGGTGCGGTAGTGCATCACCGCCAAGTGATACTGAGCGCCCTGCACGGCGCTGGCGGCGCGGCAATGAAACATTCTCAGCGAAACGATATCGGTGGACTGAAGGCGGTTCATCTGGGCCAGTGTAGTTCAGCATGTGAGGGGCGAATGAAGTGCGGTGAACGGTCAGCAGCACTCAGGTTTGATGAGAAAAACCCGCCAAGCTAGCCTTCAGCGGCCACATAGCGCGTAACGAGCCGCCAGAGCCCCGACTTTGCACTGAGTACAGACGTGAAAACGCTGCCGTCCGATGGCCAACAGCCGCCGCGCCGCGCTTATTCCCGCTGCGACAGCACCGCGTCGGCGACAGCCAGCGCCGCCGCTTCCTGCACCAGCGTGCCGAGCAGCAGCGGATCGGCGGCGGGTAGGGCCGCGCTGCTCAGCACGAAAGCGCTGTCTCCGTCCCAGTAGGTGTGGCTGGGGCGAATCACGCGGGCCAGCGCTGCTTGAGCCGCGTCCGCCAAGCGCCGGGCGTCGTTTTTGGTGAGGGAGTGCTGGGTAACGATGACCAGCAGGGTGGTGTTTTCGACGTCGCCCGGCGTAAAAGCCGCCGCGCCCGGCCCCACCCCCGGCCCGGCCAACAGCTCTCCCGCTGGGCTGTACACATCGCCAATCGGATTGACTACCGCCAGCGCCCCCACACTGACCCCGTACCGCGACAGGTACACGCTGCCCAGCCCGCCTGCTACCGCCCGGGTTGGCCCCAGATACTTGCCGATGGTGGCCCCGGTTCCGGCCCCCACCCGGCCACGCGGTACGGCTGCCGAGCTGGCAGTCTGGGCGGCAAAGTAGCCCGCCGCTTCATCAGGCCGCGCCTTGGGGTCGCCCGCGCCAAGGTCGTAAATCACGGCGGCGGGCACGATCGGCACGCGGGCAAACGGGGTGGGGTGGCCCACGCCCTGCTCCTCCAGCCAGCGCACCACCCCGCCCGCCGCCGCGAGGCCAAAGGCGCTGCCACCAGTCAGCAGCAGGCCGTGAATGCGCTCCACTTTCTTTTCAGGCGAGAGCAGCACGCCCTCGCGGGTGGCAGGGCTGGGGCCAAGGAAGCTGGCCGAAGCCACCGCGCCCTCACTCGGCGGCAAAATCACGGTGCAGCCGGTCTGGCCGACTGGATCTGTCCAGTGGCCCACGCGGAAGTCGGGAACGGCGGTCAGGGTGGTGTTCATGCTCGGCATTGTCGTTGAAATGCTGGCGGCTTGATGTGAAGTCGCAGGCACGGTGCAGTACAAAGGTGGAAGAAGATTTCATCTGGGCGTTACCGTCGTCTGAAACACACACCCCGGCGCGACTTTCGGGCAAAGTGAAATTGAACACCCTTCATTCACAGAGGAGAGTTACCTATGCCCGATGACCGTCAGGATTTATTCCGCTATGTGGTTGAGGAATTCGCCGAAGATTACCGCGAGGGCGAAATGGAGCGCCGCGAGTTCTTGCGCCGGATGACCTTGCTGGGCGGCGGAGCGCTGGGAGCCAGAACGCTGCTGACCTCGCTGGGAATCGCAGGCGTGAGCGCCGCCGAACTGGCTCAGGCCCAAGCCGCGCCCCCGCAGCCGGATCAGGCCAGCGGCGCGGGCATGGTGGATCCGCAAGACCCGTCCATCGTGGTAAAGCCCGTGACCTACGAAGCCAACGGCTTTACCAACCTGGCGTATTTGGCCCGTCCGGTGGGCGGCGGCAACGCGCCCGGCGTGCTGGTAATCCACGAGAACAAGGGACTTCAGCCGCACATCCAAGACATTGCCCGCCGCCTCGCCAAAGCTGGTTACGTTGCGATGGCCCCCGATTTGGTTTCAAAGATTGGCGGCACCGCGCAGTATCTCGACACCGCCAGAGTGTCCAGTTACCTCGCCCAAACGTCCGGCGACGAACACGTGACCAACTTGCTGACGGCCCTCAAGGTGCTGGAAGCGCAACCCGGCGTGCAGGGCGTCGGCGCGGTGGGCTTTTGCTTTGGCGGCGGCCTGACGTGGCGTTTGTCGACGGCTGCACCCGAACTCAAAGCGGCGGTGGCCTTTTACGGCCCCGCGCCCGACCTCGCCAAAGTGCCGGACATCAAAGCGGCGGTGCTGGGCCTTTACGGTGGCAACGACACCCGTATCAATTCCGGAATCCCCGCACTGGAAGCGGCGCTCAAGGCCGCTGGAACGACCTATGCCACGAAGATTTACGACGGCGCAGGCCACGCCTTCAACAATGACACCGGCCAAGGCTACGTCAAAGCCGCCGCCGATGACGCTTGGGCGCAGACGCTGAGTTGGTTTGGCAAGTATCTGAAACAGAGCTGAGTCAAACGTCGCTTCTCAGAGCCGCTCACCTGCCCGCACCTCTGCCGCCAGTTTGTTTTGCGGCGGGGCCAGCGGGCAGCTCCACTGCGGATCGTAAAAGCAGGACGGATGATAGGCGAAGTTGAAATCCAGCACCATTCTTCCGTCTGCCAGGCTACCCAGATCGGCACTTTTCACGGTGTCCAGCAGGTAGCGCCCACCGCCGTAATGGGTCTGACCGCTGCCCGCGTCCCGAAATGGCAAAAAGATTCCGCCGCCGTACACGTCGATCCAGTAGACATCCAGCTTTCCCAGATCATGGTGCTGGTTGTGCAGATTCACGCGCCCCACCCGAATCAGTGGCATAGCATGGCCCGCCGAGGTCTGCACCGTGAACTGTTCGGGCGGCAAATCGGTTTGGACGGCTGAACTGAAAGCGTAGGCCGGATCGTAAGGCCACACTGGCAGCGCCGCGAAGTCGGCCCACGCCTCCATCAGCAGCGGCGACTGCGGGTGCGATTTGAACAGTTCATTGCGTACCCGCTGCCAAAGCTGATGGGCGGCGGCCGGGTCGCTGGCATACAGGCGGCGCACCTCGGCGTAGAGGTCACTCATTTTCCTGCGCCAGTCCAGCAAGCTCAGCCAGTTTTCGGAAGCAGTTTCAGCCATGCGCCATGCTAAAGGCTCTAGGCTGCGGGCATGACAAGCCCCGCTACCGAGTTGACCGGAGAGCTGATTTCATTTGCTTCAGAAGACCGCACCCTGGAAGGGTACTTGGTGCGCCCCGTAGCCCGACCAGACCGCAGCGACTCAGCGCCGGGGATGTTGGTCATACACGAAATCTTTGGCCTGACCGACGAGATCAGGGCGGTGGCCGAGCGTATGGCGCAGGCCGGTTACGTCGCGCTGGCGGTGGATTTGTTCGCCAATCAAAACAAAGCCGTCTGTATGGCGCAGATGCTCGGCGGGGTGTTCGCCGACAGCCTCGGCCATCAAGGAATACGGGATACCCGCGCCGCGCTGGGCGAACTGGCCGCACTATCCGGCGTGGACGCTTCACGCCTCGGTGCGATTGGCTTTTGCTTGGGCGGCAGCTTGGCTATCGCGCTGGCCTGCACCGATCAGCGGGTGAGGGCAGTTGCGCCCTATTACGGTTTCAACCCGCGCCCCCTGGAAGCGGTGCGCCGCGCTTGCCCGGTGGTGGGCAGCTACCCTGAAAAGGACATCACCGCTGGGCAGGGGAGGGCGCTGGCCGCCGAATTGGAAGCAGCGGGCGTCGCCAACGACATCAAAGTCTATCCGGGGGCGCGGCACTCGTTCGCCACACCCGGCCCCAGCTTTGACGGCGTAGCCAGCATCGACGCCTGGAATAGGGTGATGGGATTTTTCGACGAGCATCTCGTTGGCGGCTGAGGGTGAGGGGCTGTCCCTCAGCCGTTTGGCGCTCAGCGGTTTTTGAAGGTCTGCTGCACGGCGCTCATGAACTCGCCGCGTGTGCGGGGGTCATCCCTGAAGGATCCGCGCATGGCTGAGGTGGTGGTTGAGGAATTCTGCTTTTGCACGCCGCGCATGGCCATGCACAGGTGAGTGCCTTCCAGCAGCACCGCCACGCCCTTGGGGGCCAGCAATTCTTCTACTGCTTCGGCAACCTGCGTGGTGATGCGCTCCTGCACCTGCAGGCGGCGGGCATACAAATCTACGATGCGGGCAAATTTGCTCAGACCCAAAATTTTGCCGTCTGGGATGTAGGCGATGTGGGCGCGGCCATAAAAGGGCAGCATGTGGTGCTCGCACATCGAATAGAACTCGATGTCTTTGACGATCACCATCTCTGAGCCCTCCGCTTCAAACACGGCGTCCCCAGCAGCCTCACCCAAAGTCAGTTGATAGCCGCCGGTCAAAAAGCCCCAAGCGCGGGCCACCCGCTGAGGAGTTTTCAGCAGGCCCTCGCGGTCTGGGTCTTCGCCAATTGCCGCGAGCCAATCGTGGGTGAGCGCCGCGACGCCCGGCACTTCAAGGCGTTCGTTATCGGCACGAATAATGGGAGAGGTGGTCAAGTCAGTCACTTCCTTTGTGGGCCAGATGCTGCGGCCCGTGAATGCTTTGGATTCTAAAGCGCTGCCCGCCCGTTCAATTGTCAGGTTTGTGTCAAAATTTTGGGAACGCGGGCGATCTCTCGCCATCAGCGTTCCCGAAAGCACGGACAGCTTAAAAAACTACTCCCAGCTCACCGAGCCGTAGGTCTGCTCACGGGCTGGCCCCGCCGAGAAAATCACCACCGGACACTGCACGGTGTCTTCGATCAGGTCGAGGTAGGCCTGGGCTTCTTTGGGTAAGCCTGCGCGGCTGTCCACGCCCTCGGTGCTGGCCCAGCCTGCCATCTCGCGGTAGACGGGAAGGCCCGCCGCGTCGTACTCGGTGGCGACTTTGAGCGTGGGAATGCCGGCCAGCACGTCCATTTTGTTGATGACCAGCCCGTCTAAGCCGTTGACCTCCACGGCGTATTTGAGCAGCGCCAAGTCGAGCCAGCCGACTCTGCGGGCGCGTCCGGTGGTGGTGCCGAATTCGTCCCAGGGCTGCGAACCGTCGCCGCGCAGCCGCTGTTCCATTTCACCGAACACCTCGGTGACAAACGGGCCGTTGCCGACGCGAGTGTTGAAGGCCTTGGCGACACCGTAGACCTTATTGATGGCCTTGTGACTGACCCCCGCGCCCACCAAAATGCCGCCGACGCTGGGGTGTGAGCTGGTCACGAACGGATAGGTGCCGTAATTGAGGTCGAGGAGGGTCGCTTGAGCGCCTTCAAACAGCACGTTCTGACCGTCCTTGATGGCCTGACGGAGCTGAGAGCCGGTATCGGCCACGAACGGCACCAGCGCGTCGCGGATCGGCAGCAGGTAGCCCAGCGCGTCACTGACGCTGCCCCAGCCCGCCGCCGCCGTGCTGTTGGGCTTGGCTTCCATGAGTCGCTCAACCCGCTCGCGCAGCACGCTGAGATCACTCAGATCGCCAAAGCGGATGCCCACCCGCCGCGCCCGGTCAGCGTAGGCTGGGCCGATGCCGCGCCCGGTGGTGCCGACAAAATCTTTGCGCCCGTCCACGTATTTGTGGTGCGGCAAGACCAGGTGAGCGCGTTCGGAGATGCGGAGTTCGGGACTCAGGCCGCCGTCGAGCAGATTCTGACGCTCGGCCAAGAATTTCTCGGGGTCGATCACCATGCCGTCGCCCAGTACGCTGACCGTTTGTTCATGTAGCACGCCGCTGGGCAGCAAATTGAGTTTGAAGGTCTGGCCTGCGGCGGTCACGGTGTGTCCGGCATTGGCTCCGCCCTGATAGCGCACCACGAAGTCTGCTTTGGGAGCTAGAAAATCGGTGATCTTGCCTTTGCCCTCGTCTCCCCACTGTGCGCCAATAATTGCAATTCCGGGCATGTATGCCTCCCACTGTGCGCGAATTTTGCCAAAAAAAAGCACGGCGCACAGCACCGTGACTTAGTTTAACGGATTGGAAGAGCGGGGGGGAAAGCAAAGCTAGAAAACTGGTTTGCTTTCCCCTATCCCAACTACACCAGCAGCTTGACCGGTGCGGCCAGCAGCGCCGAGACTTCAGCGAGGAAGCGGGCGGCCTGCTGCACGTCCAAGTCGCCGTTGAGGCTCAGGGCCGACTTGCCGTTTTGAACGCGGCCCAGCGACAGCGTGACGGCGTGCGGGTAGTGCAGGTCGTCGAGGTCGAGTTCGCCAGCGTCGAGAATCAGCAGATCAGCTGAGCCAGCAGGTTTGGCATCCGAAAGGGCCTTGATGCCGCTGCGGAGATCGCCGCTGAGATCGGCGTCCAGCGCTTGACCGCTCACATTGGCTACTGCCACGCTGGAAAGGTTCAGCAGGCCGAGGTGGCGCTGAGCGGCGCGGGCCAGCATCAGGGTGAGCGGCAAGTCGCCGACCAGATCGCTGAGTTGCTCGCGGGCGCTTTGCATGGCGCTCAACTCCACCTCGCGGCGCAGGTAGGTTCCGGCCCAAGCAGCAGCGGGCACGGTGATGGCCGCAACAGACGGCATCTGCGGCGCAGGCATCGGCGCGACTTCGGGTTCGCTGGGCACGAATGGAGCGGGCTCGGCGGTGTCTGATGGCTTCGCCGTGTCGATTGGCTGCGCGATATCGGGCACGATGACTTCGCCAAGTACGGGGGCAGGCGGCAGGACGCGCTCTTCGGCACTGCTCTCGGTGCTGATCGGCGGCACCACGTCGGCGTGTACGGCCAGTTCGGGTTCCGGCAGCGCCAAGGCGGCGGCAGGCGGCACGCCGAGTTCGGGCAGCTTCACTTCAGGCTTGACGACTGCGGGTTTGACCACTTCCGGCAAGTTGACCGCAGGCGTCGCGGCAACCGGCTGAGTCGGTGTGGGCTGGGCCGGCGTTTGAGGAGTGGGCGAGTCGTTGCGGCGGTACAAGCTCGACAGCAGGCCGCTGAGCAGGCCGCCGGAAGCGGGCTTGGCAGGCGCTTGGGGCAGGGGAGGCGGCATCACTGGCTGCGCTTGCGGCACAGGAGCTTCGGCTTCCACGGGTTCTTCTTCCAGCTCGAACTCATCTTCTGGTGCGGGAGCCGGCGTGTGGATGAACGCAGGCTCAGCGAGGTCGTCTTCGGCAGCGAGCGGCACTTCAAAGGCGGGCGTTGGCGCGGTGGGCTCTGGGGTGACGGGGGCTGCCACAACCGGTTCCAGCACGATTTCTGCCGCCGTCACTTCAGGCACCACCAAATCAGGCGCGGCCAAATCGGACATGGCGGCGCTGGGCATCGACACACTCGGCACAGCAATATCGGGAACGGCAATATCAGGTGCAGACATGCTGGGCACGGGCGGGGCCACCACTTCGTGAGTTTGGACGTGCTGAATCTGATCTTGCTGGGCCTTGAGAAACTCGGCCAATTCCGGCTCGACTCCGGCGCGGCTGAGCATTTCTGGCGATGAATACACCGCCAACTCGGCAGGCGAGGGCATCGGATCGACTGGGGTCGTCGGCGCGTCTTCTTCTCCGCTCATGACGCGGGCCAAGTAACCCAAAATATCGGTTTCGGTGATCATTCCGGCGTTGCCTGTACCGTGCAGCGAACGCCACTCGATTCCGTTTGCCTCGGCTAGAACTTTTGCCAGCGGCGCAATTGTCTCCATTTCTCTCCTCACTTTATGCGTCTGCTCGACTCAGTGCAGCCGTTTTAGATGGTGCTGTGTTGGTTTTGGGTGTCTTCTGTGCAATCCAGATTGTCCAAAAGCCGGGGCCTTGTCACGGTTTACTCTCTCCCACCTGCTCTGCACCTTGCCAACTTGCTCCCTTCCTCAGCTGACCTTGCTTGTCTTTGCCGTGCGGCGATTAATCCGCCATTACTTTAGAATGCCATGTCTTACAAATCTCATCCCCGCGCCCGCGTTCTTGGCTGGGCAAAGGTCTTGGAGCTGAGTCTTACTCTAGCGCGGCGGCTTTCACTGAACGCTTCCATCTTACAGGGCGCTCCCAAAGCCGGCAAACATCCAGACATGCTAGCGTGAGCGGCGTGCAGAAGGGAGCGGAACAATGCTGATGTTTGACGAGATGCAGCAGCGCGGACACGAACAAGTCACGCTGCTTTCGCATGTGCCCAGCGGGTTGCGGGCGGTGCTGGCCATTCACTCGACGGTGCTCGGCCCGGCCATCGCCGGATGCCGCTTGGTGATGCTCGATGAAGACTTGGTGCTCAAGGGAGCGCTGGCGCTGAGCGAGTCCATGACCCTCAAGGCGGCGCTGACGGGCCTGAATTACGGCGGCGCGTCGTGCGTGCTGCTCAGCCCCGACAACCTGACGAGCGAAGAAGGCAGTGACGCGCAGGGCCACGCCCGCGAAGCGTTGTTCCGGGCTTTGGGGCGGCAGATCAGCCATTTTGGTGGGCGGCTGATTCTCACCGAAGACGTGCGGGTTTCGGGTCAGGACATTGCTTATGTGGCGCAGGAAACCAACAGCACCATGGGCATGAACACCGACACCGCCGCCGCCACCGCTTACGGGGTCTATAGGGGCATCAAGGCAGCGGCCCGGTTTACCCTCGGCAGCGAGAGTATGCGTAATGTGCGCGTCGCCATCTTGGGCGTCGGCACGGTCGGGCGGCTGCTGGCCGAACTGCTCCACCGCGAGGGCGCTCGCCTGCTGCTCAGCGACACCCAAGCTGAGCGGGCCGAAGCGCTGGGCAGCAGCTTGGACAACAGTCAGGCCATGGACACCCAGAGCCTGCTCGACGCGCCCTGCGACATTCTCGCGCCGTGCGCCTTCGGCTACAGCATCCGCAGTCAAGACGTGCCGAGGTTGCAGTGCCGCCTCATCGCCGGAGCCGAGCACCACCCGCTCTCGCGCAGCAGCGAGGAGTTGGTGCGCGAAGCGGGCATCGCTTATATTCCCGACTTCGCCATCAACGGCGCGGGCCTGATCGCCTCGGCCCACAACCTCACGCCGGAAGCCGCCGGAGAAAAAATCTACGGCATCGTCTCGCGCATCGCGGCGCTGGCCGAGCAGCACCACAAGCCGCCGCATTTGGTGGCCCGCAAACTGGCCGAGCGCCGCATCGAACTGATCGGCTCACTCGGACGGGCGTGAACAAGTCGCTTCAGCGCCCCTTCGTGATCGGGGTGGCGGGCGGGTCGGGCAGCGGAAAAACCACCGTGACCCGCCGGGTCATCGAAACAGTGGGTGCGTCGGGCGTCGCGGTGCTCTGGCAAGATAACTATTACCGCGACCAGGCCGAGATTCCTTTTGAAACGCGCGTCAGCACCAACTACGATCACCCCGCCGCCTTCGATTGGGCTTTGCTGCGTGAGCATCTGGACGCGCTGCTGGCCGGAGTACCGGTCGATATGCCGACCTACGATTTTACCCATCACACCCGTGCCGAAGAGACCCAGACCGTTTTGCCCGCGCCGGTGGTGGTGCTGGAAGGGTTTTTCGCGCTTTACGACCCCGATCTGCTCGGCAAGATGCACCTCAAAGTCTTCGTGGACGCCGACCCGGACGTGCGCTTCATTCGCCGGTTGCTGCGCGACACCCATGAGCGGGGCCGCAGCCAGGAAAGCGTGATTCAGCAGTATCTGGAGTTCGTGCGGCCTATGCACCTGAGCTTTGTCGAACCCACCAAGCGGCACGCCGACGTGATCATTCAGCACGGCGGCATGAACGAACCAGCGCTGGACATGCTCTCGGCGCGGATTCGGGCCACCCTGCTGGAGTAGTGGGAAGGCGCATAAGGCTCGGGGTGGCAGGTCGGATTTCTTTCAGGTGCGCCGCTCCCACAGCCGCAAGTCGCCGTCTTCTTCACTGTGGCCGCGCCCTGTTTCTACAAAGCCCGCTTTCGTAAGGACTTTTGCGCTGGCCAGATTGCCCACAGCGGTTTCGGCGGTGACGCGCCGGACGTGTTCCAGCGTCAGCAGCCAAGCGGTTACGGCCTGCACCGCTTCGGTGGCCAGCCCCTGCCGCCAATTCTGGGGCCGCAGTCCGTAACCGATTTCCACCGCGCCCCACAGCACCCCTTTGGGGCCGATCATGCCTGCCGCCTCGCCCGCATAAACCATCACCCAACCGCCCGAACTCTGCGTGTCCTGGGCCAGCGACGCGAAGATGGCAAAGGCGTCGCCGGGCCACTCGGTATCAAACTCGACTGGGCCGAGTTCCGGCAAGTCCAGCGTGAACGGCTTTCCCGTAAGCTGCCGCACCACGATGTCGTGCGTGAGCGGATACAGCTTCAGGCGCGGCGTGAAGAGGGTGGGCAAGCTGGAAGCAGGAGCGGGGGCCGTCATCTTTAGCATTTTGCCAGACTTGCCGATGCGCCGCTCCAGCCGCGCTAGAATAGAGGCCACAAAAGTCCCGGTGGGTGGAGTCAGCAGCCGCGTTTGAGCTGATTGGTGCTGCCCCAATTTAGTGAACCTGCGCCGGGCAGGAGTTTTTGCATTTATGACCTCGCTTCTCCAACCTACAGCCCAAGCCCGCCCGACCAAACTCGCCGCACCATCCGCTCCCGCAGCGGCCAAGCGGGTGATGGTGGTGGCCGATATGGTGCATCCCTACGTGTACCGCACGGGCTTTCCCAGCGGCCTGCCTGAATTTGATCTGGTGCTGGCGGCGGGCGATATTCCGGGTTTTTTCTTGGAGTTTCTGGCTTCCACGCTGACGGTGCCGGTGGTGTATGTGCCGGGCAACCACAACGACGAATACATCAACGAAGGCTCGGGCCGCCACCTACCGCAGGGCGTCATCAACGCGCATGGCCGGGTAGTTACTGAAGCGGGGCTGAGGATCGCGGGCTGGGGTGGGGTGCCGCGTTACCGCGACGGCGAGAACCAGTACACGGCCTCGCAGGCCCGCTGGGGGCTGAGCAAGCTGGCGTGGCAAGCCAGAGGCGGCGTGGACATTTTCCTGACCCACGCTCCGCCGCTGGGGCCGCACGCGGGCAGCGACTACGCCCATAGAGGCTGCGAATTTATCAGCGGCTTTATCGAAAAGCGCCGCCCCAGCATGGTGGTTCACGGCCATATCCACGAGTACGAGGGCAAAAAAGTGTCGTACACCGACGCGGCCACCGGAGCGCAGGTCATCAACGCTTACGGCTATCACATCCTCGAACTCGCCGCCCAGAACGACACCGTGCTGGCCAAAGTGGGCGCGGGCGACTGACTTTAGGAGTTGAAAGAGCGCCGCAACGCGCCCAAGAAAACGGCGCGGGGAAGCAGGCTTACCGATAGCTCTGCTTCCCCGCGCCCCGACGGTCTGCGCTCAGTGGCGCGAAAAGTCCACTTCGCCTTCCGGCAAGCTCATGACCCAGGCCGCGATGATGTCGATGCAGGCCTGCACGTCGCTGAGCTGCACCATCTCCGAGGGGCTGTGCATATAGCGGTTGGGAATGCTGACCACGCCGGTCGGCACGCCGCCGCGCGTCAGGGCCAGCGCGTCGCCATCGGTGGACGAGTGGCGCGGGGTGGCCGATACGCTGAACGGAATAGCTTTGGCCCGGCCGACTTCCTGTATGGCGTCGGTGAGCTTGGGATTGAACATCGGCCCGACACTCAGGTTCGCGCCAGAGCCGAACGGCGACTTGCCGTATTTCTTTTCATTGACGCCCGGCTGCTTGGTTTCGTGGGTCACGTCCACCGCGATGCCCGCCAAGGGATCGAGGGCGTGGCTGCTGACGCTGGCCCCGAACAAGCCGATTTCTTCTTGAGCTGTGCCGACCGCCACCACCCGGCGCTTGACGCCTTGCTGCGCGAGCTGGCGCAGGGCTTCCAAAACCACGAACGCGCCCACGCGGTTGTCGAGCGACTTGCTGACCAGCTTGTCGCCCAGCAGCAGCGGCGGCTGCTCGATGACGCCCACCGTGCCCACCGGAATGCGCTGACCCACTTCCTCGGCGCTCAGGCCGGTGTCGATCCACAGCTCTTCGAGCTTGCTGGCTTTGGTGCGCTCTTCTTGCTCCATCACGTGAATGGCTTTCTTGCCGATGACGCCCAGAATGTCCTGGCCCGGAGCCAGCAGCCGGATGCGCTGCCCGACCAGCACCTGCGGATCCCAGCCGCCGAGGTTGAGAAACGCCAAAAAGCCCTGATCGTCGATGTGCGAAACCATCAAACCGATTTCGTCGAGGTGGCCCAGCAAGATAATCGGCTGGCCGTCCTCAGGGCCGACTTCGGCGTAGGCGTTGCCGTAAGAATCGCTGCGGGTGCGGGCAAACTGCGCGGCTTCCTTGAGCCACACGCGGGCGGGGCGGGCCTCGTAACCGCTGGGGCCGGCTTCACGCAAAAGATTGAGCAAAAATTCGGTGTTGAGCGGGCTGGTCTTCGGAGTAAAAGCAGTCATGCTCCCGAGCATAGGCGCTCACCGGCTGGCGTGGGTGGTTTATGCTTTCTTGCATGTCCGAATTTGCCGAACGTCCTCTTCACGTGGCTGCGCCTGAGGTGCGAGTCAGCGTCACGGTGCAGCACCTCGCGGCCCACTCGCGGGCAGGTCGGCAGGTGTTCAGCTACCTGATCCGCATCGAAAACCACGCCGCCGATTCTTGGCAAATCATGGCCCGCCACTGGCAGATCACCGACGGCAGCGGGCGAGAAACGCGGGTGGAAGGTGAAGGCGTCATTGGTCAGCAGCCGATCATCGCCCCCGGCGGCGTGTTCGTCTACGACAGCTTCGTGACACTCGAAGACGTGCCTGGCAGCATGTCGGGGTATTACGAGCTGCGGGACGCGTGGGGCCAAACAGGAAGGGCACCGATTCCCGCTTTCGCGTTGGCGGTGCCCACCGATAACTCTTTGCGTGAACTCAACTGAGCTTAAGCGGCTTACTTGCCTTTGCCGTCCAGTATATCGTTATACTGATTGATCTCATCGTAAAATGTCTGAACCCAATCTAGGAAGTTGGCACTGGTAAAGCCGCCCACGAAAGTGTAAGTGCTGATCAGGTGCGGGTTGCCTTTATCGTCCATATAGGCCTGGCTGAAATACTCTTTGTTCCAGGCGTTGATCACTTTGAGATCGGGCTTGGTTTTGAAGTCGGTGGCGGTATAAAAGACGTTGGCGAACGCGCCGTCACAACTGCTGGTGTTGCAATTCAAAAAATCGATGTAAAAATCGTTGCCGTCGGTTTTGTTCTCGACTTTAAGAAAAGGAGACTTGCCAGTGCGGTCGACGGTGGCGGTGTAGCCTGCGGTTTTGAGGATCGGCATCAAGGTTTCCGGCGTGGCGATCTTGATGACGGTCTGGGCGCTGGCAAGCGGCAAACCCAAGCTGAGGCCGAAAAGCGCCGATACAACCACTGCTCTTTTGAGGGTGTGGGTCATACCTGAGAATAAGGCATTGCGGTGAACAGGGCAAAGCCCTCCTCTGCACGCCTTCCATTTAAGCTGGCCCACGCGCCGTACACTGGAAAGATGTTGCCGCTTCTCCTTGACCTCCAGCCCGACGCTTATCCGCTCTTGGGCTACCGCCGCAAACAACTGCTGGAATGGGTGTTTGTCCACGGCGCACCCAGCTTTGATGACATGACCAATCTGCCCTTGCCGCTGCGGGCCGAACTCACGGAGCAGTACGCCCTCAATCCGTTTAGCCGAACCGAAACGGTGGAAAGCAGCGACGGCAGCGTCAAATACCTGTTCACTTTGTTTGACGGGCGGCAAATGGAAGCGGTGTATATGCCTTACCTCGACCGCAAAACCATCTGCGTGTCGACCATGGTGGGCTGCCCGGCCAAGTGCGCTTTTTGCGCCACCGGCTCGATGGGCTTTGGCCGCAACCTGACGCCCGGCGAAGTGGTGGGGCAGATTTTGGCGGTGAGTTGGCATCAGGGTTTCTCGCCGCGTGAGATGCGCAATCTGGTGTTCATGGGCATGGGCGAGCCGCTGCTCAACTACGACCACACCATCGCCGCCGCCAAGCTGCTGCTGCACCCGCAGGCGCTCGGCATGAGCAAGCGCCGCGTGACGCTCAGCACGGTGGGACTGGCCAAAGGCATTCGCAAGCTGGCCGCCGAAGACGAACTCGGCATCAAGCTGGCCATCAGTCTGCACGCCCCCGACGAAGAAACCCGCCAGCAGATCATTCCGACGGGTCAGGCCAATTCGATCAGCGAGATCATGGCGGCGGCCCGCGATTACCAAGCCGTGACCGGGCGGCGTGTCACTTTCGAATACGCCATGCTCAGCGGCGTCAACGACTCGCTGTGGCAAGCCGACATGCTGGCCGATCTGCTGCAAGGCCTGGTCAGTCACGTCAACTTGATTCCGATGAATCCTTGGGAAGGCAGCGGCTTTGTGGAAACGCCCGAACACGAACTCCAAGCCTTTTATGACCGCTTAGAAAACCGGGGCGTGCCGGTCAGCGTGCGGCGCTCACGCGGCAGAGATGCGGGCGCGGCCTGCGGTCAACTGGCCCTCAAGCAGCCGGGCGCGGTGGCGGGGGCGTAGAGCGTGTGAAACGTCAACTTCCACGCTGCCTGAGATTAAAAGCAGGCTGATGAAAAGGAGACGGACTCTCACCGTGCAAGCCGCAAGATAAAGAGCATGGACTTCCCCCAAACCAAACGGCGCGTTTCTGGCTTGACCCTCGTTTTGCTGCTGGGCATGACCGCTCCGGCTTTGGCCGGCGGCGCAGGCCCGCGCAGTTCAGAGCGCGACCTGACCTTGCAATTTGGGCCAGTCAGTGCTCAGGCCACCCTGAGCCTCCCAGCGGGCGCGGCCAAAGCGCCGCTGGTGCTGCTGATTGCAGGCACTGGGCCGGAAGACCAGAACGGCAGCTACAGCGTATCGGCGGGACAAGTCGTTCAAGGTTCGCTGGGCGCACTCGCTCAACACCTCAGCCAAGCGGGCTTCGCGGTCATGCGCTTTGACAAACGCTACGCGGCAGGCACTTTTCAGCCCCAAACCGCCCAAGCCGCTTTTACCGAGTACGGCAAACTGGGCATGACCGATCTGCTCGCTGACGCCCGCACTGCCCTGAATGCCGCCAAACAGCAGCCGAGGGTGGACGCTTCCAAAGTCTTCATTTACGGCTGGAGCGAAGGCAGCGTCATCGCGTCCAGCTTGGCACTGGAAACCAACGCCAGCGGCCTGATCGTGCAGGGGCCGGTGGTGGACTCGTTTGCCGATTCGTTTGCCAACCAGTTTGAACGGGTCGGCTTGGCCTATTTGCAGCCCTACAGCAAAGACGGCAAAATAGACCTCAAAGGCGTGCTGGCTGCGCTCTACGGAAACGGCAGCGGCCTGGCCAAGACTGAAGCCAGCTTGCTGTTCTCGCTGGAGAGCACACCACAAAAACCCATGCTGAGCACCCTGCTCGACACCAACAAAGACGGGTTGATCGATTTGAAGGCCGAAGCTTTGCCGCAAATTCGCCAGTTTTACCAGCAGTTCACGCCGCAGTCGCCCATGTACGCCCCCGCCACCACCCTGCCGACCTTGGGCGAATTGGCTTCCCGTCTCAAGTTGCCGGTGCTGATTATGCAAGGTGAGAACGACGGCAACATTGACCCCGCTGCTGCCCAGCGTCTCGACGACGCGCTGGGCGCAGCAGGCAACGCGGATCACACCTTCAAACTCTACGCGGGCTTGGGGCACTCGCTGGGCCTCTCGCCCGCCATTACCCAAGACACCTTCGCGCCGATGCAAAGCGGGCCGATGAACGACATGGCCGCGTGGCTGACCCAGCGCAGCCGGTAGAGCGTGCGGCGCTGGGTGTAAGGGTTGGGCAAGAGCCAACTGCTAGCATGACAAGCACGATGAAGACACGATTGCCCTCGCCGCTGGCTCCCGCCTACCCTGCGCCTGCCCCCTCGCGTCGGCGCTGGGTAGCCCTTTCCTTTCTCACCTTGGCGCTGGCTACCGCGCCGCTGGCCCGCGCCCAGACGATGGTCGATACCTTGCAGACCATCAACATCAGCAACACCCTCGATCAGCAGAGCGTGACCGGCGGCCAAGCGGCCATAGACCGGGCCAAAGCGCTCAAAGCCCAGCTCGAAAAGCAGCAGGCGCAAGCTCAGGCTGAGGTTCCAGCCGCGCCGGGGTCGCCCGTTTCTCCTGTGGCCGCTCCTTCAGCCCTGCCCGCTGCCGCCCTAGCGCCCGCCGTGCCGCTGACCGACGCCCAAATTGTGCGCCTGAACTCGGCCAAAGCGCTGTTTGCCCAGAGCAAGTGGGCGCAGGCCCGCACCATTTATGAAGAACTGATTTCGGAGAATTACCAGCAACCTGAGCCGCATTTCGGCTTGGCGCTGAGCTTGTTCGCGCTGAGTGACTTGACTGGTGCCCGCTTTGAACTGGGTCAGTTCGTGGCGCTCTCACCCGCCAGTTTTGAAGGGCCGTACAACCTCGGCATTATCGCGGTCAAGAACAAAGAGTATGACGAAGCGCTCAAGCAGTTCACGGCGGCGGCGGCGCTGTCGGGTGACGCCGCGCCCACCGCCCGCCGTCAGGTCTTGGAAGCGCTGGCCGGTGAGCAAAACCGCCGCCAAGATTACGCCGCTCTGAGCGCCACCCTGACGCAGGCACTGGCGATTGACCCCAGCGACGCCAATTTGCGCTACCGCCTCGGCCAAGCGGTGGCCCTTTCCGGCAACGGCGCTGGAGCGCTGCCACTGCTCTACGGTGCGCTGCAAAACGACGCTACCCGCGCTGGAGCGGCCCTCCTGATCGCCGACATCTACGCCGCCCAAAACCTGCCCGACCGGGCGGTGCGCGAACTCGACAGCGCCGCCGGAGGGCAACTCAGCGGCACCGACCGCTCCCGCTTGCTGGTTCGCAAAGCCCAGCTGCTGCAACTCCAAAACAAAGTGCCGGCCGCCGCCCAAGCCGCCAAAGAAGCGGTTCAGGCCGACAGCCGCTCGGCGAGCGCGGCCTCCACCTTGGCGGGCTTACTGGCCAGCAACGGTGATCTGAAGGGCAGCCTGAGCGCTTGGCAAAAAGCCGCCGCTCTGGAAGCGGGCAACGCCAGCATTTTCCTGAATTTGGCGGCGGTGCAGTTGGCTTTGGGCCAAAATGCCGAGGCCCGCAGGAGCGCTGAGCTTACCCTCAAGCTGGCCGACAGCCCCGCGCCCACGCCCGCTGACCTTGCCACCCAGGCCCGCGCCGCGTTTGTGCAGGGCGTCAGCGCTTACCGCCTCAAAGACTACTCGGCGGCGGCCAAAGCGCTGTCAGGCAGCGCCGCCAAGCAGCCCAGCGCCGAAACTTCGCTGTGGCTGGGCCTGAGCGCTTACGCCCTCAAGGATTATCCGGCGGCGATTGCGGCGCTCAGCGACAGCGTGCGCCTGGGCGACACCCTCAGCGCCCGGCTCAACCTCGGCGCGGCGCTGCTCTCGGCGGGGCGCTTTGCCGAAGCGGAACCGACTTTACGCAGCGTGGCCGTCGAAGATCCCAAAAACGCGGCGGCTTGGTATCAGCTCGGCTTGTCGCGCAAAGCGCAGGGCAAAGACGCCGAAGCCAAAACCGCTTTTACTTCTGCGGCCAAACTGGGGTTGGCCGCCGCCAAAGCTGAACTGAAATAACGCAGCGCATACCAATTTGGCACTGAGAAAAGGGGTGGGGAGAAGCAGTTTTCTCGCCTCCCTCCCATCCCCTTATTCCTCAAATGTCCTACTCTGTAGCTCGAGGTAGCTACCATGAGACTTGTAGGACGACGTTTACCTGATCTGCTGATCGGCATTTTAATTGTGGTCTTGGCGCTGGGCCTCGGAAGCTTGCTCCTGACTCAGCGCAACCGCGCCGCCATCACCCCCAGTGCGCTGACGCCGCCTCCGGCCAGCACCGCTGACATTCCTGCCGCGCCCGGCACGGGCGTCACCAACACCCAAGCCGTCACGCCGCCGGACGCAGGCCAAGGAAGCGTGGGCCAAACTGGAACGACTTCCGCCGTGCCCAGCACTCCTGCTGCCACTGTGCCTGCTGCAAGCCCCGCCACTGATCCTTCGCAGGCGGCTCAAACGCCCGTCACTGATCCTGCCGCCTCCACTCCGGCCAGCGGCGACCAAACGGCAACGGTGGCTCAGCCCGAATCCCCGACCACACCGCCCAGCACGGCGGCTCCTGCACAACCCGGTCAAACTCAACCCAGCACCGGCCCTGTGGCCACCAGCCCGCTTGCGCCGCCGGTGACGCCGCAGCCGGACACCAGTCAGCCGCCCGTGACCACCACGCCAGCCCCGATGGCTCAGCCCACTGCCCAACCGGCAACGGGTCAGCCGACCACTCCTGCGTCTCCCACCGCGCCGCCCACTGCGGCAACCACACCGCCCCGCAGCGGTGGAGCAGTAGCGACCAGCGAAAACCGCACTCCGCTGCGGCGCGATTACCGCATCAGCCTCGGCACTTTCGGCAGCGTAGCGGAAGCGCAGGCCAGCACCGCTGCGGTGAGTGCGCTGGGCTACACCGTTTATCCGATTGATCTGGGGTCGCAAGTGGTGGCGCAAGTGGGCCCCTTTGCCAGTGCCAGTGACGCCAACGCAGCGCTCAGCGACATCCTGCGGGCTTACGGCGGCGCACTGCTGTACGCGCCGCGCTCGTCGGTCAGTAGCGGTTTGGAGCAGCCAGCGGCCAGCGGCAGCTCTGACAGCGCCCGTAACAATGCTGCTGGTGTCGCCGCTCCGAGTCCTTCTGCGGCTTCAGCGGTGAGTTCTGCCGTAACCAGTTCACCCGCGCCCGCTCAGGCCGCTCCCAGCCAGCCCGCGCAAGCGGCTGCGCCCAGTGGCCCGGTGTATTTGCAGGTCGGCGCGTTTGACCGCCAAGAAAGTGCTGCCCGCCTGGTTGGCTTGTTGGACGACTTGGGCTACAACCCCAGCGTGCAAGCGCCGGAAGGCAAAAAGGTCACGGTCTTGATCGGCCCCTTTTCCGGCGAGGCGGTGCTGCGTGCCGAAAGCAAGCTCAACGACAACGGCTTTGATCACTTCCGAGTTCGCTGAGCGGCTGGGCGCGGCAGCGTGACGGTTCAGGGTGTTCCCGGCATTCCCACCGCCGCCGTTTCGCGGTTGGTGACGTACCTGCGCATTCTCGAAGAACTCGAACGCGCCGAAGTGCCCACCACCAGCAGCGGCGCACTGGCTGAGCGTGCTCAGGTCAGCGCCTTTCAAGTCCGTAAAGACTTGGCATATTTCGGCAGGTTCGGCACACGCGGTATGGGCTACACCGTCAGCGTTCTTAAGCGCGAACTGACCCGCGTGCTGGGCCTTAACCGCTCGTGGAGCGTGGTCATCGTGGGCATGGGCAGATTGGGGCAGGCCATCGCCCACTATCCGGGGGCGAGCGAGTACCAGTTCGGCTACGTGGGCCTGTTTGATGTCAAAGCCGAGCTGATCGGCACGCCCGTTGACGTTCCTGCTCAGCGCGAGGGCGTGAGCGGCTCAGGGCTGGCAGCCTCCGCGCAGCCGCGCCAACTGAATATCCAACACATCCGTGACCTCACTGCTTTTGCCCAGCAGCAAGCCGCGCAGGGCCGGGCTATTGACATGGGTTTTTTGGCGGTGCCCCCCGAACACGCCCAGGCTGCGGCGCAGTCTATGGTCGAAGCGGGCGTAAAAGGTATTCTGAATTTCGCGCCGACCCTCATTCAGCCGGCCCAAGACAGCGCGGGACATGAGCGTGGTTTGCAAGAGATCAGTGATGAGTGGCGTGATGTGATGGTGGAGAACGTGGACTTTTTGGTGGGCATGAAGCGGCTGGCGTTTTATATGCTCAACCCACAGCTTAGAGATCAAGACCCGGAGGAGAAGGCATGAAGCAAGCAGGAAAGAAGTTTGGATTTCAAAAGGTGTGGTTGTTGGGGGCGCTGGCGTTGCCTCTGGCGGGATGCGGAGATGTGGGCACGACAGGTTCTATTCAACTGCCCACCACCCTGAATGTAGGTATCGCGGTTGGCGACTCCACGTCAACAGTGATTGTCACCAAAACCTTCACTCCAGCGACAGCCGGTACGCCTGAGATACCCGCCGTACCGGCTGTACCGGGCGTGGGCGGTCAGCCAGGGACTCCGGCGGTTCCTGCGATTCCGGCCAAGCCAGGCACAGTCGCCAAAACTGTCTGGACATCGAGTGGCGCAGGCCCGGCTACGTTTACCTTCACCAGTCGCCCCGGCTCAGACGCGGCTTATGTCACTGGTTTCCGGCTCATCAGTGACAAGTTCAATGGTGTAGAGCAAGTTGCTGATCCTAAAGACGCTGCAATCACTCAGCTCAAGTTAAACATTTATGTTCCTTCTGGTTATACCTGCCCAGTGGTCAACCCAATTGATCCTACTTCGACCCGCAGCCAAACCCAGTCTTGTGACTCCTCACTCATCACCACGGTTCAGGGGAACGGTGTGTCTACTAGCCCGCTCAACCTTGATTTTACGACGCCTTTGGTTGACTTGGTAATTGCCAGCAACGCCTCAGCGTCCCGCAGCAGCATTATTGAATTTGTAGGCTTCACCAGTCGGGGCAAAAGCTTTGTCTTCAATGCGAACGTCGCCGCTACAGCCCAGAAACAAGGTGACCTTTAAGCACCCCGCCTGACTTCCCCCTCACACCCCATCTGCTAAACTGACACCCATGAAACTGGTACTCGCCATCGTCCAAGACGCCGATACGCCCGGACTGATGCGCAGCCTCTCTGAGCAGGGCTACGAAGTCACCAAGCTCGCGTCGACTGGCGGCTTTTTGCGCGAGGGCAACACCACATTAATGATTGGTGTCCAAGATGAGCGGTTGCCGCACCTCAAAACTCTGGTGGCCCAAAACTGCCGCAGCCGCAGCCGCTTGGTCACGCCCAGCGTCCCGATGGGGGAGCAGGGCGAAGGGCTGGTGGCCGATCCGGTGGAAGTGCCGGTGGGCGGCGCGGTAATGTTTGTGGTCAATGTAGACGAATTCGTGCGCGTCTAACCTGAGTTTTCAAAGCCTCAGCTTGTCATAGCCCTGAAGGATCATCCCGCTTAGAATGGCGGGATGATTCGTTTTGCTCGCTTTATTTCGCTGTCACTCGCGCTTCTCGGCGGCGCGGCCTTGGCCCAAGTCGGCAACCTCAGCACCTCGCTGGACGGTAACCCGTTGCTCTCGGCTTACGTCAAAAGCGGCAATACCCTCACCGCCCCCGACGGCACCCAGATCACGCTGGTAAGTCGGGGTTCGTACTTGGCGGGCGCAACCGTGACGCTGCCGACGCCGGACGCGGCCAAAGCGGGCCAACTGCTCGGCGTGCTGAGCGGCTACGGTGACGGGCTGGCGACGCCTTACGCCGGATACCTCGGCAACCCGCAGGTCAAGCCGCAACTGAGTACTCCAGCCGGTATGACCATCAGCGCCGAGCAGTACCAAGTGATTACCAAGCAAATGGGCCAGCGCCTGCAATTTAGCCTCAAGTTGGCGGAGGTGCCCAGCAAGGTGTTTATCAGCACGGCCAATACGCTCGGCCCCAGCAAATCGGCGGTGGTGCTGCGGCTTTTCAGCGATTTTCAGTGTCCCTTTTGTCAGCAATTCGAGCAGCAAGCTTGGCCTGCGCTGCAAACGGAGTTGCAAAAAACCTACGGCAACACCCTGCGCTTTGAATTTCACCAGTTTCCCTTGGAGCAAATCCACCCGAATGCCCGCGCCGCCGCCGAAGCCAGCGAGTGCGCCGCCGCGCAGGGTCAATTCTGGGCTTACAAAGACGCGCTGTTTGATACCCCCAACTGGACGGTCTGGACGAAAGCCGCCAATCCCAATCCCAATTTCATAGCGCTGGCCACTCAGCTTGCCGGTGGTAAAGCCAAAACCTTCAGCGGGGACACCTTCAAAACCTGCCTCGCCAACCGGGGCGGCAAAGCCAACGTAGACGCCGGACTGCAAGAAGCCCTAGCGGCGGGTGTCAATGCCACGCCGACCTTATTCGTCAACGGCTACAAAGTCAGCAACCCGTCGGATATCGCGGCGGTCAAGCGGCTGATTCAGTTCGTGCTGGGCAAATAGGAGAGGAGCGGCCTGCTGTGAGGGGGCGAAGGGGTACTTCATTTCCCATTTGCCCCCTGCAAAACCGGCACAATAAAAGCTTATGGAAGGTTTAGCTCTATCGCGCACCCTCGCTGAGCTTCGGGAACATTTACCGGCCCGCACGCTGGGCTGGGTTTTTCCTGATGAGACATCGGCGGCGCTGCTCTTTGAAGGTCAAAAGGGCGTTAGCAATCTGGTGCTGTCGTACCGCCCGCCGCAGCCGGTGATTTACCTGAGCCGTGAGCGGCTGCGCGGCGACGCCCACAACGCCTTTCAGCGCTTTCTGGCGGCCAAAGTGCGCGGTGAACTCTTCAGCGCCGAGCAACTCAAGCTTGACCGGGTGGCCCAGTTTGCCTTCGCGGGTGAGGGCGGCTTTGTGGACGTGTCGGCCGTGCGACTGTTGTTCGAGTTGACCGGACGCAACACCAACCTGCTGGTCTTGGAACCCTTGCAAGAAGACGCAGACGCTTGGCAAGGCCGGATTCTCAGCGCCGGACGTGAGATCACCAACAGCCGCAACCGCTTCCGCACCGTCAGAAGCGGGGGTGCGTATGTTCCGCCGCCGCCTTATGACAAGTTTGATCCGCGCACGATGACGGCGCAGGAGGCTGAAAGTTTAGCTGACCTGCCGGTTTCCCGTTGGCGCGAGCAGATTGACGGTTTGGGGCCGAGCCTCAGCGCCGAATTGGTGCGCCGTACCGGCTTTGTGGGCGTAGCGGGTGAGCGGTGGCCGCAGGTCTTAGAAGCCCTCAAAAGCCTGGTCGTTGACCCGACCCTCAGCGCTTCGGAGGCCAGCCTCAACGACGCCTCGCGCGAAGCGGCCCGCGCCGAGAAAGCTGCCCAACTCCGCAAAGCGCTGCGTGAACCGCTGGCCAAGCGCCTGACCCTGCTGACCCACCAACTCGGCGATGTGGAGCGGGCCACCCTCGGCTTAGACGAGGCCGCCCAAGACCGCCGCGAAGCCGATTTGCTGATGGCGTACGCCCACACCGTCGAGGCGGGCGCGTCGTCGGCGCTGCTGCCCGACTTTTCTGGGGAAGGCGAAGTGCCGATTGCGTTAGAACCATCCCTGAGCGCCATTCAAAATGCCGAGAAGCGCTACACCCGTGCCCGCCGCCGCGAAGACGTGTTCGAGCGGCTGGCCGAGCGCGAACCCACCTTGCGCGAGGATTACGCCGAGGTCGAGCGCCGCCTCAGTGACTTGGACGCCTCCAGCTTGGAGCAGCTCGCCGCCCTCGAAACCCAACTCACCGCCGAGCAGCCGCTGCGCAGCGCTTACGGAGCGCGGTACACCTCGCCCGGCGGCTTCGAGGTGTTGGTGGGCCGCAACAACAAAGAAAACGCTACGCTGACCCACCGCTTGGGGCGCAGCACGGATTACTGGTTTCACGTGCAGGGCTATCCGGGGTCGCATGTCTTGGTCAGAACTGGCGGGCGCGACCTCGATTTGCCGGATATCTTGTACGCCGCCCAGCTCGCCGCTCAGCACAGCAAAGCGCGGCTCAGCGGCAACGTGCCGGTGGACTACACCCGCATCAAGCACGTCTGGCGGCCCAAGGGCGCTCCTTCGGGGCAAGTCCACTACACCCAGCAAAAAACGGTGTATGTCGATCCGCCGGATGCTCGCAGTGCTTAGCCCACTCA
This sequence comes from Deinococcus psychrotolerans, assembly GCF_003860465.1. Taxonomy (NCBI): domain Bacteria; kingdom Thermotogati; phylum Deinococcota; class Deinococci; order Deinococcales; family Deinococcaceae; genus Deinococcus; species Deinococcus psychrotolerans. Next base: position 2,402,278 of record NZ_CP034183.1, read on the forward strand.
TACCATGGTTGCCGCTCAGCCGGTGTTTACCGATAAGATGGAGCCGATGAGTGGACAGCAGCGGGCTGAGCTGAATTGGGGGCGGGTAAGGCTCAAACCCCTGCTTGAAATGAACAATGCCGAGTGGCGCACCCTGTACAGTTATTTTCGTGACCGCGAATTGGCCGATTGGAACGGCGCTCAACCGATCCGGCTGCCAGAGTGGTTGTTCCGCAAAGTGATGCAAGACGAGGAGCGCAGCGGCGAACGTCACGGCTTTGGCATCATGAACGAAGATCAGCGCCTCATCGGCAGCATCGAACTCTACGACCTGCGCCCCTCGCCGCCCTCACGCCCCACCACCGCCACCCTCGGCGTGATGATCGGCGAGCGAACACTCTGGGGGGGGGGCTACGGACGCGAAGCGGTGCAGGCCACTTTGGACTGGGCCTTTGGAACGCGCCAACCGACCTTGAGGCGCATTCGGCTGACCACTTTTTTGCACAACCGCCGCGCTCAGCGGGCGTTTGCGGCCAGCGGTTTCCGCGAAATGGGCCGCACCGAACACGCCAAGCGCACCGACGTTCACATGGAAATTACTTTGGAGGAATGGAATGATGCCCAAGCCGCCCACAACGACGCCCACCCGCGTCCTGATGCCTGATCTGCCGGAGTTTCGCGCCATAACTGCCGAGGGTACTGAGTCTGCTTATTACCGCGCCGACTTTTTGCCTGAAGGTGAATTTGAAGGCTTGGTGGCGTGGGGGATGCCCAAAAAGTTGCGCTCACAAGTTCTCTTGCACCCCGGCCTCAAGTGGGTGCTGACCCTGACCGCCGGAATCGACGGCTGGCCCGAGATGTTGCCGCCCGGCGTGACCCTTTACAATGCCCACGAACTGCACGACGAGGCGGTAGCCCAGCACGCGGCGGCCACTCTGCTGGCGGCGGGGCGCGGCCTGATCCGCTTTGCCCAGGCAGGGAGCTGGGAGCGCCCCGGACAACTGTGGACGCTGAAAGGGCGCAACGTGGTGGTGTGGGGCTACGGCCACATCGGGCGCATTTTCAGTGACTTACTGGCTCCTTTCGGCGCACAGATCACCGGCCTGCGTTCCAGCAGCACGCCGCAGGAGATTCAAGCGGCGCTCAGCACGGCGGACGATGTGGTGTTGCTGCTGCCGCTGACCGACGCCACCAAGCAGATCGTGAATGCTGGGGTGCTGGCCAGCCTCAAGTCCGGCGCGTGGCTCTACAACTTGGGGCGCGGCGAACTGGTGGACACGGCGGCGCTCGTTTCGGCTCTAGATAATGGCCACTTGGGAGGCGCGGTGCTGGACGTGACCGACCCCGAGCCGCTGCCGGAAGGCCACCCGCTTTGGGGGCGCGGCAACGTGCTGATTACGCCGCACATTGCCAGCACCACTCAGGATATGCAGCAGCGGGCCGCCGACTATGCCGAGGCCGTGCTGGGCCAACTCGCACGCGGCGAGGAGCCGAAGAACAAAGTGGAGTTGGGGAAGGGGTACTGAGAAGTCAAAACGCAAATTTTGAAGGGTAGAGACCAAAGCGCATGAGTGAGTGACCGAAATTTTTATGGATTATGGAGAATCTCTATAAACTGAGATCGGAACGGTAGATTTTGCCGTCCCGATCTCAGTTTATGCTTTATTCTTTAATCTCTACAGCCCGTACGTTTTACTTCCCAAAATCCTGATTAAAGGTTTCAGGCCGCGTCAACATACGCCAGTTCAAGTTACTTTTACCACTGGTTGTCACATAGTCGGCAGGGTTGGCGCTTTGAATGGCGCAGTTGTACTTGGCGTTCTCCTGTCGCATGATCGGCCAGATCACGGCGGCAGCGCGGCCTGCGATATCCCGCAGCGGAATCGGCCCGAACAGGCGCGAGTCTTCCGAGCCGTTCTCGGTGCGGTTGTCGCCCATCACGAAATACTCTCCGGCAGGAATAGTGATTTCAGCTTGATCCGTCAAAATACCTTTGAGGCTCGACTGAATTTGATTGGCAATTGGACTGTCCGTATCCCAGCAGCCCTGCGACTTCCAGTAATCGGCGGTGTAATTGTTGCTCAGCGCTTTGCCATTGACAAACACGACGCCTTTTGAAATGCGGAGCTTGTCGCCTGGGAGGCCGGTCAGCCGTTTGATCAGGAAAGGGCGGTAAGTCCACAAATTAAAGAAGGTGCGGGTTTCGGCAGCGGCGGGCGGCTTGAAAATTAGAATGTCACCGCGTTTGAAGTCCCCGATGCCGACCTTATGCAGCCACGTTTCGTATTTGGGCACCAGCACGCGCTCATGGTGGCGCAAATTGGGCATCATGCTCACGCCGTCTACGCCAACCAAGGTCGCAATGAACTGAGTGATGACGACTGCAAAAACAATCGGCTCAAGTAATTCTTTCCAGAGGCGCTGGAAGGCGTTCGGCGGTTTTTTGAGTTTGGTCATCTGACTCCTGATCTTTGGCAAGGGCCGCCCCGCTTTCGCCCGCTGAATTCCATCTGGGTCAGCGGAAGCGGGGCAGTCAAAAGCAATCTTGCAAAGAATAGCCCATCTAGCATGAAAGAATGCGGGACTTGGTGGGGGCAGGCCGCGCCGGAGGTGGTCAGAGCAGGGGTAGAGAGCGCTTCAAAAACTTGAAGGGCAAGACGGGCGCAGCAGACGGGTTCATAAAATCCAGAGTGGCTTGAGGGGTTCGTGTCAGATATGAAGCGCTAGGCTAAGGTATGTCGCTCGCTGGCACCCGTTTGGCTGACCACTACACCCTGATTCGTCCGCTGGGACAGGGCGCGTCCAGTTTGGTGTATGTAGCGCTGGGCGACGACGGAGAAGCTTACACGGTCAAGCTGTTTGCGCCGCCGCTGGCCGATCACGCCGCGAGAGAAGCCAGGATGCGGGTGCGCGGGCCGCATTTGGCTGAAGTCATGCTGCTCAGCGAAGTGGCGGGCCAGCCAGCAGTGGTGCTGCGCTTTACCAAAGGCACCGAGTTGTTTAGCCGCTACCGTTTTCGCCCTGCCCTTGAGCGTGAGCGTCCCGCTTTTGTGCGGACGCTCAGCGACGTGCTGGAGGGTTTGGCGGCCATGCACGCGGGCGGTTGGCTGCACCGGGATGTCAAGGCCGATAACATCTTGGTGCAAAAGAGTGGCGCGGCCACTTTGTTGGACTACGATTTGTCGGGGCCGATCGGCGAAACCTTTGCCGTGCCGCTCCGAATTGGCACCGCCGCTTTTCAGTCGCCCGAAGCGCAGCGCGGCGAGGTGTTGGGGCCGCAGAGTGATCTTTACGGCGTGGGCGTGCTGCTGTACTGGGGTCTGAGGGGTGAGTTGCCGGCAGACGGTGAATCAGATTTGGCAGGGGAGCCGCTGGAAAAGCTATGCGCCAACTTGCTGGAAGCTGATCCGGCCAAAAGGCCGAGTGACGCCGAGCAAGTCCGCGCTGAACTCCTGCGGTCGATTTAAAGCTTCTCAAAAGGTTTCTACAAATACACCCGCCCCAGCGACTCCGCAATCATGGCGGGCTTGTCTTGCCCTCCGATTTCTACGGTGTTGAGCACTGTCACTTGCAAATACCCTGCGCCTTCTTCCACGCTTTGCAGCACTGCGCGGTTGCGTAAGCGGCTGCCCACCCGCACCGGAGCAATGAAGCGTACCCGGTTCAGGCCGTAATTGACCACCATTTTTGCGCCCTCCAGCTGGAGGCTGCCGCCCAGATTGGCGAACTCACCCGCCAGCAGGGAGAGCGTCAGGAAGCCGTGGGCGATGGGGCCCCCGAAGGGAGTCTGGGCCGCCCGCTCGGGGTCGACGTGAATAAATTGATGATCACTGGTGGCGTCGGCAAAAGCGCTGACGCGCTCTTGGGTGATCTCTAGCCAATCGGAAAGCGCGATTTGTTGGCCGAGGTGAGACTGAAGTTCGCTGGGCTGCATAACCCTCCTGTGGGGCTGGGGATAAGCTTGACCGCTACGGCTGCTGTATCTGCGGTTTGTGGGTCGTGTTTAGGGGTAACTCAGGCGACTTTGTGCCGCAGCGTGGGCTGCCTTAAGCCCGACTTATTCGGCTTGGTCGGCGGCTCAGGGTTGTCCCGCTGCGGCGCAAGACTGGAGCGAGAGTCACTGCTCGACTTTGATTGGCCCTTAGTTCCTCGGCCCGATCACCGCGATGGTGGCCAGAGCGGTGGCGACATGGGTTTGCTCCTCGCCACGGAGCGAGTAGACATCCGAGCGCACCACCGCTTGCCGTTTCCCAGCCCGCAGCACTTCGCCCCGCGCCCACAGCACTTCGCCGCGTGCCGCCGTCAGAAAATTGAGTTTATATTCCGCCGTCACCACGTCGCCCCCCAAGCTGGCGGCTGCCCAAGCGCTCACAGTGTCGGCGAGGTAACCGATGACGGCTCCGTGCGCCTGCCCGTGATGCTGAGTGAGGTCGGGGCGCAAGTCAAGCTCAATCTCGACTGTGCCCGCCGCAAACGAACGCAGCCGCACACCGATCCATTTGGAATAGCCGCTCCCTTCCAAAGCCAATTGGACGAGCCGCCGTGCGCCTTCGCTCTCTAAACCGACGCCATTCATATCAACACGTTCATATCAACATGGCCCCGCCGTCCACCGCGATGTTTTGGCCAGTCATAAAGGCGGAAGCGTCGCTGGACAGCAGCAGGGCCAGTCCCTTCAAGTCCTGCTCGTTGCCGATGCGGCGCAGGGGCGTGGCGGCCAAAATGCGCTCCATGCCGTAATCCAGCGTCCCTTTGGTCATCTTGGTGGGGAAATAGCCGGGGCAAATAGCGTTGACGGTGATGTTATGCTCGGCCCACTCGGCGGCCAGCGTGCGCGTCAGGTTGACCACGCCGCCTTTGGAGGTGTTGTAGGCCAGCGTGGGAATCATGCCCATGCCGTTGCCCTGAAGCCCTGCCACCGAGGCGATGTTGACGATCCGCCCGCTCCGGCGCGGAATCATCGAGAGCTTGCCCACCGCCTGCGTCACCAGAAACAGACCGTTGATATTGAGATTGATGACTTTTTCCCAGGCGTCCAGTGGGTGATCTTGACTTTTTGCGCCCCAAGTGGTTCCGGCGTTGTTGACCAGAATGTCGATCTGGCCCCAAGCGTCCACGATTTGCTGCACCATCGGTTCGATGCTGGGGTAATCGCTCAGGTCGTTGCGGATGGTCATGACTTCCACGCCCAAGCCTTCCAAGTGGGTTTTGGCTTCGTCGAGTTCGTTTTGCTTGCGGGCGGTCAGCACCACTTTCGCGCCGTATTCGCCCAGCGCTTCGGCAATTTGCAGGCCGAGGCCGCGTGAGCCGCCAGTGATGAGAGCGACTTTTCCAGTAAGGTCAAACAGGGGTTGTAGGGGCATAGGATTTTCCTTTGAGTGAATTCAGAACAGCCGGTAATAAGCGCGGGCCAGCTCGAAGCCGTGCCCATCAGTATTGGTGCAGCGCAGGCCGCTGGGGCGCGACTGGCAGGTGATCCGGCCATTTGGCGTCAGGCCGGGCGTGCGCCAAGTGTTGCCGTAAGCCAGCGCGGGCCGCAAGGGATCAAACACCGTGTCGCCGTGACAGACGAAATACGCTTTGCCGGTGACGCCCAGGCCCAGTGAATCGCCCCAGGCCAGCGGGCAGTCGGCGGGCCGGGTGGGCGGCCTGAACTGTGCGAGTTGCACTTCACAGCTCAGCGCGGGCGGACTTCCCTCGTCGCTAAACTGACACTGAATTCGTCCGGACGGCAGCGCGAAACCGTCACTGAACGAAGTGGCCTGCGCGGAGACGACGCCGACTCCCAGCAAGCCCAGCAGCAGCAAGAACTTCATGCGTACTGTTTCAGGAAGCCGCGCAAGTCGGCCAGAAACTCGTCTCGCCGCTCTACTTGCGGCATGTGTCCGGTCTGCGGGTAAGTTTTGAGGTCTGCGCCAGAGACGCTCTCGGCGAGGCGTTGAGCGTTGGGCAGCGGAATCAGATCGTCGGTTTCGCCGTGCAAAATCAGCGTCGGTACTTTGATTTGGCTCAGCTCGGCGGTGGTGTCGTGGCTGCGGATGGCCCGAAACTGCCGCTTGTAGCTCTCAGCGCTCTGGGGATGCTGCTCGGCATTGTGCTGGGCAGCGTCGAAGGCGGCGGGGTCACGCTCCAGCAGGCCGTCAGCGGCCATCAGCGCCAAAGCTTGCCGCGCCCGCTCTCCCGCTTCTATTTCGGTGGACAAAAACAGAGCGTTGCGCCCGCGCTCGGTGGCGGGAGTGCCGCCTGCTCCGCCCGCTGTGGTGGACACCAACACCAGGCCGCGCACCAACTCGGGGTGCCTGAGCGCCAGATGTTGCGCCACCATCCCGCCCATGCTGAGGCCCACCACGAACACGGGGCCGGTTTGGAGAGCCTTGAGAAATTCGGCGGCGTCATCGGCCAAGTCGGGCAGGGTGTAGGCGTCCTCAACCATCTGAGAGTCGCCGGTGTCGCGGTGATCGGGGGCCAGCGCCCTAAAGTCCTTGCCGATCTCGCCCACCACGCTCTGCCAGCCAAGGCGCGATCCGCCCAGCCACGCCAAAAAGAGGACGGTGGCTTTGGGACTCTGGGGGCAAATTTCGGTGTAGGCCATGCTGCGGCCAGAAACTTGAACGGTATTGAGTGGGCTGGTGTCTGGGACGGTATTCAATGGAGCCTCCTGAGGGCTTGCGAGATGCCGGTGAGTCGCCGCGCTGCCGTCAAAGCGGCGCCGAGTAAAATGACCCAAAGGGCGAGCGTGGGAACCGCCGCCGACCAAGTAGCGGGCGTGACCGCGCACCACACCGCCGCCAGCGTGACGAGGGCCATGCGCTGCGGCTTGGCCAGCGGGCCGCGAAAGTCGCTGGGCGCACCCGCTGAGCGGCCCACAGCGCGGATATAAGCGGTGGTCATGGCCGCCAGAGCTGCGCCGAGGCCCAGCGACAGCTCGCCAGCCGCCCAGCCCAGCCCCAGCAAAATTGTGGTGTCCGACACGCGGTCTGGCACTTCGTTGAAGAGTTCGCCCACTGGGGAGGCCACACCGCGTCCGATTGCCACCATGCCGTCGAGCAGGTTGGCCAGCAGGCGCAGTTGAACCAGCGCGGCCCCCAATAGCCACCAGACCCAAGTCGCTTGAGGCAGCGACGGTACCAAGGCGAAGCACCCCCCAGCCAGCAGCGCCGCTCCCATTCCCAGCAGCGAGATGTCGTTGGCCGAGGCCCGCCGCAAAATCAGCCACGCCGCGAGGCGCTGCATCACGCCAGAGTCGCGGGCGGCGATGGGGCGGCGGTCTCCTGTCACGTTCGAACCCTTTCCTTGCCTAGCCAGACTCGGCCTACTTCAACCAGCGTGACAGAGCGGCCACCTTCAGAAAGGAGGGAACTATAAGGGCGTTTATTTAGCCAACTGGCCGGAAGGTCTGCGCGTTTAACCTCCACTTCATCCAGACATTCCTGCCAGTCCCAGCCCTGTAAGCGTTTGAGCAGGGCTGGGCCGAATTGCGGTGGAAATCCCCTCTCCGTTGCCCACCCTAAGTCGGCAACAGGTCGGAACACACCACCGTACCAAGACGCCCGCGACTCGCCTGCCATGACCACCTGCGACGTTGTCAAGTAAGGCCACTTCAACCAGAGTTTCAGGTACTTCACCTCCGGGCCGGACGCCAAAGTCCAAGAGTCGTGAATGTCCAGCAGACCGTGAATCATCTGCCGCCCCAACCAGATAGGCGGTTCTCGCTCAATAAGGCGGTTCCAAGGATCAATCTGAATCTTGCAGTAGTCATAATCGTAGCGCTCAAAGTGCGGCCAGTCAGGTGTCAGATGCTCTGTGCGCCAGCGTTCGATGCGCTTCATCTGGGTCTTCCAACCCCTGATCTTCTTCCGGTTCGTGAACGCTGCGGTGTGATTCACCCTAAAACCACTTGCTTTGCATGTCGTGGGTGGTGGGATCGGCGCTGGCGAGGAGGTCGGTGTGAAACTTGATTTTGGGCAGTTCGTAAATGGCGAAGAATTTGGCAGCCTGCAATTTGCCCTGATAAAAGTCCAAGTCGTCACCTTTGGCGTTTGGCAAGGCTTTGGCCGCCGCTGCCGCTTGCCGCAGCCACATCCAGCCTATGACGGTGTGGCCGAGGGCTTCCAGGGCGCTGTTGGCGTTGGCCAGAAACAGATCGGGGCCAAGTTCGGCTGCGCGTTTGAGAATGGCCCCAAACGCCGTCTGGCATTCCTGCATGGCGGTTTGCAGGGCAGCGCGAATCTCGGTCAGGCCGTCCAAGCTTTCGGATGCTTGAAGGTCGGCCTGCATTTTCTCCATCAGCACCTGTAAGCCTCGCCCGCCTGCCTGACCCAGCTTGCGGCCCAGCAGATCATTGCCCTGAATGCCCTCGGTGCCCTCGTGGATGGGGTTGAGGCGGTTGTCTCGGTAATACATTTCCACCGGATAATCGCGGGTGTAGCCTGCGCCGCCCATCACCTGAATGGCGTCACTCAGCGCTTCTTGGCTGTACTTGCTGGGCCACGATTTGACGATGGGCGTCAGCAGATCGAGCAGCAGTTCGTTATCGGGCTTCTCCGCTTCCGGCCCGGTCTGAATCTCGTCCACCAGCGCTGAGGCGTAGAGGCCCAGCGCCAGCCCGCCTTCCACGAACGACTTCTGGCGCAGCAGCAAGCGTTTCACGTCGGCGTGGTCGATGATCGCCACCATGCCGCTCTGCGGGTCTTTGTTGCTGGCGTGGCGGCCCTGCTTGCGTTCGCGGGCGTACTCTAAACTCGCTAGGTATCCGGCGTAGCCGAGCATCACCGCGCCCATGCCCACGCCGATGCGGGCCTCGTTCATCATCCTGAACATGTAGGCCAGCCCGCGCCCCGCTTCGCCCAGCAGTTCGCCCACCGTTTCGCCGCCCTCACCGAAATTGAGCAGCGTGTTGGTGGTGCCCCGGTAGCCCATCTTGTGATTGAGGCCCGCCAGCACGACGTTGTTGGACTCGCCCACGCCGCCGTCCTCGCCCACACGGTAGCGCGGCACGATAAATAGACTGATGCCCTTGACGCCCACTGGAGCGCCCTTGATACGGGCCAGCACCAGATGGACAATGTTTTCGGACAGCTCGTGTTCGCCGCCGGAAATCCACATTTTGCTGCCGGAGATGTTGTAGCTGCCGTCTTCCCTTGGCGTGGCAGACGTGGTGATATCGGCCAACCCACTTCCGGCGTGTGGCTCGCTGAGGGCCATCGTCCCGAACCAGCGGCCTTCCAGCAGCGGCATCATGTACTTGGCCTGCTGCGCCTCGGAAGCAAACTCGCGCTGCAAGTTGGCGTTGCCGATGGTCAGAAAGGCGTAGCCGCTGGAACCGACATTGGCGGCCTGAAAGTTGGCCTGCACCGCCTGAAGCACCACCCAGGGGAGTTGCAGGCCGCCCAACTCCTCGTCGTGGTGGGCGCTGAAAAATCCAGCGTCGCGGAAGGCGTTGACCGCCGCCTGCACGCCGGGAACGAGCTGCACTTTGCCATCCACGACATGCGGCTCGTTGAGGTCGGCTTCGCGGGCGTGGTTGGCGAAATACTTATCGGCCACGTTGTAGGCCAGCGCCAGCACGTCGTCGTAGACCTCGCGGGAATGCTCCGCGAAGCGCGGGCGGCTGGGGAGGGAAGCGGTGTCGAGCACTTCATAGAGCTGGAACTGCAAATCGCGTTTGGAGAGAAATGGGGCCACGAAAGTCAACCTCCTGATGGGCGTGAGCGCAAAGAGCGGGTGAAGGATTTTGAACGCCCTCACTCTAGCGCAGACTCGGCGCACCTGTCAGACAGGTTAAAAGTCTCTGCCTTAAGCTGTGCCCGCCAGTTCCCTGCCCAGCCAAGCCGCCGCCCTATCCATTAACTCCGCCGCTGCCGGAGACACGCCAGTCATGTTGGCAAAGCCGTGAATCATGCCGGGGCCGCTCTGCTGCTCGGCGCGGTTGCCCGCTGCCCCCAGCGCTTCGGCATAGGCCATTCCCTCGTCACGCAGCGGGTCGAACTCGGCGGTGAGGACCAGCGCGGGTGGCAGGTTCTTCAGGTCGGCGGCGTGCAGCGGCGAGACATGCGGGTGCTCGCCGTGCGCGGCCTCGGCCAGATACATTTCCCCGAAGAACTTCATGCGCTCCTCGGTCAGAAAGTAGCCCTCACCGTTTTCCTTGCGCGAGGGGTAGCGCTCGGTGTTGACGAAATCGGCTGCCGGGTAGATCAGCAGTTGCGCTTTGATGGCCGGGCCGTGTTCGTCGCGGGCACGCTGGGTCACGGCAATGCTAAGGCTCGCGCCTGCGCTGTCGCCCGATACGGCCAGTTTGGAGGGATCAATGCCCAGCTCGCCCGCGTGCTCGGCAGCCCAGACGAAGGCAGCGTAGGCGTCGTCCACTGGGGCCGGAAACTTATGCTCGGGGGCGAGGCGGTAGTCCACGCTCAGCACCGCCGTATTGGCACCCTCACACAGCTCGCGGCAGACCTGATCATGCGTCTCGATGCTGTAAGCGACGAAGCCGCCGCCGTGGTAGAAGACCGTCAGCGGCCAGCCGCCTTCAGGCTTTGCGCCCAGCGGTAAGTACAGGCGGGCGGGCAACTCGGATTCGGGGCCAGGAACAAGCATGTCGCGGGTTCCGGCGATCTTGGTGGGGCGCTTGGGCGTGCGCTCGGCGCTGGCAATCACCATCTGGCGCATCTCGTCGAGGCCATTTGGCTGCGGCGCGGCGGCGAACTGAAGGAGAACTTCTTTAAGGGCTGGGTCTAGGGGCATGTGGGGTCTCCATTATTTGTTCAGAAGCCAAGTGAGGTGCTTTCGTAAATCTGCCGCGTGGTCATCCCAGTGGGCGTCGTACCAGAAGCGAAGTTGAGAGACCGCACCCGAAACATTGACATGCGCGATCTCAAGTGAACGCCCCAGATCAAGAGCTATGTCTGCCAAGTCGTCAATCGCGTCACCTATTTCTGAAGAGTGATCCGTCAATCCTTCTCCAGTGTTCAGGTCATACAGGCCAAGCTCGGGCCAATGCCTGCTGATCTCAGCACTCAGCACCGCATAATCCAAACTTGACTCAGCATCGTCCGGCCAATCGGAGATGTTGGGGAAGTGGCTGACGGCATTGCTGAGGGCGAGCAAGGCAAAGTCAAGCTCCAAAAGAGAGGCGTTGCGGCGTTCAACAAACAGCTCAAAAGCAGGCGCAACGATATGCGTCATCAGTTCCTGAGCCGTTTGCTGATCCACGCTTACAACACCTCGAACAACCCCGCTGCGCCCATGCCGCCGCCGACGCACATGGTCACGACCACATGTTTCGCGCCCCGGCGTTTGCCTTCCAAGAGGGCGTGTCCGGTGAGCCGTGCGCCACTCATGCCGTAAGGGTGGCCAATGGAAATGCTGCCGCCGTTGACGTTGTACTTCTCGGGGTCGATGCCGAGTTTGTCGCGGCAGTAGAGCGCCTGCACCGCGAAGGCCTCGTTGAGTTCCCACAGGTCGATGTCGTCCACCGTCAGGCCATGCCGCTTGAGCAGACGCGGCACCGCAAAGACTGGCCCGATGCCCATCTCGTCGGGTTCGCAGCCGTGAACGGCAAAGCCCTTGAACAGGCCCAGCGGTGCGAGGCCGCGCTCACGGGCGAGGTCGGCGCTCATGACCACGCAGGCCGACGCGCCGTCGCTGAGCTGCGAGGCATTGCCCGCCGTGATGACGCCGCCCTCGAAGACGGGCTTGAGCTTTTGCAACCCTTCCAGCGTGGTGTCGGGGCGGTTGCCCTCGTCGAGCTTGAGCGTCACTTCCTTGTCGGAAATTTCTCCGGTGGCCTTGTCCTGCACCTTCATGCTGGCGGTGTACGGTACGATCTCGTCGTCGAACTTGCCCGCCTGCTGGGCGGCGGCGGTGCGCTGCTGGCTTCCCAGGGCGTACTCGTCCTGCGCGTCGCGCGAAACGCCGTAACGCTTCGAGACATTTTCCGCCGTTTCCAGCATCGACATGTAGATGGCGGGCTTGTGCTCCATAAGCCACTCGCCGCGCAGCCGGAACTTGTTGGAATGCTCATTCTGGGTCAGGCTGATGCTCTCCAGCCCGCCCGCCACGATGATGTCGCCCTGCCCAGCCATGACGCTGTTGGCTGCCATGGCGATGGCGTTCAGGCCGCTGGAGCAAAACCTATTGACAGTCACACCCGACACGCTGACCGGGAACCCAGCCCGCAGCGCGATCTGGCGGGCGATGTTGGAGCCGGTTGCGCCCTCGGGGTTGCCCGCGCCCATGATCACGTCTTCGATCTCGGACGGATCAACGCCCGCCCGTTTTACAGCGTGGCTGACGGCGTGTGCGCCCATGTCGGAGCCGTGGGTGTCGTTGAGGTAGCCCCGGTAGGCCTTGCCGATGGGGGTGCGGGCGGTGGAAACGATGACAGCTTCAGGCATGGTGGAACTCCTTTGGTTGAGAGGGCTTGGATGCGTTGGCTTGCGTTGGGATGGGAGAAGCGGCAGAGAGCAAAAGTCGGGCCAGCCCCGCTGCCGTGTACTGGGGTGTGTGCGCCGCCAGTACCCGCGCCCGCGCCGCCGCGCCCATCTGCCGGGCACGTTCCGGACTGACCGACAGGCGACGCAGGGCCAGCGCCAGCAGGTGCGGGGCAGGCGGCACCAGCAGGCCCGACACGCCGTCCTCGACGAGTTCGGCCTGCGCAGGAATCGGCGTGGTGATAATCGGCAGGCCCGAGGCCATTGCCTCCAGAGTCACCAACGACTGATTCTCGGCCAGCGTGGGCTGGAGCAGCGCGTCGGCGGCGCGGTAAAGGTCGGGCATATCGTGGCGGCGGCCCAGAAAGCGGACGTTGCTGAGGCGGGCCAGCCGTTTGAACTGCACTGCCACCTTGCCCAACAGCGAGTCCATATCGCCCACGAACACGAAATCGAGGTCGCGGGCGTGCCGGGCCGAGCGCAGCGCCGCCCACTGGTTTTTTTCCAGCACGAAGCGGCCCGGCACCAGTACGGTGAAGCGGGTGAAGCCTAAGTCGGTGCGGAGGTCGGTGCGTTCCTGCTGTGTGGCAGGCCGAAAGCGCTCCACGTCCACTCCGTTTTTGACGAAACCGGACGCAGGCAACCCATAACGGCGCAGCCAGTCGTCGGCCCACTCGGAGACAGTCAGCACGCCGCTGGCCGAGCGCATCCCCCAGCCCTTGGTGAGCCGAAAGCCCAGCCCGTAGAAAGCCCGCAGGCCCAGCGGATAAAAGAATTCCAGCTGGTCGTGGATGACCACCCAGCGCGGCTCGGCCAGCTTCGGCAGCAGCCGGGCGTAGGTGAGCAGGCCCCAAGCGTGCATCACCCGCACGTCGAAGTCGCGGGTCAGGGCGGGCAACTCGCCCAAACGCTCGAAGCGGGTCACAGGCAGGCCAGCTGCCGTCAGCCGCTCAGCGAAGCTGTTCAGCGCCGTTCCCACCGGCACGAACACTGCCGGAGCAATGCCCAGCGCTGGCAGATGCGGCAGCACGCTGAGCAGCCACACTTCGCTGCCCGCCACACGCGGCGCGTCGGTGAGAAAGGCGACCTTGGTCATCAGGCAGGCTCCGGTGAATGGGGGAGTGAGGAAGGGCGTGGACGGCGCTTCAGCTTCGGCCTTCTCCCTTGTCCCACCCGGCGAAGGTTCCGCCCTGCTCGGCCAACTGCTTGAGCAAAGGCGCGGGCGTCTGGCCGTACTGCTCCAGATCGGCCACCACATTCTTCAGGCCCTGCTCGTCGGCGTACTGCATTGGGCCGCCCCGGTAGGCCGGGAAGCCGTAGCCGTAAATGTAGATCACATCGATATCGCCCGCCCGCTGGGCAATCCCCTCTTCCAGAATCTTCGCGCCCTCGTTGACCAGGCTGTAGGTCAGGCGCTTGCTGGCTTCTTCCTGCCCGACTTCACGGGGCGTGATGCCCTGCTCGGCGCGGTAGTCGGCCAGCAGCTGCGTGACTTCAGCGTTGGGCTTGGGCTTGCGGTCTTCGCCGTAGTCGTAGATGCCCGCCGCCGTTTTCTGTCCTTTGCGGCCCTTCTCCACGATGCGGTCAAGCCAGCCGTCGGGCTTGGGCTGGCCAGCGACCTTGGCCTGGTGCTGGCGAATGGCGTAGCCGATGTCCAGCCCGGCCATATCGCCCATCTGGAACGGCCCCATCGGCAATCCCAGCCCGTTCATGGCGGCGTCCACGTCCTGCGGTGCGGCTCCAGCTTCCACCAGTTGCCGGGCCTCGTCGCTGTAGCGGTGAATCATCCGGTTGCCGACGAAGCCGTCACACACGCCCACCACCACGCCGACTTTCTTGATCTTCTTGGCCAGCGCCATGCTGGTCGCCAGCACCGAGGCCGAGGTCTTGTCGGCCCGCACGATCTCCAGCAGTTTCATCACGTTGGCGGGGCTGAAAAAGTGCAATCCGATCACGCTTTCGGGGCGCTTGGTGACGCTGGCAATCTCGTTCACGTCCAGGGTGGAGGTATTGGAGGCCAGAATCGCGCCCGGCTTGGCGATGGCGTCCAGCTTGGTGAAGATGTCCTTCTTCACGTCCATGTTCTCAAAGACCGCTTCGATGATGATGTCGGCGTCCTTGAGGTCGGCCATGTCAAGCGTGGGGGTCAGCAGGCCCATCCGTTTTTCAACGTCGTCCTGGGTCATGCGGCCTTTCTTGGCGGTGTTCTCGTAGTTCTTGCGAATGGTCGCCAGCCCCCGATCCAGCGCATCCTGAGCGGTTTCCACGATCATCACTGGCAAGCCCGCGTTGAGAAAGTTCATGGCGATACCGCCGCCCATCGTCCCCGCCCCGATAATGCCCACCGACTTGATCTCGCTCTGCGGCGTGTTCTTGCCGATGCCGGCGATTTTGCCTGCCTCGCGCTCGGCAAAGAAGATGTGGCGCAGCCCGCGCGACTGCGGCGAGTCTTTGGCCTGCATGAATAAGCTGGCCTCGGCGTCCCAGCCTTCCTGAAACGGTATGGTGGTGGCTTTCTCGGCCAGATCAATAATGAAACTGGGCGCAAGCTGACCCCGGTGGGTCTTCTTGATGCCTTCGCGGGCGGCGGCGAACACCTCGGAGCTGCCCTCGGCGGTCTTCTCGCTGATACGCGGCAGCGGACGGGTATCGGCGTGCGCCTCGGCAAACTTCACCGCGCCGGTCAGCAGATCGCCGTCTACAATTTCGTCGACTAGGCCCAGCCCGGCGGCTTCGCTGGCCTTGATCGGGTTGCCCGACAGCATCATTTCCAGCGCCTTCTGAGCGCCGACCACACGCGGCAAGCGCTGGGTGCCGCCCGCGCCCGGCAGCACGCCGAGTTTGACTTCCGGCAGGCCCAGCATGGCGTCTTTCACCGCCACCCGGTAAGTACAGGCCAGCGCCACTTCCAGGCCGCCGCCGAGGGCCGTGCCGTGAATGGCCGCCACCGTGGGCTTGGCGAAGGCGTCAAGGCGCACGATGAAGCCGCGCAGGTCGGGGGCCTGCTCGCGGGGCATGTCGAAGGTCTTGATGTCGGCCCCGGCGATGAAGGTGCGCCCGCCGCCGATGATGACCACCGATTTGATGGTCTGATCCTGCTCGGCGGCATCCAGGCCCGCGTGCAGACCTTCCGGCACGCCCGGCGAGAAGGCGTTGACTGGCGGATTGTTGATGGTCAAAACGAGCGTGCTGCCCTGGCGAAGCTGGTCTACGATGCTCATGGAATTACCTCCAAAATGAGTGAAGAGGACGGAACGTGTCTGACAGGTTGAGTTGGCCCGCTCATGGTTTCACGCGGCGGCGGGCGGGTCAACCACTGCGCCTCACCGTTTGTTGCGACTCCGAGGCGAACACCGCGCTTCACGCGCTCCCCAACTGTGCAACGTGCCTTCTCCTTCATCTAGGCGGGCAGCAGGCGCTTAAAGTAGAGCCATGACCAATTCTGAGACCATGCGCCAAATCTGGGTCGAACAAACCGGCAACCCCGACGTGATGCAGCTCCGCGAAGTTGCCAAGCCCGAACCCCGTGCGGGTCAGGTGCGCCTCAAAGTGGAGGCGGCGGGCATCAACTTTGCCGATGTGCTGGCCGTCAAGGGTCAGTACCTGACGCCCACCAAGCTGCCGCTGATTCCCGGCGGCGAGTTTGCTGGAACCATCGACGCGCTGGGCGAGGGCGTCACCGGCTTTGAAGTGGGTCAGCAAGTCGCCGCGCTGACTGGGCAAGGGGCTTTGCAGGAATACGCCATCGTTCCCCTGCGCGGCATCATTCCGGTGCCAGACGGTCTGGACGCCGCCGAGGCTGCCGCTTTTCCGGTGAGTTATTACACCGCGTTTATCACCCTGATTACTTTGGGCCGCGCCCAAAAAGGCGAAACGGTACTGATTCAGGGTGCGGCGGGCGCACTTGGCACGGCGCTGATTCAGGTCGCCAAAGCGCTCGAACTCAACATCATTGCGCTGGCCAGCACCGACGCCAAGATGAAAATGGCCGCCGACTTGGGAGCGCAGACGACCCTCAACTCCGAGCGCGAGGATATTGTAGACGCTGTTAAGGAAGCGGCGGGCAGCGGCGGCGTCAACATTCTGGTGGAAATCACCGGCGGCGAAATGGTGCAAAAAAGCCTCAAGATGCTCGCCAATATGGGCCGCCTGATGATCGTGGGCGCGGCCAGCGGGGAGCAGGCGACCATCAACCCCGCTGCCCTCATGAAGAAAAACCTGAGCGTGACTGGCGTGTGGCTCAGCCCGATGCTGGGCGACCCGAGCATGGTCAGGGACGCGCTGGCTTTCTTTGCTCCGCTGGTGGCGGCAGGCAAGCTGCGCCCGCAAGTCGGCCCGCGTTACCCGCTTGAGCAGTCGGCTCAGGCTTTTCAGGATATCCTCGACCGCAAAACGACCGGTAAAGTCACCATCGAGCCGCAGAAGTAAGCGGAGTTTGTTGGGCGAGAGGGGGAGTGGGGAGAGCGGCTGTCCACTCCCCCTCTTGTGGCTCAGCCACAGCGCCGAGTCAAGATGGGCCACTCTTCTCATTGCCCTGACCCAGCCGCGCTAACCTAACCGCCATGACTTCTTCCAGTACCTCACACCCTGCCCGCAAGCGCGTTTTGGTGGCCAATGACGACGGTATTTTCTCACCTGGCATCAAGGCGCTGGCGCTCGCCATTGCCCGCATCGCCGACGTGATGGTGGTCGCTCCCGACGTGGAGCAGAGCGGTGTCGGGCACGGCATCACCTTTCGCCGCCCGCTGCGCTTCAAGCACACCAAAGCGGCGGGGTTCGGTGAAATTCCGGCCTACCGCGTTGACGGCACGCCCGCCGACTGCGTGGTGCTGGGCGCAAACTTGCTGGGCCGCCCCGATATGGTGGTCAGCGGCATCAACTTGGGGGCCAACATGGGCGACGATTTGACCCATTCCGGCACGGTGGCGGCGGCGATTGAAGGCGTGTCGCTGGGCGTGCCGTCTATTGCCCTGAGCCAGATCAGCAACGGGGGAGAGTACGACTTCGCGGCGGGGGCCGACTACGCCGCCAAGTTGGTGGAGCGGGTGCTCAGGGAGGGCCTGCCGCCGCGCACCTTCCTTAACGTCAACATTCCGCCGGTCATCAAAGGCGTCCGCGTGACCCGCCTCTCCGATCACCGCTACGAAGACACGCTGGTGACGCGCCAAGATCCCGAAGGCCGTGATTACCACTGGGTGTCGGGCAAGCCCCGCGCCGAGTACGCGGGCGACACCGACTTCGGCGCGGTGGAAGACGGCTATATCAGCGTCACGCCGATTCGGATGGACTTGACGGCCCGCGACTTAATGAACCAGGTGGCGGGGTATTTGCCGGAGGTCTGAACTTACCTTCTCACCACGTTCAGGCTGCTGATCTTGACTGGCGTGAGTGGAATCTTGTGCAGATCGTCTACCTTGCCGACACGGTAAACCAGAACGGCAGGAACACATGCGGCTTTGGCATCGGCTAGCGCTTCGGGCGTATCCACCAAGCGGATGGCGGCAGGAGAGTTGAGAAGTTGCAGAGCGCCGTCCAATGCAAGGCCTCGGTACGGCCTTAAGAATTTTGGTCAGGCAGACGATTTGCCTCCAGCCGCCGCGCTATGCTGGAAGGCAAGATGAATTCTTATCCAAGTTCCAACCAAAACAACAAGGGCGGACGCGGCACCACGGGGAAAGTGCTGCTGTGGGTCGCTCTCCTCCTGAGCGTGGCGCTGCTCGGCTTCATGACCGTCTGGGCCGTTCGCAGCAACCCCCTTTACAGCAACGCCGAGGCCAACGGCCTGAGCAAATACAAGTTCATTGAGCAGTGCAAAGACAAGTTGGCCGATCAGTTGAGTGAGTTTGCCAAGCAGCCGGGCGGCGCTCCACTTGGCGCGTCCTATAACGCCCGCGATATTGTAAGCAGCGTTAACGAAGGCATCTCACAGCGACCTCCTGCCAACTCCACCGCCCTGCCGCCGCGCATTCCGGGTTGGTCGATGGTCAGTCAGGTCAAGGTGAGCCGCGAAGGATTCGCTTCGCAAACCGTGCCGTTTGGTTGCCAATACGAAAAAGACAAACAAGTGCAGCTTCAGTTCCCGCTGGCTCAGCAGTAAGCAGCGCAAAAAACCTCTTGGCCCAGTTGTGGGCCTTTTTCTTTGGCTAAACTGCGTCAACCTGCTGTCCACATCTCAATTATCAGTATCTGATAGATTGCTTCTATGGAAGCCAATTTGTTCAAGGGCAATCTAGACTTGATCGTGCTGAGTGTGCTGGAGGGTGGTGAGCGCTACGGCTTAGAAATCGGCAAAGAAGTGGACGCCCGGACGGACGGGTATTTCACACTCAATGCCGGAAGTCTGTACCCTGCCCTGCACCGCCTGGAAAAACAAGGTTGGGTGCTGGCCGAGGAAAAAGCCCCGCCCAGAGGTGGCCCGCAGGTGCGCTACTACACCCTGACCTCCACTGGAGCAGCCGAGCTCAAGCGCCGCCGCGACGCCTACCAGATTTTTGACCAAGCGCTGCGGGCGTTGTGGTGAAAGCTGTTCTGAGTGACTCCGCGCCCGCCGCTGTGCAAGCCTACTTGGCCGCTGCCACCCGGCATTTGCCGGGGCGGGCGCGGGCAGCGGTGGCCGCCGAGTTGTACGCCAACTTGTTTCAGCGGATGCTGGATCACTCGCTGAGCCTGAGCGGTGAGGCAAACGGCACTGCCCAAGCTTGGGCGGCGGCGCTGCGCGACTTCGGGCCGCCTCAGCACACGGCGCGGGCCTTTGCCAAGGTTCACCGCTGGCCTCCGCTGATTCGCACCGCTTTGGCCGCGCTGGCGCTGGGTAGCGCGGGCTACGCGGCGGCGAGGAGCGTGCACTGGCAAGCGCTGGGCTGGCCGCTCGTCCAGACCCAAAGTGAGGCTCAGCCGACCGGCAGCGACGCGCCTCAATACACGGCGCAGTAAGGGGCGACTAACGTTTCTCTCTGAATGAACTCAACGGCTTACACAATTGCATTTACAACCAAAAAGCGGGGCGCATTCCTATTCGGACGCGCCCCGCTTTTTATGCGTTGAGCTTACCTCAAGCTGGCGAGTTTGGCTTTGCTGGCTTCCAAATCGCGCTTTGCCCAGAAGGTGTCGGCGGGCAGGGCGACCATCTTTTGGAGTTGGGCGGCGGCGGCGGTTTTGTTGTTTTGCAAAATCAGCGCATTGGCGTATTCCATCTTGTGGCTGGGGTTGTTGGGTTCCAGCGCGATGGCTTTTTCAAAGTTGGGAGCGATCTCGCTGCGGTCAGCGCCAGTGGCGCGGGTGGCAATAAAGCCCTTGGCGGTCAGCTCGGCGTTCCACAAGCCCAGCGCCACGTAAGCTGCGGCCAGATTTTTATTCAGGTCAATGGCCGTGTCCAGTTCGCGCTTGACTTCACCGGCCAGACCTAGGCTCTGCAAAATGCCGCTGTACTGTGCCAAGCGGCCATCGGCGCGGGCCAGCTCAAAGTGGGCGTTGGCGCTTTTGGCATCGAGGCCAATAGCCTGCTTGGCGAGGTTTTGGGCTTTTTCAAACTGGGCCTTTTTCTGGTTGTCGGGCAGCAGCGCCGCGCCGAGGGTGTACGCCTGAGCGGCCAGTGCGTAGCCCTCAGCAGTCTTGAGGCCACTCGCCGTGTTGGCGGCGTCTTGCCACTTGCCTTGGTCGAGCAGCGCTTGGGCGTCGGGTAAGCCGGCGGCGAGGGTCTGGCCCAGCAGCAAGGCGGCGAGGGTGGTCAGCAGGCGTTTGTTGAGCACGGGTTTGGGCATAAGAAGTCCTCCGAGGGGCCATCAATAAGTTGAAGTTAAGAAACTGAACCGAGTATAACCAAACCGCTTGACGCTTGCCTGACGAACCTGCCCTTGACGAGCGAGCCTTGAAAAGGAGTGCCCAAAGCGTGCTGCCCCCCGCGCAGGAACACTGCTTCTCAGCGCGGCCGGACTCAGCTTTGATACAACTCTTTTACCGTGAACTGGCGTGAGATGCTCTCCATGCTGCGTCCTCACCTGCCTGCTCAGCGCGGAGCGGGCGGGGTGCGCGGTTCGCTGCGCTGGCTGGAAGAAGCCATGCGGGCAAGCGGAGCGAATCCAGCGGCGGTTCGCAACATCATTTACAAGGATGTGGGCCTGCCTGCCGACATGCAGGCGCTTTACGCCATTCTCAGCAGGCTGTACGCCGAGGCGGGCCTGAGCGCTCCGCCGCTGCAACTTCCCGCCAGCGTGCCCACCGACCTCGAACTTTTGGGCCGCAGCAAAAAGCGGGCTTACCGCACTTTCCTGAGCGGCATTTTGGCGGGCCGCACGCCGAGGCTGATGGTGGCAGGCAAAGCGGGCGTCGGCAAAACCTTGCTGATCGAGCATCTGGAGCGCGAGTTGTCGCGGCAAGTTCCGGCGCTGCGCCTGACCCGTTTGCTGCTGGGCGAGGACATCAGCGCCGCGCTCGGGAGTGGGGACGGGAGCCATCCGAACTTGCCGTTTGCCCTGCAAGCCGAGCAGCAAGCGCGGGCCGCTCAGCAGTTCTTGCAGGGGTGCGTGGTGGGTGGGCGCGGCGCTTTACTGATTCGGGTCAGCGGGGGCGGTTCGTTGGGGGGCTGCCAGTTTGGGGGCATGCCGCTGAGAGGCCGCGACGCCGAGCCGGTCAGCAGCGCGGCGTGGGCCGCTGAACACCTGCTGCGCCGCGCTCCTGAGGGGCTGGCGGTCTTGCTGGCGCTTGAGGAGGCCAGCGACCTGCCGCCCGATCTGCGGGCCGAGGTGATTCATTTGGCTCAGCCCAGCTCCGTCGAAGCCCGCCGCTACCTGATGAGCACCCTCAGCGTAGACGCGGCGCGGGCAGACGAGCTGGTGCGCCAAACTGGACGGCACCTCGACCGCTTGACGCTGCTGGTGAGTGCCAAGCGTGGGCAGCCAGTGGCGGCCAAATTGCTGGCCGATCCGCAGGCCGCCCGCTTGCTGGCCGCTTTGCAAGTGGCGCAAGGCCCGGTGGGCGTCAGCGCCCCGCGCCCCATTCTGGAAGCGGCGCTGGGTCAGGCGCTGGAGAGCCTGCCTCCCTATCTGCGGGCGCTCCTCGATGAAGTCAACCCCGCCGAGCCGCGCCCCATCTCGCCCAGCTTGCTCACTGAGATTAGCGCCCAGCAAGACCCCACCGTGTTGCGCCAAACCTGGCAACGCCTCGCCTCCGCTGCCCGTCTGCGCCCCGAGTGGGCCGAGTGGGAGCTGCGGGCGCTGACCGAGCTGCGCGACTGGCCCGCGCTGAGGGCTTGGTTTGAAAGTCATCCCGACTCGGCGGCCCTGGCCGCGCCGCTGTGGAGCCGCGTTCGGCAGTCGGCTCCGCCACCAGTCCGGCAAGCGGTGGCCCGCTGGGTAGTGACCCATCACGCCACGCTGGGCCGCTACGACCACCCGCAGGCCCGCGACGCCCTGTTTACTTTGCTGGAAGCAGAGGAAAGCGGGCCGCGCCTGTGGGCCAGAATCAAGCTGGCCGAGAGCAGTCTGGACGCGGGCCAGTTTGAAGCCGCCGCTGCCCAGCTTGCTCACCCCGAGGTGCGGGCCGCGCTAGACCGGCCCGGCCCAGTGGACGCGTGGCACGCCGAAGCGCAGGCCGACGCGCTGCTGGTGGAAGCCGCCCTCAAGCGCTGGCAAGGCGACCTCAGCGCCGCCACCGCTTTTGTGGAGGATCCCCGCACCGACTCCAGCGGAGCGCGGGCGACGCTGTGGCGCGGGCTGATTGCCAAGGACGCCGGACGCTGGGCCGACGCCCTGAGCCTTTTGATGAGCGTGCCGCCGACTTCGCCGCTGCTGTTTGCCCGCGCCCGCGCTCAGGAAGGCGACCTGCGCCTGCGGCTGGGTCAAGTGGCCGCCGCTCTGAGCGCCCTGAACGACGCCAGCGCCCGCCTGCAACTGGGCGGCGCGTCTCCCCAAGAACGCGCCCGCACCGAGGCCCGCGCCGCCACCGCCCTGCGGCGTAGCGGTCACGCTCTCGCGGCGCTGGAGCGCAGCCGAGCGGCGCAGGCACTCACAGCGCAGGTAGCCACGGCACAGCCGTCTACAGCAGTACAGCCGCCCGCTGACGAAGCCGACCCCGTCTTGCAGGCCCGCCTCGTCAGCGAGAGTATTCCGCTGCATTTGGCGCTGGGGCAGTGGCCGGAAGCACTGAGAGCGGCGGCGCGGGCGCTGGCGCTGCTGGCTGAACCCAATGCCCGGCAGGCCGAGGCCGCTTACCGCACCCGCCGCACCGAGTACCGAGCGGCGCTGATTTACTTGTCACGCGGGCTGGGGCTGCCGTATCTGCATCCGTTTCGTGGCCCCGGCGCGGAAGGGGACAACGCCGACCTGCGCCGCGCCCGCCAGATCTTAGACGCGCTCCTGAGTGCCGCCCACGGCCTCTCAGACCGCGAGCAGGTGTTGGCTTTTGACATGCGCCTTTCGCGGGTGCTGTGCGAGCCCGACGCGGCGGCGGCGCTGAACTTCGCCAAACTGGCCCTCGAGCTGACCGACCACCCTTACGCCGAGGCTCAGGCGCGGGCCACGCTGGCCGAAGCGCTGCTGCGCGGTGAGCAGATCGGTGCGGCGCTGGGCGAAATCAACCGCGCCCACGCGCTGCTGCGCCGCGTCGCGCCCTCCGGCACGGCGGACACAGATCCGGGCCTGCACGCTCAGCTGCTGACCTTGGAAGCCCGCGCAGGCTTGCTGGAAGGCCCAGCCGGAGCCCGAACGGCCCTGACTTGGTTGCAAGATGCCCTCACCGAAGCCCACCTCGCTCCCTTCCGGGCAGGCGTCTGGCGTGAAGTGGGCCGCCTCTTGGAAGGCGTGGTGGGCGGTGAAGCGCTGGCGCTCCGGCTCTGGCCCCAGCTTGGCCTGCCACAATTTGATTTGGGTGTGTGGCGCTTGGCCGACGCCCTACCGCTGGCGCTGGCTCCTGAGCCCAAAGCCGATCCGCTAGACTCAGCGCCATGAACTTGTTGCGCCCCGTGATGGGCATGTTGGGGCTGGCGGTCGGCTTCGGGCTTTACGCGGCGGCGGGCCGCTACGGCGATCCTGTCGCCAGCATTTTGATCGGCCTGATGTTCGTAGCGCTGGGCGGCCTGGCCATTTGGTACGCCAAGGGCGAGCGCTGGATTCAGGTGCTGGGCGCGGTGCTGGCCATCTACGGCGTGCTGAGGATGACGCTGCTGCATTAACGCCTTCCAGACAACTCACCACGCTCTCCTGACAAGCGCGGCGTAAACTGGCAGGCATGATCGAGACCATTCGTGAACTGGCCAAGAAGACCGACGAAAAGATTTTGATGGTGGTGCTGGACGGCATTGGCGGCTTGCCGATGGACTTGGACGGCGACACCGAGTTGGCCGCCGCCAAAACCCCCAACATGGACGCGCTGGCGCGTGAGTCGCAGCTCGGCCAAGTCGAACTCGTTGCTGCGGGCATCACCCCCGGCTCCGGCCCAGGCCACCTGAGCCTATTCGGCTACGATCCCCTCAAGTTCGTGGTGGGGCGCGGAGCGCTCAGCGCGGTGGGCATCGGCGTCAAGCTGAGTGCCGGTGACGTGGCGGTGCGCGGCAACTTCGCCACCTTGGAGGGCGACCGGATCATCAAAGACCGCCGCGCCGGACGCCCCAGCGACGAGAAGAACGCCGAAATTGTCACCAAACTCAGGGGTGTCATTCAGAACATTGACGGCATTCCGGTGGAGATCTATACCGAGAGTGAGCACCGTTTCGTGGTGGTCTTCCGCGCTCAGGGCACGCCGCTGGGCGCGAACCTCAGCGACGTCGATCCGCAGGATACCGGTGTGCAGCCGATGAGCGCCGTGGCCCACGACGACGCCAGCCAGACGACGGCGGCGCTGGTCAACAGCTTTGTGACGCAGGCCGAAGCCGCCCTCAAGGACGAGACGCAGGTCAATGGGGTGCTGTTCCGGGGCTATTCGGACGTGCCGCACTTTCCCAGCTTCGACGACATTTACAAGCTGAGGGCCGCCTGCATCGCTTCTTACCCAATGTACAAGGGGCTGGCCTCGCTGGTCGGTATGGACGTGCTGGAAGTCAAGGGCGAAGAAGACGCGCTAAGCGGTAAAGTCGAAGCGCTTAAGGCCGCCTGGGGCGAGTACGATTTCTTTTACTTTCACATCAAAAAGACCGACTCGACTGGTGAAGACGGCGACTTCAAAGCCAAAGTCAAAAAGATCGAGTTGTTCGACGCGCTCTTGCCCGATCTGCTGGCGCTGGAGCCGGATGTAATTTGCATCGTGGGCGATCACAGCACGCCCAGCAAGTTGGCGACCCACTCGTGGCATCCGGTGCCGTTGCTGATCCGCAGCAAATACGGGCGCAAAGACTTGGCCCAGCGCTACACCGAAGACGAATCGCTCAGGGGCAGCTTGGCCCTGCGCAAAGGCACCGACATCATGCCCCTCTTGATGGCCAACGCACTGAAGTTGCAGAAGTACGGAGCCTAAAAAACAGATGGAGAGCTGAGGTTTTGGCTTCTCTTTGACGGCGACTGGCATCAGTTTTCACAACGGGTGAGTGGGCGGCTCGGCTGCTCCAAACTCCGCCTCAGCCGCTCTGGTTGATCTGCCCTAACCCAACTGCGCCGCAAAGTCTCAGGCTGTTGCTGGGAAGTCGAAGTCAGGCCGCCAATGCGCGACACCGTGCAGGGCAAGCACGCCTTAAACTAAAACCATGCCTGAAGTGACGGTTCAAATGTTCGGCCTCAAGAAGTCGGCGGCCACCCGCGCCGCCGAGCGCTTCTTCAAGGAGCGGCGTATCAAGGTGCACTTCGTGGATCTGGCCACCAAGCCGATCAGCAAAGGCGAGTTGGCCCGCTTTCAGCAAAAATTCGGCTCCGATGGAGTCCTGGACAAAGAAAGTAAAGCCTATGAGGATTCCGGCCTGCCTTATCTGCGCCTCTCTGAAGAAAGCTTTCTCTCCAAACTGGCCGAATTTCCCGCCGCACTCAACTTGCCTCTGGTACGCGGTGGCAAGGTGCTGTCGGTGGGCGAAGACAAAGAGAGCTGGGTCAAAATGGTGGAGGGGAGCTGAGCGGTTTGGATCAGCTCTCCTTGACTGCTCAGGCCTCGATGTCTGCTCTGCCCAGTGGCAAGCCCGCTTCGCCGCTGGATAGGGGCCTGACCAGCAAAGTTTGCACCACGCCGATGCGGCCCGCCGTGAACGACTGAGCGCTGCCGGCCATATACAAGCGCCAGATGCGGTACGTCACTTCGTCGGCGAGGCCACGCGCCAAAATCTCGGCGTGGTGGTCTTCGAGCCGCGTCACCCACTGGCGCAGGGTCAGGGCGTAGTGTTCGCGCATGTTTTCGGCGTCGCGGATTTCAAAACCGGCTTGCTCGGCCCGCAAATTGACTTCGCTCAGCCGCCGCAGTTCGCCGTCGGGGAACACGTAGTTTTGCAAAAAGGAGTGGGCGTTGAGATAGCGCTCGACCGTTCCAAAGCCCCAGTGAATAAAGTTGGGGGCAATTTCTTTGACGATGCCGTGATTGAGTAGCAAGCCGCCGGGCCGGAGCAGCTTGTAGATCTGGGCGAAATACTTCGGCATCTTGGCCCGCCCGACATGCTCGAACATGCCGATGCTGGCGACTTTGTCGTAGCGCGTGGAGGCGGATAAATCGCGGTAGTCGCGAATCTCGATCTTGACTTTATCGCCCACGCCCGCTGCCTCCGCCCGCTCCCGCGCCACCTCGGCCTGCGATGGACTCAGCGTAATCCCCGTGACCGTGACGCCGTAGTGCTGCGCGGCGTAAATAGCCAGCCCGCCCCAGCCGCAACCGATGTCGAGTAGGCGCTCGCCGGGTTGAAGACGCAGCTTTTTGCAGATGCGGTCAAGTTTGGTGGTCTGGGCCTCCTCTAACGTGTCGTGTTCGGTTTTGAAGTAAGCGCAGGAATACACCATGCGCTCGTCGAGCCACAGCTTGTAAAAGGCGTTGCCGATGTCGTAGTGATAACGGATGGCGTGGGCGTCGCGTTCTTTGGAGTGGGTTTTGCTGGTGTCGTCAAAGTTCAGGTTCGGAGTGGGGCGCTTGGTGTCGGGCAAACTCAGCAGCGCCGCCGCCACCCGCGCCGCGACGGCGGGCCGCAGCAGTTGGTCGCCGATTTGTACGGCCTGTGCCAGCACGTGCTCCAAGCTGCCTTCCACATCGAAGTCACCGAAAATAAACGCTTCGCCCAGCGCCAAATCCGAAGGCGGCCACAGCATTCGCCTCAGCGAAGCCGGTGAAGTCAGCGTCACTGTCGCGGGCGTGCTTCCGGATGGGCCTTCCTGGCTGCCGTCCCAGTAGCGCACGTGGAAGCTGCGCCGACTTGGCGGGCCGAACAACAAGTTCACGATCTGGCGCGAGGTGGCGAGGGCCTGCTGGGGAAACGGACTCACTGAAGCAAGTGGTAAAGACAAAGTCGGGACTCCTTTTGGCGCAAGTAAATGCTCGCCTTGCTCAATAGGCCGCCGAATGTCCCCCTCCAAAACTTCAGCCGTCAGAAGGCGTTTAACGTTTAGATGATAGTGGCCAGCCTGCTGGAGTGGTGAAATTTAGGAGACACCATAAAGAATTCAGCAACCTTAGAGGCCCGTAGATGAGCATTGCTTCTTGCCCGTTGGTAGAGATCAACTTTGCCACGCTGCATTCAAAGCTCTCGGTGCCGAACTCCCTGGCGAGCGAGTGAAGCCCGTTTCAAGAACCAAAAAAAGAGGGCCAGACTGACCCCCTTCATGGGTTTTTGATCCTGTTGTCTTGCCGCTTTACCTCACCGCGTAGTGATTCAAGATTGTCCGCACTTCGTTTTCGCTGAGGCTGGTTTGGTCGGTTTCCACCGCCACCAATACCCCGCCCTTATCCAGCAGTTCTGCCGAGAGCTGGGTGGGCTGAACAGCGGGCGTGCTGCTTTCGTCGTAAGTGTCGCCAAAAGGGCGCTTCCGACCTTCTTCGGCGCTGAGGCCGCTCTCGGCGCTGGCGTAAATGTCGCCGAACGCTTCGCTGGAGTGGCTCCCAGCGGCCTCTTGGTCAAGCAGCGTCAGCTTGGCGTCGCCCGCGCCCGCTTGTCGGAGGTCTTGCAGGGCGGCTTCGGCTTGGGCCAGATTTTCAAAAACGGCAGTGATTCGCATGGGAGAATGGCTCCTTAAAAAAGATTGAGGGAAGAAGGCGGAGAAAGAACTGAACCTGAGGTGCCTTCAAAAACGCGGAGTCGATTATAAGCGGAGCGGGGAAGCCGGACATTTATTAAAGTCACAGGGATCAAAATTGCAGGTACTAAAGACACAGGCCTGCGCTGCCGGCTCTCAGCGGACGGCATAATGCGTCTTCATGTCCACTGCCTCACCTGATGCACTTCCTCCCGTTTGGTTCAGCAAAAATATTAGCCCCACCTTGCAGCGCATTCGCCAAGTCAAGCGCTCAGGGCGCTACCGGGTGCTGGCCAGCCACACTTCACCGGACGCGGGCTATCTCGGCGCGGCGGATCACGGCTTTGTCGAGCCGCCGATGCCCAGCGCGGCGGCGTATTTGGACTACGTGTTGCAAACGGTGCAGAAACACAACATAGCCGCGCTGGTGGCGGGGCGTTACGCCGCACATTTGGCCCAGCACCGCGCTGAAATCGGGGCCGCCGGTTGCCACCTCATCGTGCCCAGCACCGACCCGGCCAGTTTTGAGCGGTGCGAAGACAAAGCCCACTTTTACCAGACCTTCGCTGAGCACATCCCCATGCCCGAAACGCGGCCCGTGCAAAATTGGCCACAGATGCTGGCGGCGGCCCGCGAACTCGAAGCCAAGTACGGCTCGGCCTGCATCAAACCCGCATGCGGCATCTTCGGAATCGGCTTTAGGATTTTGACCGAGGGTGACGACCTCAAATACTTTCTGAGCGGCAACCCGCTGCGCCTGAGCTACCCCGCTGCCGAGCTGCTGTTTAAGGATCAGGAACTGCCGGTGATGCTGGTGATGGAAACCCTACCCGGCTTTGAATACAGCATTGACGTCCTCGCTCGCGGCGGCGAGCTGCTGACCTGCGTAATTCGGCGCAAGCTCGTGGGGCTGGGCAACCTGCAAACCGCCGTGGAGCATCCGCAGATGCGCGAGTGGACGGCCCTCCTCTGCCGCGAACTTCAGATGGACGGCCTCTTTAATGCCCAGTTCCGTGAAGACAAACACGGCCAGCCCAAACTCCTGGAAGTCAACGCCCGTGCCAGCGGCGGCTTGCCGATCAGCGCGGCGCTCAGCGGCCTGGATTTGGGCCTGCTGGAAGTGGATTCACATTTTGGTGTACCGCTGGGCGACCTCACTTTTGCGGCGGGCAGGCGCGTCACCGAGAGCCAGGAGGTCATTGCGCTGCCTGCAAAAGTGCTGTGAGGTAAACTGTGATTTCATCTCTACTTTAACTCCAAGGCAGGAGGCTCAGCATGGAAAAGCGCCGTGAAAATCTCAAGCAGCTCGACACCGCCGCTGGCAAGGGCGTGACCTTCACCACGTACCAAAGTCCGGTGCAGCCGCACGACCTCTACGAAGCGCAGCACTTCTACGCCGCTGACCGCCTGGGAATGCGTCCCAACGTCCTCGAGATTAAGCTCGACGGCGGCGGAGCGCTGCTGCAACCCGGAGCTTTTCAGTTCAGCCGGGGCAATATCCGCATGAAGTCGCTGAGCGGAATGCAGAGTTCGCCGGGGATGGGCGGCGGCAATCAAGGTGGTGGCGGGCTGGGCGGCCTGCTCGGCGGGGTGGCGCGGATGGCGGCGGGGCGGGCGATGGGCGAGTCGTCGTCGCGCAACATCTTTCAGGGCAGCGGCGTGGTCTGGACAGAACCCACTTACAAGCACCTGATTATCGGTGAAAAAGATTCGCCGAACGACAACTACATCATCGACGACGGAGCTTTTTACTCGTGCGAAACCAGCATGGACATGTCGCCGCGCCTCATGCTGGATGCCCGCGCTTTTGGCGGCAGCGGCTTGGTGTCGCCGGAACTCAAGGGAACCGGCTACTTCGTTCTTGAGAGCCCGGTGCCGTTCGAGGAAATCGAAATCCACACCCTCAACAACGACGAAATGCGCATAGACGGCGACCTGATCTTGCTGTTTTCCAGCAGTTTGCAGTTCAATATCGAAAAGTTCGACCGGGGCTGGTTCAGCACGTACCGCAGCGGCGAGGGCATGATCTATAGCCTGACCGGCAGCGGCGTGGTGTGGCTGACCCCCACCGCACAGGCCGCCCGCAAACAAATTACCGTGCCGCTGGGGGACAGCAGCAAAAGCTAATTTAAGGACGTTTCTACTTGCTAGCCTGCGTGGCCACGCCCGTCACCAGCGCCTCGCGGATGCCGCGTGCGATGCCCAGCGCCACCCGCTCGAGGTAGTTGTCGTCTTCCAAGTTGCTGCCGTCGACCGGATGGCCCACGAAGCCGATTTCGACCAAAGCGGCGGGCACCCGCGAGCCGCGCAGCACCGCCAGCGAGCGCGAGCTTTTCAGCCCCTGGTTATAAGCTCCAGTGGTTTGAATGATGTTGGCTTGCAGCAATCCGGCAAAAGCGGAACTGGCGGCGTTGTTGTTGTTCCACCAGGTTTCGATGCCGTAGCCCCTGAGCACATTGACCGGCTCCATGCTGTTGGCGTGAATGCTGACATAGAGCTGAGCGCCGTTGTAGCCCAGCGCGGCGCGGGCATTGAGGTCGGTGTTTTTGTCGTTGGAAATGGCGCTGTCGTTTTCGCGGCTCATGATGACATTGATGCCCGCCGACTGAAGGTAGCGCCGCACCCGCAGGGCCACGTCCAGCACCACCATTTTCTCGGTCACCAGGCCCACCGCGCCGGGGTCGCGCCCACCGTGCCCGGCGTCAATGACGACGCTGGGCAGCGCCAAGGCCGTTCCGTTGAAGGTCAGCGCGGATGAGCGCACGGGCGGCGCGGCGGCCAGCACTTTCTCGGCAGGCAAAAGTGGGGTGGTGTTGGCAAAGGCGGGCGAAAAGTCGATCGCCAGCCGTGAGCGGTCTGAGCCGCTGGCGGGCGGCAGCAACACGCCGCGCCAGCCGCTGTGCAAAGTCAGCGGCGAGGATGAAAGCAAAAAGACGTTGCTGCGGCTGGCCGTGCTGGAACCCGCCACCGCCGGACTGTAGCGCCAGCCGCGCAGCTCGCTGCTGACGATGCCGGCACTGAGCGGATCTGCGCCGACGCCGACCAGGTCGATGCTCAGACCCAGCGCTCCCGGTGAGATTTGAAAACTGGTGCCGGGCGGCAAGTCGAGCACCACCCGCGTGACGCCGGGGTTTTTGCCGATGCGCGGGGCGGCCAAAATGGCTCCGGCCTGCGGGCTGCCGTTGGCTTTGCCGCGCGTGATGTTGGGATCGCCGTCAATGATGCCGGGTAGGCCCACAGCGGGCGCGGGCAAAGCGCCAGCCGCGTTGCCCAGCGAGTCGCCGGGCGGCAGTTGGCTGGCCGCGCTGGTTCCCGAACTTCCGGCGGGCGCGGCCGCGTCACTGGGCGAAAGGAGGCCCTGCGCGGGGTCGGCGAGGCCCACGGCTGAACTGAACGCGGAAGCGGTGGAAGCGGGTGAACTGGTCGCCGCGCCACGGCTTAAGCTGATTGGCGGTGCAGTGCTCAGGCTATTTTTGGGCGCAAGCGGGGTCAGCCCCACGCCGCCCGGACTCACCGCTTGCTCGCTGGGCGGGGGGGGATCGGTTTTCACCGTGCCGCGCAGACTGGCCGCCGCGCCGCCGCCGATGGCCGGGCCAAGTTCCAAAATCAGTACCCGCCCGCCGGAGGCGATGATGGCTTCACTGGCCCGCCACCCGCTTTTGGCGCTGAGCGAAAACGGTGTGGCGAGCCTGATCTGCACGCCGCTGGGCGAGGAGGCCACCCGGTATTCACCGACAGCGGCACCGAGTTGGGCGGTGACACTGGGCGCTGAGCGCACTTGCCGGAACTCGAGGCGTAGGCCGCTGAATTCTTGGGTCAGGCTGTAGACGACGCCGGTGGGCAGATCGTAGACCACTTTGGTTTGGCTGCCCTCGCTGTAGACGCGGGGCGA
This sequence comes from Deinococcus psychrotolerans, assembly GCF_003860465.1. Lineage (NCBI taxonomy): Bacteria > Thermotogati > Deinococcota > Deinococci > Deinococcales > Deinococcaceae > Deinococcus > Deinococcus psychrotolerans. The sequence continues at coordinate 2,433,699 of NZ_CP034183.1, forward strand.
GCCGAGCGCGGGAAACTCGCTGGCGTTGGGGGCCGCTGCCGGCGCAAGTGGACTGAGACGGCTGGTGGAGGGGGGATTACTGGACGGGGTGGGGCTGACTGAGTTGCTGAGCGCTGAAGTGCTGGTTGGGGAAGTGCTGGTTTGCAGTGCGGGAGCCGTGAGCGGCATCAGTCCCGGCAAGCTCTGGGCAGGTGCGCCGCGCACAAACGGGTCGCTGGGCGCAGCAGTCTGGGCGGCAACCTGCTGAGTGAGGAGCGCTCCCAGCAACAAGCTTGCAGATGAAAGGATCTTGAAGGCGTCCCGCATGTCTGAGCCTTACTTTAAGACTCTGGGAGTGAGAAGCGCTCAGGCAAGTCTCATCCAAGGGTTAACTCGGCGTAATCAGGTGGCGGCACACCGGCCCAGGCCCTATCCTCAGGCCATGACCGAGCATCCCAACTGGCCCCACCTGATTGCCGACGAGCAGCAGCCCTGGCAAACGCTGAGCCGCACCGAACTCAGCGGCCCGCCGCGCCGCTTGGTGCGCGACGTGGTGCGCCTGCACGGCGGCGGGGAAGCCGAATATGTCTACCGGCCACGCGGCCCCCGCGCCGTATTCGTGTTTCCGGTTACGGCCTCGGGTCATGGCGTGCTGATCCGCGAGTACCGCTATCCACTGGGGGCCAGCATCTGTGCGGTGGTGGCGGGCGGAGTGGAGGAGGGCGAAGAATTGGGAAGCGCCGCTGCCCGCGAACTCAAAGAAGAAGCGGGCGGCGTGGCGAGCGAGTGGGTCGCTCTGCCGGGGTTTTATCCGCAGCCGAGCATCAGCGGGGCGGTGTTTTATCCGTTTTTGGCGTTTGGTGCTGAGTTGGGGAGCACCCAAAATGAAGACAGTGAACTGATCGAGCGCTTGGTCTTGCCGCTGCCTGAAATTTACGAACAATTGGAAGCGGGTCAGATTTTTGACGGCCCCAGCAGTTTGGTGTTGTTTCACGCCCGACGCGAACTGGAGCGGCGCGGGCTGCTGTGATGGCTGGGCCACCCGCCGACCTGACGCCGTTTGCGACGCTGGCGCAGCCGCACCGCACAGACGCCGTGATAGACGGCAGCGAGTTTCTGGCCTTTGCTGAGCGGGCCGACACGCCCGAACAAGCGCTGGCTCAGCTTGCCGCCCTCAAAGAGCGTTACCCCGACGCCACCCACCACTGCTGGGCTTACCAGATTGGCCCGCTTTACCGCTTCTCCGATGATGGCGAACCCAGCGGCACGGCGGGAATGCCGATGCTGAGGGCCATCCAGGGGCAGGGCCTCGATCACCTGATGGTGGTGGTGGTGCGCTATTACGGCGGCGTCAAACTCGGCACCGGCGGGCTGGCGCGGGCCTACGGCGGGGGCTGCGCCGAGTGCCTGCGAACTGCCGAGCGTTTTGAAGTTCGCCCCCGCCTGACGCGCCAAGTTTCGGTGCCCTACGAGTTTCTCAGCGCCCTGTATCACCTGTTGGTTCAGTTCGATACGGGACGCGGTGAGGAGAGCTACAGCGGCGCGGGCGTGAGCTTGCCGGTGCAGCTTTATCCTGAAGACGTGGAGGCGTTCGGGGCGGCTCTGCAAGACGCCACGCGGGGGAGCGGGACGCTGGAAGAAACGGCGGGAGGGGTCTAGACCGCCAGTCCACTCCTAATCTGTGCTGCCCGCGCCCACCAGTTCGGAAACTGGGCCTGTAAGTTTGTGGCGGCGGCTCTCGCCTGCGCCTCACTTCGGGCCAGTCCAAACACCGTGCTGCCCGAACCGCTCATCAGCAGGCTGTGGAGGCCGATTTGGGTGAGGGCGCTGAGCGCGGCGGCAATCGGCGAGTGACGAACCACCACCGCGTCTTGCAGAGCGTTGAAATACGGCACCATCTGGCCCGCTGCCAATGCGCCGAGCAGTGCGGGAGCGTCCAGCGGCGGGGTGTAAGCCCCCGTTTCGTCCAGCCACACATAAGCGTCGCGGGCGCTGACCGCCACACCGGGATTGAGCAGCACCAGCCAGCTCGGCGGGGCGTCGAGGGGGGTCAGGCGCTCCCCGATCCCCTCGGCCAACGCCGCGCCGCCCAGCAAAAAGAACGGCACGTCTGCGCCGAGTTGCTGGGCGAGGGTGTGTAGATTAACGCCCGCCGGATACAGCTGCGCCAGCGCCAGCAAGGTACTCGCCGCGTCGCTGCTGCCGCCGCCGAGGCCACTGGCCAGCGGCAATACTTTATGCAGCGTGAGCTGAGCGCCGCCTTTCACACCCGCCGCCCTGAAGTACAGCTCAGCCGCCCGGTACACCAGATTCCTACTGTCAGTCGGCAAGTCTGCGCCCAAGACTTTCAGTGTCAATTCAGGCGCGGGCCTGACCTCCAACTCGTCGCCCACCGACAGCGGCAGCATCACGCTGGAGATGTCGTGGTAACCGTCAGAGCGCAGGCCCAGCACCGAGAGGCCCAGATTGATTTTGGCGGGGGCAAAGACTTTGAGTGTTTCAGGCATGCTCGGCGTCCCAGAGTCGTGCCAGCGCTTTGGCCAAGATCAGGTCGCCGGGCGTGGTGACTTTAAAAAGTCGGGCGTCCCCCAAAATCAGCGCCACCGGCAAGCCCAGCCGCGCCACCAGCCCGGCGTCGTCGGTGGCCTGAATGCCGCTTTTCTCGGCGGCTCGGTGGGCTTCCAGCAGCAGCTCACGCCGAAAGCCCTGCGGCGTCTGCACCGCCCACAGGCCCTCCCGGGAAGTCAGTTGGCCCCACAAGTTCGGCCCAGCCTGACGCACCAGCGTGTCGGCGACCGGCAGCGCGGCGGTGGCGGCTCCGGTTTGGGCAGCGGCAGCTTTGACAGCCTCACCCACGCTCGGCGGCAAAAAGGGCCGCGCCGCGTCGTGGATCAGCACCACGTCGGCTTCACTGGCTTGCAGCAGCGCCAACACCGAGGCTTGGCGGGTCGCGCCTCCGGTGATGGCGCGGACGTCACCCGGCAAGTTCAAATCATGCAGGGCGTAACCGTCCGGTAGGGCCACCACCACCTCGTCAACAAGTGGTGCGAGGGCCGCCACGCTGCGGGCTAGCAGGCTCAGGCCGCCGACAGTGACAAATGCTTTTGGCCCCTGCCCCAAGCGGGTGCCCAGTCCGGCAGCGGGAATCAGGGCCGCGGTGCGCTGGGGAAGCGTCAAGCCTCGCCCCAGCGCTTAAAATCGCCCGCTTCCAGCCCAAACTGATCGAGCACCCGCGCCGTAACGAAATGCAGCAGTTCGTCCACCGTTTTGGGCGCGTGATAAAAGCCCGGGCTGGCGCTCATCAAGCTGGCTCCGGCGTCATGGGCCAGCAGCATGTTTTGCAACATCGGGCGCGGCAGCGGGTCTTCGCGGGTCACCAGCACCAGCGGGCGGCGCTCTTTGAGGGTCACGTGGGCGGCGCGGGAGAGCAGATTGTCGGCAAAGCCGTGGGCGATTTTGGCCAGCGTTCCGGCGCTGCACGGCACCACCAGCATGCCCGCCGTGCGGTAGGAGCCGCTGGCAATGCTGGCCCCCAGATCGCGGTCGTCGTGAACGGTGTGCACCAGTTCGGTCAGGTCGCTCAGTTGCGGCCCGCCTTCCATGCTCATCACCCGCTTGGCGCCGCTGGAAACCACCAGATGCGTTTCCACATCCAGGCTGCTCAGCGCCCTCAAAATGCTCAGGGCATACGGCATCCCGCTGCCTCCCGAAACGCCAACCACCAATCGCATGCGGCTCAGGCTAGCAGAAGGCGGCAAGTTTCCGGCAGGACGAATGAACTTGGTTCAGCCCGCTTCACTTGTCGAACTTGGCGTACCCCGCTGCCGAGCGCCGCTGAGCGCCGCGTGCGTAGTCGAGCTGCATTTCGACTTCTTCGTGTTTGCCTTCGCTGAACGTCGATTCATGCACCCAATAGTTGAGCTTGTCTTCACCGAGTTGCACCCAGTATTTGGTGCTGTCGCTCTCGTCACGCCAAAAGGTGATGTGTTCAAACCCGTTGCTGCCCGCCCACTTCTCGATGTCGTCCAGCACGCGTGCGGCTTTGGGGTGGGTCATTTGAAAGCTCTGACCGTCGGACTCGTTGCGAAACTGGATATCTGCCATGCCGACAGACTAGCGCTGTTCTCATGAAGGCGGGTCTCAGTGGTATAAATCTTGTCTTGATTTGGGCTTGAAGCGTGGGGCCTTGCTTTATGCTGCCGGGGTGTCCTCCCTTACCTCCCTGAACGTCACCACCCTGAATGTCAACGGCCTCCGGAGCGCCCTCAGCAAAGGGCTGCTCGGCTGGCTGGAGCGCCACGCCCCCGACGTGCTGCTGCTGCAAGAAGTCCGCGCTGAGCCGCTGCCGGAGGTGTTTGCCGCGCTCGGCTACGATTCGTGCTGGCACCCTGCCCAAAAAGCCGGGTACAGCGGAGTGGCGCTGCTGAGTCGGCGCGGCCTGAGTGACGTGCAGATGGGCATGAACGACCCCGAAGTCGATGCCGAGGGGCGGGTCTTGTCGGCGGTGGTGGAGGGCGTCCGCTTTGCCAGCGTGTATTTGCCCAGCGGCGCGAGTCGGCCTGAGCGCCAACTCTTTAAGGAGCGGGTCCTGGTGGACTTTGCCGAGTGGACACGCGGGCATTTATCTGTACCGGACGCAGAGAGCAGCCAAGACGACAACGAAACGAAGACAGCCGCCCCCAGACCGCCCCTGATCATCGGCGGCGATTTCAACGTGGCCCATACGGAGCTGGACATCAAAAACTGGCAGAGCAACCGCAACAAGCCCGGCTTTTTGCCGCATGAGCGCGAGTGGATGAGCCAGTATCTGGCGCTGGGCCTGCGCGATAGCCACCGCGACCACTTGATTGATCGGCGCGAATACACTTGGTGGAGCAACCGCGCCAACGCCTTTAACAACGATGTCGGCTGGCGCATCGATTACCTCCTGGCGGCGGGTCTGCCCCTGACAGAAGTATGGGTGGAGCGCCGCGAACGCTTTTCCGATCACGCGCCGCTGAGCGGACGGCTCATTGGTGTAACGCCTTGAGCTTGCCGGTGTTGGAACTTTTACCGGCCTTGCGGGCGGCGCTCAATCTGCACCCGCTGGTGATCTTGCAAGCCCCCCCCGGCGCGGGCAAAAGCACCGGCTTGCCACTGGAACTGCTTTCTGAGCCTTGGCTCTCGGGCCAGCGTCTGTTGCTGCTGCAACCCCGCCGGGTGGCGGCCAGAGCGGTGGCGGCGCGGTTGGCGGCCACTCTGGGCGAAAAAGTCGGCGAGACGGTGGGCCTGCGGGTGCGCTTTGAAACGCTCGTCTCGGCCCGCACCCGCCTCGAGGTCGTCACCGAGGGCATTTTGACCCGCCGCCTTCAGCACGACCCGGAGCTGAAGGGCGTGGGCCTGATTCTCTTCGACGAGTTCCACGAACGCAGCCTCAACGCGGATTTGGCCCTCAGCTTGGTGCGCGAGGTGCAGGGCGCACTGAGGGACGATCTGCGGGTGCTGATCATGTCAGCCACCCTCGATCCCAGCTTGCCTGCCCGTTTGGGTACACACATTCCCATACTGGAAAGCCTGGGCCGCAGCTATCCGGTGGACGTGCGCTACCTCGCCGCCGATCCGGCTGATCCGGCCTCGGCAGTGGCGGGCGCGGTGACGCGGGCTCTGGCAAGCGATGAAGGCGACATTCTGGCGTTCTTGCCGGGCGTGGCTGAGATTCGCCGCAACATGGCCGCGCTGCGCGAACGTCACCCCGAAGTCTCTGTCTTGCCGCTTTACGGCGACCTCCCGATTGCCGAGCAAAACCGCGCCATTGTGCCCGACCCTGCTCGGCGCAAGGTGGTGCTGGCCACCAGCATCGCGGAAACCAGTCTGACCCTTGACGGCGTGCGGGTGGTGATCGACAGCGGCCTGACCCGCACCCAGCAATTTGATCCGGGCAGCGGCCTGAGCAAAATGGTGACGAGCCGCGTGACCCGCGACAGCGCCGATCAACGCGCTGGACGGGCGGGCCGCACTGCGCCGGGGGTGGCTTACCGCCTGTGGAGCGAGCGCACCCAGCCGCTGCTTGCCGCCGCACGCTTGCCGGAAATCCTGAGCGCCGACCTCGCGCCGCTCCTGCTGGAAGTGGCGGGCTGGGGCGCGGATGTGACAGCTTTGCCCTGGCTCGACGCTCCGCCGCCGCCCAGAGTGGCCACCGCTCAGAGCCTGCTGACCGAGTTGAGTGCTCTTCAAGGTGGCCGCATCACCCCGCAGGGCCGCGAACTCTTGGACCTGCCGACCCACCCGCGACTGGCCCACCTGCTCAGTCAGGGCGCGTCGCTGGGCCTCGGCCCGCTGGCTGCCGACCTTGCCGCCGTGCTGGAGGAACGCGACCCCTTGCCGCGCAGTGCGGGCAGCGACGTGGCGCGGCGGGTCTGGGCGCTGCGCCAGCACCGCAGTGGGGGCAGGGGAGAAGGGGACAGGGCCATCTTGGAGCGAATCGAGCGTCTCAGTCGGCAGTGGCGCAGCTTGCTGCGTGTCCGGCCTGACGACACTTCGCCCGACCCAGAGCAGGTGGGCCAACTCCTGCATCTTGCTTATCCAGAACGGGCCGCGCAACTTCGCCCCGGCACTCTAGACCGCTACTTGCTGGCGGGAGGGCAGGGCGCACGGCTCCCCGAAGGGGATGACCTCGCCGGGCAGCCCTATGTGGTGGCCGCTCACCTGGATGCGGGCAGCGGCGAGGGCCGCATCTACCTTGCTGCGCCGCTGAGTGAAGCGGTGCTGAGCGCTCAGGCGGTGACTTCCGACGTGGTCGAGTGGGACAGCCGCACAGGAACGCTGACCGCCGCCCGCGAGCGCCGCTTTGGCCGCTTGCTGCTCGGCACCCAGCCGCTCCAGCAAGTGCCGGAAGCTCTGCGGGTATCCGCCGTGCGCTCGGCGGTGCTGCGCGAGGGGCTGGGTTCACTGAGCTGGACGAATGAAGCGCGGCAGTGGCAAGCCCGTGTGCTGAGTCTGCGGGCGTGGCGAGCAGGAGAGGAGTGGCCGGATGTTTCGGACGCCGCTTTGCTGGAGCGCTTGGACGACTGGCTCACCCCCCACCTCGGCACGGTTCGCAGGCGCGAGGATTTGGGCAAGATCCAGCTTCTCTCGGCGCTGCATCCCCTATTGCCTTGGCCTTTGCCGCGCCAACTCGACGAACTCGCTCCCACTCAGCTCAGCGTGCCCAGCGGTCACAGCATCAAGCTGGAGTACCGCCCAGACGGCGACGCTCCTATTCTGGCTGTCAAGTTGCAAGAACTCTTCGGGCTGGCCGATACGCCCACCGTCAACGCGGGGAGAGCGCCGGTGCTGCTGCACTTGCTCTCGCCCGCCCGCCGCCCGGTGCAGATCACGCAGGATTTGCGCTCGTTTTGGCAAAGCGGGTACTTTGAAGTTCGCAAAGACTTGCGCGGCCAATATCCCAAGCACCCCTGGCCGGATGATCCGTGGACGGCGCAGGCCACCCGGGCGACCAAAAAGCGGATGTAAGCGGTTGGCTAAGCGCCCCGCACCAGCGCCAGCCAAGCCGCTCCCACTTCCCCCGAAACGTCGGTGGCCGTCAGGCCGTAGCCGTGCTTGGCTCCGGCGAGTTCGCCCGCTTTGCTGTGCAGCCTTACGCCGCACAGCGCGGCGTCCTCGGCGCTCAGCCCTTGTCCCAGTAGACCCGCCAAAATGCCGCTCAGCGTATCGCCCATGCCAGCCGAGGCCATGCCGGGATGCCCGCCCCGCGAGACGAAAAGGCCGTTCCCAGTGGCCAGGGTAGACGGCCCGCCTTTGAGCACCACCACGCCCCCGAACTTGCTTTGAAGCTGCCTGGCCGCACTGAGCGGACCAGCGGTGATCTCTGGTGTGGTGACTCCCAGCAGCCGCGCCGCTTCGCCGGGGTGCGGCGTCCAGATGACTTGGTCGTGGCCGTGTCCGGCGAGTTCGGGTTGCAGGGCGTCGGCGTCCACTACGGTGGGAATTGTCCAACTCAGCACCGTGCGGGCCACCTGCGCCGCATTTGGGCCGAGGCCCATCCCTACTGCCAGCGCGTCCGGCTTTACTTCGTTCTCTAGTGCACTCAGCTGGTCATCCATTTCGACCCGGTGAACCATCAGCTCCGGCGTGATCAGCGGCACATCGGCCCCGCTGTAGATGCTGACCAGCCCCGCGCCCACCCGCAGAGCGCCGAGCCCGGCCAGCGCGGGTGCGCCCACGGTGCCGGGGTGTCCGCCCACCATCCAGATGCGGCCCGCCGTGCCTTTGTGGGCGTCGGCAAAGCGCACTGGCAGCTTGGCGGCGATTTCAGCGTCAGTCAGGCGCAGGGCCACCGCTTCCCGCAAAACCCACTCCGGCGGTACCCGCAAGTCGGCCACACTCACCTCTCCGGCGGCGTGCGCGGCGGGGCCGTAGATCAGCGCGGGCTTGAGGCCGCCAAACGTCACGGTCTGCGCCGCCCTCACTGCCGCCTCTGGACGCTGAGCGTTGCTGGCGTCCAAGCCGGAGGGTAGGTCAATGCTCAGCACCTTGAGACCGCTTTGGTTGATGATCTCCACGAGTTCGCTGAGTTCTGGGCGCAGCGGCGGCACGAATCCGGTGCCGAGCAGGCCGTCCACCACCACCCCGCCGACCATCTGAGCGCCCGTCAGGACGCGGCGCAGGTTGGCTGCTGAGAGGGTCTGCGCCTCAACGCCAACCGCTGAGAGCCGCCGCTTGTTGAGCTGACTCAGCGGGTGCTTGGACGGTTGGGCCAGCACCGTCACTTCGCGCTCCAGTGCCAGCAAATGCCGCGCCGCCACCAAAGCGTCTCCGCCGTTGGCCCCGCTGCCTGCCAGCAGCAAGACGTGGCCCGCCGGAAAGTGGTGTTGAAGGTGGTCGGCCACCGCTCGCCCCGCCGTTTCCATTGCCAGATCCAGCAGCTCAGCGGCTTCTAAACGGGCGTCAAGCGCCTTGACACCTTCGGGAAGGAAAACCGCTTCAGCCATGCCTCAGTTTCGCGCCCAAGTTTTGGTGCGCGTGTGAGGAGAGCGTTTCGGCGTCTTTTTGTTCCCGCATTTTGTTGCCACAGGCCGCAAACGAGAAGCTGCTCTGCTCAGCGCCCTTTGAGGAAAAAGTAAAACACCAGCGCCGCGACCACCAAGCCGATAATCCGCAAATTGGCCGGAGTCAGCCACTTGGCATTCAGCCCTTTGTTGGCCGCGCTGCCGACGCTCAGGCGCGGCGCGTCTTCGCGCATTCGGCGCACCGACAAGCGCTGGCCGCGCCGGATGGCCTTGACCGAGTCGTTGACCCGCCCCTGTCTACGCAGCGCCACGCCCAGATTGTGGTGCGCTCCGGCAAAGTCGGGATTCAGCGCGATGGCGCGGCGCTGGGCGGCCTCGGCTTCTTTGAAGTTTCCGGCTTGCAACTCCAAATTCCCAATATTGCTGACGGCGCGGTAGTGGCCCGCGTCGGCTTCGGCGGCCTGCTCAAACAGCTGGCGGGCTTGGCCGGTTTCCTCATGGATGGCGTGCAGCACACCTACCGAGTTGAGCGCCTCGGCGCGGGTCAGCGGCAAGTCGAGGGCGGGTTGCAGGGCGGCAGTCAACGCTTCGGGTTCTACATGACGCGCCGTCTCCGCCGCTTCCAAACTCGTGAGGGCGGCGTCCAGCGTGTGGACACTGACGTGGCGGCGCACCTCACTCAGCGCGGCGTCGGGTTCACTGAGGTCTTGGGTCAGCCGGTTCAGGGCGCGGCGGGCCTGCGGGTATTTGTGGGCGCGGACGTGATCTTGAATGTCGTGCAGCGACTCCAGAGCGCTCAGTAAACTGCTCGGCAGCGGTGTGGGAGCGAGGCGGGCGGCGGCCATGGCGCGGCGGTACTCGCCGGCCGTCAGGTAGCCGCCCCAGTCCAGATTCAGCCCTGCCAGGTGCGGCGGCATAGCCGGGAGCGGCGCGGACGTGATGGGTGCTCCCCCAGTGCCAACGCCCTTTTGAAGGGATACGGGGGCCTTGCTCTCGGTCATGGCCGAAGTATACTCATTACTTGCGCCGCGTCAGCGTAAGGCCCGCTGTGTTTTGGGCTTGCTCTGGCCGCTCTGCTTTTGCTTATGCCTACTCCTGACCCCGATTTTGACGCTGTGCCCGAACCCTCCGCTGACCTTGCGGCTGGGCTTGCTTCTGAGCCCATCACCGAGCTTGCCGCGCCGCTGTATTCGCCGCGCACGGTGCGCGAACTGCTGGAGCGCTTCAATTTGCGCCCCACCAAAAGCCTCGGTCAGAATTTCTTGATCGACGGCAACACCCTGCGCTTGATCGCTGAAGTCGGCGGCGCGGCGCAGGGCGTCAACGTACTGGAAGTCGGGCCGGGACTGGGCGTGCTGACCCGCGAACTCGCGCGGCGCGGCGCGGCCGTCACCACCTTAGAAAAAGACGAGCGGCTGCGTCCGGTGCTGGCCGAAACGCTGGCGGGCAGCGGCGTAGACATCATCTGGGGCGACGCGCTCACCTTCGATTACTCTCAGTTGCCTCCCGGCACGCGGGTGATCGCCAACTTGCCGTACTACATCTCCACGGCGCTGTTGACCCAGTTTATGCAGGCTCCCGGTATCGTATCGGCCACCGTGCTGGTGCAGCGTGAGGTGGCCGAGCGGCTGGGCGCACAGCCCGGACAAGACGGCTACGGCTACCTCTCGGCGCTGGTGGCCCTTCACGGCAGCGCCAAAATCATCCGTGACGTGTCCAAGGGAGCTTTTTTTCCTGCGCCCGACGTGACCAGCAGCATCGTTCGGCTGGAATTCAGCGGCTCCAAGCCCGACCCGGCGTTCGTGCGCTTTTTGGAAGTGGCTTTGCAGCACCGCCGCAAGACGCTGCGCAACAACCTCCGGATGGCCGGCTATGAGGGCGAGTTCATTGACGCCGCTATCCAGAAAGCTGGTCAGGCCGGCCCGCGGCTGACGGCCAATGTCCGCGCCGAAGACGTGCCGCTTGTCCAAATGGAGCAAATTTTTACGGCGCTGCGCCCAGTGGACAACGTAGACTGAAGGCCAATCCAAAAATAGTCTTCGCTGGGGCCACATGCCCAGTCGGTCAGTAACTCAGCAACAACCGGCCTCTCTCCGCCGCAAGGCTCAGGCCGCGCCGTGTATCATGGGCAAGATAAGCGTATTCAAGACGAAAATTCTCCCGTCAAGGCGAGGTCTGCTTGGCGGGTGCGGAGGAAAACAGTGAAGTTCTATGTAATTGGCGATGTGACGGTGGATCACTTGTATCACCTTGACCACCTGCCCGCGCCGGGGGAAGAAGTGGCCCCCAACCGCGCCACCATGCAGCCCGGCGGCGCGGGCGGCACCATTAGCGTCACCCTGGCCCGCCTCGGCCACAGCGTGACGCTGGCGGCGAGAGTAGGCCAAGACCCTTTTGCCGACTTCGCGCTCTCCAGCGTGCGCAGCAGCGGCGTGTCGGAAGCGGCGGTGCAGCGCGACACTGAAGCGCTGACCAGCACCATCACGGTGATGCAGACGCCCGACGGCAAGCGGGCCATGATCAGTTACGGCGCGGCCAACCGCGAACTCGATCCGGCCAAGCTCAAGAAAAAAGACATCGACAGCGCCGACGCCCTGATTCTCTCGGCCTACAGCCTGATCGGCGGCCCGCAGCGCGATTACGCTCTTAAGGCAGTGGCGATGGCCCAAAAGGCTGGCGTGCCGGTATTTCTAGATTTGGGTACGGGAGCGGTCAACGCGGTGGGCATGGGCCTGCTCGACAGCGCGGTGGGCGCGGATTATCTGCTGCTCAACCAACACGAGTTGCTGGCCCTGACCGGCACCCATAGCATCAGCGCGGCCCTTTCGACGCTCGGCGCACGCGGCACCAAACGGGTCGTCGTGAAAGTGGGCGCGATGGGCAGCATCGTCTGGACAGCCGACGAAACCGAATTGGTGGACGCGGTGCTTGTCGGTGACAGGGTGGTCGACACCACTGGCGCGGGCGACACCTTCGTGGCCGCTTTTGCCCACGCTGTCCTGAACGGCAAATCGATGGCCGAAGCCGCCAAGCTCGGCAACGCGGCGGGCGTCCTGAGCGCCACCAGCCTCGGCGCACAGTCGCGCCCGATCAGCGCCAGCGAGTTGGAATCGTTTGCCTGAAGGCAAAGCGGGGTGAGTGGGAAGTGGGGTGAGCAGCTGGGTCCGCTTCCCACTTTTTTTGGTTTTTCTACAAAGTCGCAGGTCACAAGCCCTAAACTGTTACACGTGATTATCGCCATCGGCCACGATCTGGTAGAGGTAGAGCGCATTCGCGGCCTGATCGAGCGCGAAAGCCACCGCCTCGGCAAGCTCTTCACGGAAGGCGAACTGGCCTACTGCCAGGCCCTCGCCGATCCGGTGCCGAGTTTCGCGGCGCGGTTTGCAGCCAAGGAAGCTTTTCAAAAAGTCTGGCCGCGCCCGCACGCCTGGCGCGACGTGTGGGTGGAGCGCCCCCGCACCCCAGACGGCCCCTTTCCGTATGCGCCGCCGCTGCTGGGCTTTGCGCCGGCCATCGCGGCCGAGATGCGTGAGCGCGGCTACGTCGCCCACCTGACCCTGACCCACACCCGCCAGCACGCGGCGGCAGTGGTGCTGCTGGAGCAGCGGTGATAGGGGAGTGTGGGAGCCGCTTCCCGTTTACGGTCAAAAGAGAGCCATGACGTTCAAACTCGTGGCCAGCGACCTGGACGGCACTTTGCTGAGCTCGGCAGGCGAGGTGTCTGTGCGCAGCCGCGCCGCGCTGGCGGGCGTGCAGGCGGCGGGCGGCGTGGTGGTGCTGATTACCGGGCGGCCCTCGCGGATGGTGCTGCCGCTGGCGAGTGCGCTGGGCCTCAGCGGACACGTGATTTGCAGCAACGGCGCGGCCATTCACCGCCTCCCCGGCGGTGAACCCGAGGACTTGCGAACCCTGTCGCCCGAAGTGCTGCGCTGCGCCGTGCCCGCTCTGCGTTTGGCCTGCCCCGACTTGGGCCTGGCGCTGGAGTGGGGCAGCGGGATGCAGGCCGAAACCGCTTACCGCGCCGCGCCCGACAGCGTGAGTGACGTTCTAAATTTCCTTGACGCAGGCCACCCCGTGCTGAAAGTGATGGCCCGCTCAGCCACCTTGTCGCCCGCGCAACTCACTGAGTTGATCAATGCGCGGTGCGGCGACGAACTCCACGCCTCGCTCAGCGGCGCACCCTTTGCCGAAATCGCGGCGCGGGGCGTGCACAAAAGCGCCGCGCTGGCCCGCCTGTGCGCCGGGCTGGGCATTCGTGCGGGCGAAGTGCTGGCCTTCGGCGACGCGCCCAACGACCTGCCGCTGCTGTCCTGGGCAGGTTGCGGGGTGGCGGTGGCCAACGCCGTGCCAGAAGTGCTGGCAGTGGCCGACCAAGTGACCCTCAACAACGATGAGGACGGCGTGGCGGCACTGCTGGAGCGGCTGCTGGCGGCGGGAAAGCTAGGTTCCTAACTGCTCACCCCTTGCACGGAAGTCGTGGGCTGACTTGCCCCCGGTTGCCGCTCAGCGCCGAGTCAACTTGCTGACCACTTCCACGTGGCTGGTCTGCGGATAAAAATCGTGCGGCACCACTTCGCCCAGTATCCAGCCGCGCCGCACCAAGTCGCCCACGTCTCTGGCCCAGGTTGCCGGGTCGCACGAGACATACACCAAGGTGTTGGCGGTGTTGTCGTCAATGGCGTCTCTGGCCTCGCTGCTCAGGCCCGCACGCGGCGGATCGACCACGATGGCGTCGGCATTGGGCAGGGCGGCGGCGTCATCCCGGCGAAAGACCACATTTTTTTCTCCGCTTTGCCGCACGTCGCTTTGACCACGCCGCAGCGCTTCGCTGGAGGTGTCGAGCACAATCACTTTGCCAAACGTCCGGGCCAGATGACGGCCGATCGCGCCGCTGCCGCCGTAGAGGTCGAGCGCCGTTTTGTTTTTGTCGGCCATGCTGCTCCCATCTAGCCCGGCGTTCTCGTCTGATACAGCGCTGCTTCCAGCCAACTGAGCCGCCATCCGGTAAGCCTGCCCCGCCGCTTCGGGATTGACCTGCGCGAAGCCCACCGCCGATAAGCTAACCTGCACCTCACCGAGTTTTTCCTGCACGCTGCCTTCTCCGGCAATGAGCTGCACGCCCGCTGTAAATCTGCGCTGCGCCGCTCCGGCCAGCGACACGCCCACCACGCCCACATCCAGCAGGTGATGGGCGGCCCGCAAAAACCGGCCCGGCTGCCCGACCCCGATCAAGCTGGCGACCACTTCCCCGGTCTGGCGGCTGCTGCGAAAAGCAATTTCGTGTGCCGGATCAAGCCGCTCAGGGTCGAGTTGATCCAGTACGGCCTGCACCGCGTCCATCACCAAGGGATCTTGGCCGCCCCCAAGCCGCCACATGCCCTGGCCCCTGCGCTCACGGTAGGCCAAACCGCTCGGCGTCACCAGATACTGCGCTCCGTTGCGGTAGTGCCACTCCCTCGGACTCGGCACGGTGTCGGCCACCGGATGATCCAATTTGGCGATGCGGCTCAGCGCTTCTTCCACCAACTCGCGCTTGATGCGGAGCTGCGCCGAGTAATGGGCGTGGGCGAGGTCGGCGGTGGGCAGATCGGGAGCGTCCACCCGGTCAGGACTGGGCCGCAGCACCCGCACCACCCGGCCCTGCCGCACGCCCCGCGCCGCTTGGACTTGGGCTTCTACCTGCTCGCCGCCGAGTGCGCCGCGCACCAGCACCACGCCGTCCTCGTCGCGGGCCAGACCGAGGCCGCCCGCCACCACCTTTTCGATGTCCAGCACCTTAAGGTGGGACGGGCGGACGGGGTAGCGCTCTTGGCGCGGCTCCGGAGTTGGAGGAGGAAGGACGGTCGCGGGAAGCGCGACTTGAGCGGAACGGGAACGGTGGCTGGAAACTTTGACCTTCATGCTGAGTTAGGCTAGCGTACCGGAGCGCAGGCATTTGAGGGATGAAGGGGAAGTGGAGCAGAAAAAGCCATTTCTCAGCACCCCGTCAGCTCTTAAGGCTTAGCATGCAGCATGAACCGTTTTGCTGCTGCTGCCCTGCCACTTGCCCTGTTGGGCGCTCTGGCGTCGTGTGCGCCGACGATCACCGACACGGCGGGCCGCTTGGTCAACGCGGTCAGCGGGCAAGAAGGCCGGGTGCTGTTTCTCGGCGGTTTCCAGCCGCGCCCCGTGGTGGTCGGAACGCCTGACAACGTGACGGTGCAACTCGGCCAAGACCTCTACAGCGGCAAATACAGTGTTATCGGGAACCAGAACGCGCTGGGAGTGAGTTTCGGCTTCGGGGTCGGCTCTTCGTTCGGTGGCGACTCCGGGGATCGCCGCAGCGGTTACGGTGGCCTGCGAACCTCCGCTGAGGCCCGCAATCCCACCGGCCCCGGCAACTTGATCCTCAAGACCCAGCGGCTCAACACCGCCGCCGTCAAAACCATCACCTGTGACTTTCAAGCGGATGCCAGCGGCCACGGCGTCGGTAATTGCAAGGGCAGTGACGGCTCAACCTACGCCTTACAGTTTTAGAACTCTATTTGAATATTAATTTTCTTGAGAGTCAATTCAATTTGCCTTTAACCAAACTCTAAATAAGCTTTTTGGTTCCCTCTTACTTGCTTAAAACTTCGCTTATCTTGCAGTTGGTCTAACATTGGCCTAACACCGCCCACCTATAACGTGACCTGAAGCAATGTGCGCCGCTTTGATGGCGGCCACTGTTTTTTGATTAAGGGGGCGTTCATGAAAAACGATCAAAACAAGCCGCAGGGCAGCACTTTACCGACCATTCAAGAAGCCATTCAGCAACCGACCCAGCGCCTGACCGACAACCTCGGCCACGCCATCAGCGACGATCAGAACTCGCTCAGAGCGGGCGTGCGCGGCCCCAGCTTGCTGGAAGACTTTTTGCTGCGCGAAAAAATCAGCCACTTCGACCATGAGCGCATTCCCGAACGGGTGGTTCACGCACGTGGCGCGGGAGCACACGGCATTTTTCAGGTGTATGACGATTCGCTCTCCGAATTTACTGCTGCCAAAGTGCTGACCGATGCCAGCCGCGTCACGCCAGTCTTCGTGCGCTTCTCCACGGTGGCCGGTTCACGCGGCTCCGCCGACACCGCCCGCGACGTGCGCGGCTTTGCGGTTAAGTTTTACACTGAGGAAGGCAACTGGGACCTCGTGGGCAACAATATTCCACCGTTTTTCATTCAGGACGCCATCAAGTTTCCTGACCTTATTCACTCGGTCAAGCCGGAGCCGCACCGCGAGATTCCGCAGGCGGCCAGCGCCCACGACACCTTCTACGATTTCATCTCGCTGACGCCCGAAACCATGCACACGCTGATGTGGGTGATGAGTGACCGCTCTATCCCGCGCTCGCTGGCCAACATGGAAGGCTTCGGGGTGCATACCTTCAGGTTCATTAGCGCTCAGGGTCAGTCCAGTTTCGTCAAGTTTCACTGGAAGCCACTTTCGGGCGTTCACTCGCTGGTGTGGGACGAAGCGCAGGAGTTGGCCGGACGCGACGCCGATTTCCACCGCCGCAGCTTGTGGGACGACATTGAAGCGGGCAACTTCCCCGAATGGGAACTGGGCCTGCAAATTTTCACCGAAGATCAGGCTGCCGCATTCGACTTTGACGTGCTGGACGCCACTAAGCTGGTGCCGGAAGACCTCGTGCCAGTCAAGCGGGTGGGCAAAATGACGCTCAACCGCAACCCCGACAATTACTTTGCCGAAACTGAGCAGGTCGCCTTTATGCCCACCAACCTGGTGCCGGGCATTGATTTCAGCAACGATCCTTTGCTGCAAGGCCGCTTGTTTTCGTATCTCGACACCCAGATCAGCCGCCTCGGCACGCCCAACTGGGTGGAGTTGCCGATCAACCGCCCGCTCGCGCCGGTCTCCAATCACCAGCGCGACGGTCAGATGCGCCGCACCATCAACCCGGGCCGCGTGTCGTATGAACCCAATTCGCTGGGCGGCGGTCAGCCTGCCGAAGTGCCTGCCGAGAAGGGCGGTTTCGTCAGCTACCCCGAACCCATGACCGGTGTCAAGGTTCGCCAGCGGGCCGAGAGCTTTTCCGATCACTACGGTCAGGCCCAACTGTTTTGGAATTCGATGTCGCCCGTCGAAAAAATGCACATCGTGCGGGCGCAGCAATTCGAACTCGGCAAAGTCGAAGTCCGCGATATTCGCCTCAAAATGATCGAGCATCTGCGCCGCATCAACGCGGTGCTGGGCGATCAGGTGGCGGCGGCTTTGGGTGAACTGGAAACGGCGGAGCCAATGCCCAGCGACGCCGAGCTGATGAAGCTGCTCGAAAAAGCGGTATCGGACACCACTGCTTCGGGCGGCCTCAAGCGTGACGCGGCGCTGAGCATGGTGGATCACAACACCGCGCCGCCTTCGGTGAGGGGCCGCAAAGTGGCGATTTTGGCCGCTGACGGCGTGAACGCGGGCGACGTGCAGGCCATCAAAGACGCTTTGGCCGCTGAAGGGGGCAAGGCCGAAGTGGTCGGCACCCACTTGGGCGGCCTCAAAGCCGACAAGGGAGAAGTCAAGGTGGACAAAACCATCCTGACCACGCCCTCGGTGGTTTACGACGCGGTGTATATCCCCGGCGGCGCGGCCAGCCTCGGGGCGCTCAGCAGCATGGGCGACGCCGTGCGCTTCGTGGCGCAGGCGTACAAGCACGGCAAAGCGGTGGGGGCCAGCCACGAGGCCTTATCCTTCCTCCAGCGCTGTGGCGTTCCAGTGGACGCGGCGAAGGGCGTTTTCGATCTGTCCAAGCAGTCGGCGGATGACTTTGTCAAAGGGGTGGCCCAGCACCGCTTTTGGAACCGCTCCGGGGATTTGATTCCCGCTTAAGTACGACGTTGAAGCGAGTAAAACAAGCAGCCAGCCGAGTACAATTCCGGCTGGCTTTTCCTTGTTTTCGGCTGTGCAGCTTCGGTGCAAAAAATCAGTGCAAAGAACGGGTAAAGCGCCGCCAAGACTTAGACCAACTAAAGCTGGGTTTTACGTCGTTGAGCCGCTTGACCGGCAATGCCACCGGCCCCTGAGCAACTTGGATTTGGTCTTGGACGGGTAAACGCTCAGAAAGCTTGGGCTGCGGCAAGATGGCCCCCGCCAACAGCAAGCGGTGCAGCGTGACGCGCAGCTCCCGCTCGCTGTAAAAAAGCTGCCCCGTCAACTCTGCCGCGCTGATTCCACAGCCCAAGTACGGCTGAATTTGTTGCCATTTGTCTTGGAGGGTGTCACTTTGAATCAGAGCAGTCGGAGGCTTATCCAAGCAAGCGTCCACAAACTTGTCGTGTGGACGGGGCAGCTCGCACTCAGGAATCATGGTGTCTTGCGCGGCCTGGGTTAAGAGTTGAGCCAGATCCATATCGAGCCAGAAGTCACACTCGCTCCTGAGCTTGCGGTTGTCGAATTCGAACTTGCCGTTGTACTGACTGATGAGCGTGTAAATGATTTCCCGCACCCGCATTTGTTCCTGAATACGGAATCCATCGGCGTGAAGGGTTCTGAGTTTTCCTTTGACCAAATACATTTCCAGCGTCCGGCCCTGATACGCTTTAACGAGTGAAAGAGTGCCTGTTTGATTGTTGACGAAGTTGACTAGATCTATAAATGCATACTGCTCAAGTTGGCCCCAAAGTGTCATCTGTTCTCCGCGAGTTTGTTCACTGATCAGCTCGGATCAATGAACCTTGTACCCCCACTATGGTCTGGGCGCGATAACAAAATCCTGACAATTCCTGCGGATTTTTCGACAAACTGTGAATGCTTATGAGAAAAAAATCACACTAAGGTGCTCTGGGACGGCTGGTTGGCAATTTGGTTTTGCTGCCCAAGCACGGCGCTCCAAGGCCTAAGTGGGCAGCGCTTGAGGATGCTGAGTGGGTGGTGCTGGGCTTCGCTCAGGTAATGGGGCGAAATGCTGCTCTCAACGAACCGTTTAAGAAATTGAAGATTAGCTATGAAAAAGGGCCGACTCTTTACGATGTCGGCCCTTTTGAATTCGCTGAGGTGTTGTTACGCCTGCTGGTACATCACAGCCCGCTTGACTTCCTCGATCAGTTGGGTGATCGGGATGTCGCGGGGGCAGGCTTCGGTGCAGTTGTAAGCGGTGCGGCAGCGCCACACGCCGGTGTTTTGGTTCATGATATTCAGGCGCTGTTGGGTGGCGGCGTCGCGGGTGTCGAAGATGAAGCGGTGGGCCTGCACGATCGACGCTGGGCCGAGGTAGCTGCCGTTGACCCAGAAGATCGGGCAAGAGGTGGTGCAGCAGGCACACAGGATGCAGTTGGAGCTTTGATCCATCCGCTCGGCATCTTCGGGAGATTGCAACCTCTCGGCGGCGGGCGGCGCGTCGTCGTTGATGAAGTACGGCATGATCGAGCGGTAAGCGTCGAAGAACGGCTCCATATCCACCAAGAGGTCTTTTTCGACTTTGAGGCCGCGAATCGGCTCCGCCGTGATGGTGCCGCCGTCTTTGACGATGTCTTGCAGCAAGGTTTTGCAGGCAAGGCGGTTGCGTCCGTTGATCAGCATGGCGTCGCTGCCGCAGATGCCGTGGGCGCAGGAACGCCGGAAGGTCACGGTGGGGTCGATGTACCATTTGACGTGGTTGATCACGTCGAGTACGCGGTCGCCGGGGCTGGCTTCGACCTGATAGGTTTCCCAATGCTGCTTTTTATCTTTTTCCGGATCAAAACGCAGGATTTTGACATTGATGTTCATTGATTGACTCCGTGAATGCTCAGAAGGTGCGCGGCTTGGGCGGGAACTTGAGATCGCCCGGCGCGGTCGGCGTGTAGGTGTTCACCGTTTCGTATCCGCGCTCGCCCTTAAAGACCACCGGCTTGTAGCCGATTCTGACAGAACCGGGGCGGCTGAAATCCTTGTAGGCCATCGAGTGCTTGAGCCAGTTCACGTCGTCGCGGGTGTGAAAGTCCTCCCGGTCATGTGCGCCGCGCGACTCGGTGCGGTTAAGGGCGCTGTGGGTCATGGCCTCGGCGCAGTCGAGCATGAAGCCGAGTTCGATGGCCTCGATCAGCTCGGAGTTAAAGCGCTGCGAGGGGTCTTGCACCCCGACGTGCTGATAGCGTGCCCGCAAATCATGCAAGATTTCCACTTGTTTTTCCATGTCGGGGCCGTTACGGAAAATCCCGACATTGTTCATCATGGTTTCTTGCAACTCTTTGCGAATGCGGGCGGCGTTCTCCGAGCCGTCGGCACTCTTCAGGCGCTCGATGAGGGCCAGCGACTCGGTTTCCGGCGCTTCCGGCATCTCGGCCAGCTCGGCGTGGCGTGCGTACTTGGCGGCGTTGACGCCCGAGCGCCGTCCAAAGACGATCAAGTCGCCCAGTGAGTTGGTGCCGAGGCGGTTCGCGCCGTGCAGTGACACGCAGGCCTGCTCGCCCGCCGCATAAAGGCCTTCGATCAAGTTGCCGTCGTCGTCGGCAATGCACTCGCCGTCGATGGTGGTGGGGATGCCGCCCATGGCGTAATGGGCGGTGGGTTGAATCGGCACCAGATCCTTGACCGGGTCGAGGCCCAGATAGGTGCGCGACAAATCGGTGATCTCGCTGAGCTTGTTTTCGATCACGTCTCTGGGCAAGTGGGTCAAATCGATGTTCACGGCGTCTTTGTCGGGGCCGACACCGCGCCCTTCGCGGATTTCGGTGTAGATGCTGCGCGACACGATATCGCGCGGCGCGAGGTCTTTGAGGGTCGGGGCGTAGCGTTCCATGAAGCGCTCGCCGTCTTTGTTGCGCAGGATGCCGCCCTCGCCGCGAATGCCCTCAGTCACCAGAATGCCGAGCTTGGTCAGGCCGGTCGGGTGAAACTGATAAAACTCCATGTCTTCTAGGGGCAGGCCCTTGCGGTAATAAATGCTCATCAAATCGCCGGTCAGCGTCAGGGCGTTGGAGGTGATCTTAAAGATGCGCCCGTAGCCGCCCGCCGCCATAATCACCGCTTTGGCATGAAAGGTGTGGATTTCACCGGTGGAGAGCTCATAAGCCACCACGCCCGAGCAGCGGCCGTTTTCGATAATCAAATCGAGCACGTGAAACTCGTTAAAAAAGGTGGTGCCTTCTTTGACGTTCTGCTGGTAAAGGGTTTGCAAGATCATGTGGCCGGTGCGGTCTTTGGCGTAGCAACTGCGCTCGACGGCCGCTTTGCCGAAGTCGCGGGTGTGACCGCCGAACTTGCGCTGGGCGATTTTGCCTTCCTCGGTGCGTGAAAACGGCAGGCCCATGTGTTCGAGTTCGTAAACCGCTTCGATCACGTCTTTGGCAAAAATCTCGGCAGCATCTTGGTCGGTGAGGTAATCGCCGCCCTTGATGGTGTCGTACATGTGCCATTCCCAGTGGTCTTCCTGGATGTTGCCCAGCGCCGCGCCCACGCCGCCCTGCGCCGCGCCGGTGTGCGAGCGGGTCGGGTAGAGCTTGGAAATACAGGCCACCGAGACATTGCCTTTCGCGGCGTAGAGCGCCGCCATTAAGCCGGCGCCGCCAGCGCCAACCACCAAAACGTCATAACGATGATGCATCTTTAGTCCTTATGTTGCAGGGGGAGCGCGGAGTACGGGGAAAACGAAAAGAGGGTCGGGCTTTTACCTATTTTGCTCTTTATTTTCCTGACGTTTGTCTGCCTTCCCACGGCTCTGGGCTTACTTCCCTAGGCTCACTGCTTTGAGCTTACGTCTCTCGGTTCAGGCCTCAGTTTGGGTTGAACGAAAACAAGCCCACCGTGCCCAGCGCAAAAATCATTGCCACCACCGTGAAGAAGCTGTTTCTGACCCAGGCGCGGTTGGGGCGGCTGCGGACGTAGTCGTCGATGCTGTAGCGTGCGCCGTTGACGCCGTGCAGCATGGTGAGGGCCAGCAGCAGCCAGTCGTAGAACTTCCAAGCTGGGTTGGAGAGTTTGTTGATGACTGCGTCAAAGGTGGCGTCGGATTCGCTGACCTGCACAAAAGTCATGTAAATGTGGCCCAACACCAAGAAAATCAAGATCAGGCCGCTGATCCGCATGAAAATCCACCAATTGAGCTCAGCGTTGGTGTGAGATTGTTGTTTGGCGTCTTGCATGGTGCGTGCGCGAATGGTCATTTCAGTTCCTTAATCATTTAGACGCCCGCCGCCACACGCGGCAAGACCTTAAAGGCCACGTAGATGGTCCAGACGACGCTGATGAGCAGCACGCCGTACCAGAGTTGGCGCTGATAAGCCACGCCTTTGCCGGTAAAGTCCATCACGATGATTCTCAGACCGTTCATGGCGTGGTACATGACGCCCGCCGCCACCAGAATCAGGGCCAGACGAAACAAGATAAAGTCGTACCCACCGTGAACAGCCATATAAATCTTCTCACCGAAGACAAACAAGCTGATGCTGATGACGTGGATCAAAAAATACGCCAGAATCGCCAAACCCGATAAGCGGTGAAGATAAAAGGCCCATTGGCCCTCTCTGCCTTTATACATAACGTCTTGCCTCCTTGAGCTGGCCCCACACGGAGCTTGGTGGCGGGCCGCACGCCTATCAGCTCATCACCTTATCAGCCAATCTTGCGCCGCGCTCCGAGTTGGCCGGCTGGTTGCCCCAAATGCGGCTGCGGCGGCTGGCCAAGCTGAAGTTCAGCTCAGTGCTGCGCCCTACTCAAACCTGCTCAGAATACCACCGCCTGACCTGCGGCGGCTGTTCTCAGGCTTACCGTTTTGGCCGCCAGGACGCCGTTTGTGTGCGGCTTAGTCGGCTGTGTTAGAGGGCTGCTGTGCCAAAGGGGTGCTGTGTTAGAGGGCTTCGACCAAAATCGGCTGAAAGCCCACCGCCACCCGCTCACCGGCCCGAATCAGGGTGATGGCTCCCTGCGGCACCGGCAACACCAGCAAGTCGCGCACGGCTGAGGCGCTCAGACCGGGCATCACGGCGCTGAGATCACCCTTGTAATCGTTTCTCAGCGTCACGCTGCGCCCCTTGACCTTGACGGTCAGCGGCTCGCCCCGGAACACCAGCAGGGCGTATTCGTCTCCATTGACCTCGGGCACACTCGACATATCAGCTTGGCCGATGATGGGAAGCGAGTGGAGCTGCAAGCTGAGGCGCACCAAGTCCAGCAGGGCTTCGCTGTGGGCGCGGCTGAGCTGCAAAAAGGTGCGAGCTTCAGCAAAAGCGCGGCTGAGCGCTTCGTCGTCGCCCTGCGCGGCGTAGGCCAGCAGGGTCTGTGCGCCCTGCCGGGCAAACGCCAGCAGCGTTTCGGGCGGCGCGGCGGCGTAGCGTGAAGCACTCTCGGCAGAGACTTTCTCGCCGCTGATGGGATTGCCACGCAGGCGCTGGGCTGAGGCGCGTGCCAGCCGGAGGTGAGCGTACGCCGTGCCGGGTTCGAGCAGCGCGGCGGTCAAGCGGGCTTCCACCGATAGCAAATACAAATCGCTGTGGGTCACCGGGCGCAGCTCCAAAGCCAAATCTTTGCCGATCAGCACCAAGCGCACCGGCTGGCCGCTGAAGTGACTGTCGACCTCGGGCCGCTGCGCCGACAAGCGCACGATATTCGCCGCGCCCTGAGTGGTGGCGTGGGCTTGCGCTGGCCCGCTGTGGGCGTCGGTTTCGTCGCTCAGTCGGATTTCCCAGCCGGATTGCCGCTCCGAATGGCCTGCTACAGAGGTGCCCAGCGAAAAGGGCGTCCAAGAGATGCTCTGCCCGCGCCAGGTCGTTTGCTGACCGCCGGGCAGGTGAATGGCCAGCGACAGCGCCAACGGGTCGGGTTCGGTCAAGCGCAAGGTGGCGCTTTGCGAGTACAGCAGGCCGTCCAGGAGCGGCCACTCCAGCCCCAGCCCGCCGCTGCTGCGCGGAATCACCGTCTCCAAAAACGTCAGCAGTCTGCTGGCCGCGCTGCGGATCGGTGGGCGCTCCGTGGCGCTGCGCGGCGCGTCGGGGCCACGTTTGAGAGCCGCGATCAGGGCCTTTTTGACTTCCTCGCTGAGCAGTTCTTGTTCGGCGGCCTGCACGTTGGCGTCGACGAGGTCGCCAGCAGCCGTGCGCGGAAAAGGCGTGTCGGCCAGTTGCGTCAGGGCCAAGCGGACTTGCAAGTAGCGTTTGGACAACTCACCGACCTGCACGCTGAGATGTTCGGCCAAGCGGCTCAGCACCTCAGCGGCAATTTCGGGATTGTGCAGCGAGGAAAAAGGATCGCGCAGCGGCGGCACGGCGGTGCCGGACGCGCCGCGCTCTAGGTTTTCGGTCAGCGCGTAAGCCAGCCGCAAGGTGGCCAGCCGAGGCTCTTTGAGCCACACGCGGGCTTGTTGCTGCGCCCGGCTGCGCAGCTCGGCGTGAAACAGTCCGGCCCGCAGGCCACTCAGCACGTCCCATTCGTTGCGGGTATTGGCTGCGTTGTCTGGCCCGCTCTGCGCCGCGTTCAAGCTGCTCAGCTGGTCTTTAAGGGGGCCGGACATTTCACCCAGTGCACCGAGTGGTGAGCCGCCCACGCCGAGTTCACCCAAGGAGAGTTCGACGAGTGCCCCAGCTTGCTCGCCGTGCAGCGCTTCACCCTCATGCGCTCCGCTGCCCAGAGGTTTGCCGTCGAGGTGCCTTCCTGCATTGCCTGCCTTCCCGCTTTGAGCGGCCTTGAGCAGGCGGTCTGCGGCCCGTACCCGCTTGTTCAGGGCCACGTCGAGCGAGCACCCCAGCAAATAATCGCGCAGCTCGGCCAGCGCCCGTTTGCCGCCCCGAGGCTCGCGGCCCCGCTGCAAGTCGGCGACTTTGTATTCGAAGAGTTCCACCAATTCTGGGTCGTGCGTCACGCTGCAAGTATAGATTGCAGATTGCTGCTCAGCGCTGCATGCCCACAAGCTGCGGGCGCGGCGCGTCGGGCGCTGCTTTCGGCGGAGAGCCGTTCACAAAATGGCCAGCGGCTAGCGGCATGTCAGTCCCGCGTGAGACTCCTTCCGTTATAACTGTGAAGATATGGCTGCCTCTTTTGTTCTCCGCCTCCCCATCAGCGCCGCTTACGCACTTGGGTACAGCCGATGAGCGCCCTCATCACGCCCCTGCTCTTGGTTGCTCTTTTCGTGGTGGCGTTCTTGCTGCTGATTCGCCCGGGTGAGCGGGTCACGGCGCTGATCTTGGCCGCCGTGTCGCTGGTGGCCGCCGTGCTGGTGCTGCTCAGCGGCAGCCTTGAGCGGGCACAGGGCCTGTTGGTGGCTGCACTGGCGCTCAGTGGCGGAGCACTGCTGAGCCTCGGCGGCGAGCGGGCTTTATCCAAGCCGGTCAGCGTCAACCGCACCGCCAAGCCGCGCAACCCCACCAACCCTACCCAGCGCACCCTGACCAAGTCGCCCACCGTCGTTGATCTCAAATTCGCCGACTACGACGTGCTTGACCGCATCGGTATCGGCGGAATGGGCAGCGTCTTCCGGGCCCGCCGCAAGCAAGACGGGCGCACGGTGGCGCTCAAAGTGCCGCAGGAAAAGTATTTGGCCGACGCCAAGTTCGTCAAGCGCTTTTACCGTGAAGCCGAAGTTCTCAAGCGGTTTAACCACCCCAATATCGTGCGGGTCTACGATTACCGCTCACAGGGTGACGAGTATTACATCGCCATGGAGTTTCTCGACGGTGACAGCTTGGAAGCGCTCCTGGAAAACAGGCAGCTGGCCTTTGGCGAAACGGTGCAGGTCATTCGCTCGCTGGCCGACGCGCTGCGTCACATTCACGCCCAGAACGTGGTTCACCGCGACATCAAGCCCGCCAACGTGATGGTGCTGCGCGGCGCACTGCAAGATGGCAAACTGCGCGAGGGCGGCGTCAAGCTGATGGATTTCGGCATTGCGGTGGGCAAAGTCTTGACCCGCCTGACCATGACCGGGGCGCGGGTCGGCACGCCCATTTATATGGCCCCCGAACAGGCCAAGGGCAACCGGGTCGACGCCCGCAGCGACGTGTACTCGCTGGGTCTGCTGGCTTACGAAATGGTCACAGGTCAGACCGCTTTCCGGGGCAGCTACGAAGCAGTAGTTCACCAGCAGATTTTCGAGTCGCCCAAACCGCCCAAACAGGTGCGCCTCGAAGTGCCGGGCAAGCTCAACGACCTGGTGCTGGGCATGATCGAAAAAGACCCGGCCCTGCGGCCCTCGCTCGACGAAGTGATCAGCCGCTTGGACGCGGGCGTGCTGAGCGACGAAACCTTCGACGACCCCTACGCGCTGGCCATGAGCGTGCAAGAAAAGCGCGGTACCCTGCGCCTGCTCGACCTCAAGGGCAAGTTGCGCCTGAGCCTGCGCGATACGGGCGCGGGCGTAGACGACGCCCTGCCCTCAGCCCCCAACGCGCTCGCCGCCGACGAGGACGGCAACATTTATCTGAGCTTGCCGGAATACCGCCAGGGCAAGAGCGGCGCACTGATCCGCAAGCTTTCGCCAGGGGGCCAAGAACTTCTGGCCTTCGGCGCTTACGGCCTCGGCGAGAGCGAACTGCTTCAGCCGATCAGCATGACGCTGTGCGGCGATTTGCTGTTCGTGCTCGACGGCGAGTCGCACCACGTGGTGGTTTTTGACAAAGAGGGCCGCTATCAACGCCGCTTTGGTGGGCGCGGGCAGGGGCTGGGGCGCTTCGAGAAGCCGCGCAGCATCGCCGCGACGCCGCAGGGCCACGTTTTTGTGCTCGACAGCGGCAACCGCGAAGTCCAGCGCTTCACGCCGCAGGGCGATTATGTTTCGCGCTACGCTTTCAGGATGGACCGCACCAGCGACGAACTGCGCCCGCTGCACGGCCTCGGGGTAGACGCACGCGGCACGGTTTACATCGTGGACGGGGTGGCCAGCAAAGTCCGCAAAATCGAAGCCGACGGCACGCCCGGCAACACCTTCTCGCTCGAATCGTTGGTGGGTGAATCGACCGACGCGCCTTGGCTGATGCAAGTCAGTTCAGAGGGCTACCTCTACGCCATCAAACAAGGCGGGCAAGTGCTCAGGATGTACAGCACGGTGGGCGACCTGCTGAGCAGCAACGACATGTACGCGCCGGTTCAGGCCATTGCGCTGGTCAACCGGCCACTGGCATAAAGAAATTCTGCGCCCGCTTTGCCGCAGCGCAGTCGATAGAGTTTTCACAACAAAAAGGGAAGCTGGCTCAAGTGGCCGCTTCCCTTTTTGTTGTGTGCTCTCACTTCAAAAGGCTCTCAAATAAAGAGTGGGGCTTCTGGGTCTTCGCTTCTGACGGTATCGCGGGGCGGCAGCGACAGCACCCAGGCGGCGAGGCCCACCCCGATCAGCACGCCCAGCGCCACCAACAACGCGGTGGTGTTCTGGTGTTCGCGGATGGCGGACTCCAATTCGGTTTCCAGTCGGATCATGCCTTTACCATACCAAAAAGCCTTTAAGAGAGGGTTTCAGCTTTCAATCATGGACGGGGGCAGGGTTCATTTAGGCGGGGGGTTTGCTGACCACATTCGCCAACGCCGAGCGCAGCACCGACACTGCCAAGTCGTACTCGGCCAAATCGAGCCGCTCCTGCGGGGTGTGGTCGAGGCCGCTGTCGCCGGGGCCGTAGGCGAGGGTGGGGACTGTCCACCGATGGGCGACCACGTTCATGTCGCTGGTGCCGGTTTTGAGCTTAAAGACCGGCGTGCCACCGTGCTGCCGAATGGCGATGCGCAGGGCGCGGGCCAGCGGCGTGTCGCGTCCGTAGCGCACGGCACTTTCGTCGCCGGTAAAGCTGAGGCCTAGCCCTGCCATACCGGCCAGCAGCGCCGTAATCTGCTCCCGCGCTTGGGTGGGCGAAAGGTGCAGCGGCAGCCGCAAGCCGTAACTGGCGCGGGCGACTTGCTCCATGCCGTCACTCTCAGAGCTGATGGTCTGAATGGTGGCCTGCACCCGCCCGAAGACGCCCTCCTCCGAAGCGTTCTCGGCCCACCGCCGCACCCGCTCCCAACTGGCCGCCAAGTCGTCGCCCGCGCTGGTGCCTTCGCCTGCCGTGTGAAAGTTGTCTTTGACGACCTGCACCTTGACGATCAAGCGGCCCTTGTAGCCCAGCGTGAGCCCTTCCCAGCCGCTCGGCTCACCGATCAAGACGAGGTCGGGAACGTACTGGGTCAGGGCAAACCGCGCTCCTTTGCTGCTGGGCACTTCTTCTTCGGTGGCCCCGACGCAAGTAAACGTGGCGGTGCTCAGCGCCTCTGCGGGCAAGGCCGCCACAGCCGCCACAAAAGTGCAAAAACTGCCCTTGGCGTCCACGCTGCCGCGCCCGTGCAGCACGCCGCTGTCGTCGACCCGCACTGGAATGTGGCCCGGCACGGTGTCGATGTGGCCGAGGAGCACCACCTGAATTGGCCCGTTGCCGCGCGTGCCTACCGCGTTGCCTGCCGCGTCCACTTGGGCTTCAAAGCCGTTGGCCTGCATCCAGCCGACCAAGAAATCGGCCACCTCGCTTTCATTCCCCGACACGGAGGCCCGCGACACAGCTCCGATCATCAGTTCTCGGGCGGCAGATGTTGGCCCGCTCAAGGGTTCAGTCACGGGTTGGCCCGCCTTGCCGCTCCGAAACCACCTGACCCAGCAGCGACAGCATTTTGAGCAGTTCGGCCATGACCAGCAGTCCCACTGCCGTCACGATGCCGATGGTCACCGTCCACAGCGCCGGAAGCTGGCTGCTCTTGCCTTGTTGCCACAGCACGTAGCCCATGCCCAGCGCACCGACCACCAACACCAGAGCCAAAATCCGCAGCGTCCAGCGCTGAGCGCCCAGTGAGCGGGCAGTGCGGGCGAGGCGGTTGACCTGCTCTGCCGCGTTGTCGCTCATGGGGGCGGACGTTTGCAGATCAGCCGCTGGAAGAGCGGCAGACACGGGAACCGCGCTGGCCGCTTTGGGCGCGGCGGCTTTTGGCGCGGCGCTGGATGAAGGAGCGGTGGGTGCAGAAGTGCTGGGCGGAGGTGTATGAGGCAGCGGGGCCGGTGAGAGCGGTTTGGCGGAGCTGGGTTGCTGCTCTGGGTTGAGTTTGTTCAGGGTAGAGGCGGCGTTGACGCTGATGGGCGGGCGGGCTTCGATCCGAATGGTGCTGGACGGTGGGGACACTGGAGGAGGTGCAGGGACTGGGGAAGGCGCAGCGCTGGGCGTGGCTGAGCCGCCAATCTTGACGACCTTGGCACCGCTGTTGGGCGTGGTTGATGCGGCTTGGCTTCCGTTATCTTGGCGCTCGCCCAACACAATCGGCTCTGGTCGCGGCGCAGTGTTGGGTACAGGGCTGGCGCTCGGCGCAGGTGTGGGCGAGGCAGGGGCAAACATCTTGCTGCCGGCGCTGGGCAGCGGCGAAGAGGGCTGCTGCTTGGCGCGGGCGGTGGTGTCGCGCACCGTTTGAAAAAAGCGCTGCACCCGGTTGGGATCAAAGCCCAGCAGCGAGGCGGTGATGCTGGTTCCGGCACTGGTTTCGACCCGCAAAGTGCCTTGATGATCCGAGTGAATCCGGCTGATGTCGCGCAGGGTGACTTGTTGCAGCGGGCTGCTGGCTTCAGCGCCGTGAAAGAGCAGCAACTGCGGGGTAAGGGCAAAAAACTGTTGTTCATGGTCGAGGCTGGCCAGCGGCGCATCCGTAATGCCCACCATTTTAAGCGCTCCCAAAATTCGGTCATTCATGGCAAAACTCCTTCAAATCGTCCTTAGCGTCAGCATACCCGACGTGCTGAGACGTTGGGTTGTTTTGCGGCTGGCCTGACCTCCCGGCGGCCGCATAAAGGCGACTGAAGCCAAGCTTCACCCGTCCGCAGCATCTTGCCGCCAGACTGAGCCATGACACAACATGGCAAATACGGTGACGCGCCGCTGGGCAAGAGTGACGAGGAGTTACGTGAAGAAGGAGCCGACGCGCTGACCAACAGCGAGCGCCGCAGAAACGCCGAAATGGGCAGCGACGAAAGCGTGCCAGTGCTGATTCCCATCGCGGGGACGTCCTCGCCTGCCGTCGTGGCCGCCGACGCGGTGTTGCCCGACGCGGAAGAGCGGCGCGAAGAATCGTAACCAGCCCAGCAACTTAAAGCGGCTCACTACTGGGGCCGCTTTTTGATAGCTTGAAGGTGAACGGCGTTCCGCGAGTTGCCCACGCTCATCCGTTTCACCACGCCGCAGTAGGCAGCGGAGGCGAAGTACCGTCCTGTCACCGGCTGGCAGCACCTTTGGGGCAAAAACGAATAAGTTCTAAAGTTCTCTGGGCCTGAAGGCCACCGCTTCGGCCAGGTGGACTTCGCGGATGTCCAAGCTGCCTGCCAAGTCTGCCACCGTGCGGGCGAGGCGCAGCACACGGTCATGGCCGCGCCCGGTCAAGCCGAGTTGCCGCGCCGCTGAAGCCATAAAAGCGGCTGGCCCGGCAGCGAGCGGAGCGTGTTGCCGCAGCGCTTGGCCGATCAGCAAGCTGTTGCGCTCGCCCTGCCGGGAGAGCATCACGTCGCGGGCGGCCTGGATGCGGCTGCGAACGGGAGCGCTGCTTTCCGGCGTACCAGCCCGGGTCAGTTCGTCGACCGTCAGCCTCGGCACACTGACGCGCAAATCCATGCGGTCAAGCAGCGGGCCGGAGAGCCGGGCAGCGTAGCGGTTGCGGGTCAGCGGCGTGCAGGTGCAGGCTTTTTCAGGGTCGCCAAAATGCCCGCAGGGGCAAGGATTCATAGCGGCAATGAGTTGGAACTTGGCCGGATAGCGCAAGCTGGCTCGCGCCCGACTGATCGTCACTTCGCCGTCTTCGAGTGGCTGGCGCAAAGTTTCGAGCGCTCTGCGTGAAAACTCCGGAAATTCATCCAAAAACAGCACACCCCTGTGCGCCAAGCTGACCTCGCCGGGCTTAGGAATGCTGCCGCCGCCAATCAGCCCCGCGTCCGAAACCGTGTGGTGAGGGCTGCGGTAGGGCGGAACCTGCATCAGGCCGCTGCGTTGGGTGGTCAGGCCCGCTGCAGAGTGAATCCGGGTCACTTCCAGCGCTTCGCTGCGGGTCAGCGCCGGAAGCAGCCCCGGAGCGCGGCGGGCCAGCATAGTTTTGCCGCTGCCGGGTGAGCCAACCAGTAAAAGGTTATGGCCGCCGGCCAGCGCGATCTCAAGCGCTCTGCGGGCTTGGCCCTGACCTTTGAGATCGGCCAAATCCAAAGGGGGCGGGCCGCTCTCGTCAGGTGCTTGGGCGGTGGCTGCCGTCAGCGGCGCTTGGCCCGACAGGTGTTGCAAAGCTTCCCGCAGGGTGCGGGCTGGAAAGACCTGCACCTCTTCAATCAGGGCCGCTTCGCCGGCATTGTGCTCGCCAATCAGCACGCTGTCGCCTAATTGAGCGGCCAACAGCGCCAAGTTGACGGCCCCGCCGATGCTGCGCACGCTGCCGTCAAGTGCCAGTTCTCCGGCCAGCAGCACGCCGCTGAGCGCTGCGGCAGGCAGCAATTCTTGGGCGGCCAGCAAGCCCAGCGCAATCGGCAGATCGTACATCGGGCCTTCTTTGCGCAAATCGGCGGGCGCGAGGTTGACGGTGATGCGGGCGGCTGGAAAAGGCAACTGGCTGTTGCGAATCGCTGCCCGAACCCGCTCACGCGCTTCGCTGACCGCTTGATCCGGTAGGCCCACGATGGTAAAAGCGGGCAATCCGGGCGATACGTCCACCTCCACTGTGACCAGCACAGCGTCCACACCAATCAGGGCGGCGCTGCGGACAGTGGCTAACACCGGGTCACGCCCCTGCGTCAGGCAGAACGTAGAGAGCAGTTAGGCAAGCAGAGCGACGACAGGTGAACACGGTGCTGACCTTAACGCCGCCCATCTGACGAAACTCTTTACTCCTTTTCACACCTTTTGTGGGGCGGGGAGATTACCCCACAACCTCCCATCAGGACATTTGCTTTGTGCAAAATTTTACACTAACCTTTACCTTGGAGGTAAAATTATGAACAAAAATATTGGATTACGTGAACTTTCCGACGAACAGATGGCTGAGGTGGAGGGCGGTACATTCGGTTTGGGCTTTTTCTTCTCCTGGTTGAACCCCCGTCCCACCCACTGCGCCCCCAAGCCGCCCACCTGCACGCCACAGCCGCCGGTTTGCCCTCCCCAGCCCCCTGTTTGCCCGCCGCCTCCCGTTTGTACGCCTAGGCCTCCTTGCGGCGGCGTCATCAACTGAAGACCATTCTCAATCCTTGAACTGCAAATTAAATACTCCAAAAAAAGGCCAAATTCTAAACTGGCCTTTTTTTGGAGCTTGTGTTTTATCTGAACACTCAATTTTGAGGTGAGATCGGCGACTTATTTGGGCTCAGAGGAAGTCGATTAAAAAAGACCCGATTCTGCTCTGAGGCCCGCTTCGTTGCTCAGGGTCAGGCAGCGGTAGGCTGGCGTGAGTAGGCCGTCGTCGCGCATTTCGCCGATCAATTTGCTGACCGATTCGCGGGTGGCTCCGGTGCCCTCGGCAATCAGCTCGTGGGTGGCCCGCACATAGCGCTTGCCATCGGCGTGAGCGCCGCCCAAGCTGCTGCTGGCCAAGTTGAGCAAGTAGCGGGCAATTCGCTCGCGCAACTCACCGTCTTGGATATGTACGCCGTCGGTCATCACGCGTTGGAGCTGATCACTGAGGCTGCGGGTGACTTCCCACAACTCCGGGGCCGAGAGGTGCTCAAGGTGAAGTGGCGTGAGCACCGCGTCCGTCAGGGCGATGATCTGATGACTGCGGGGCAGACCGTGCAGCGCTTCCTCGCCGAAAATGTCGCCGGGGCGTATATGGCGCACCGTCAGGTTGCGGCCCTGCGAAGTCAGGCGCACGGCCCGGAGCAGACCGTTTTCCAAGCGGTAAAGGCTGGGTGCGGCGTCTCCGGCGTAATAAAGGGTATCGCCCCGGTGAAGTGGGCGGCCTTGTGCGGGAGTAATCGGAAGAACTGGCTGGGAAGTATGGGTGTTCATAGAGCTCCTGTCTGCGTGGATAAGCGAGATGCGGCGGGGAGAGGGGGAAGCGCCGAGGGCTGTCCAGGCAGACGAGCCGCGAAAGCAAGTGAACTGAACTGAGATTGACTGTACAAGGTTTGTATAAGGTTCAAAAGTGAGAAGCTCACACTCTGAAGAAGAGATGGAGACTGGTGAGTGTAAAGGGTTTTATGCTGGCGACCTGACTTTGGATGTGAAGTGATTATGGGCGCAAACGCTAAAAGTGGGCTTGCTCTTCCGTGACCAGTATTAGAACACTTCTAAACCGTCCAGCACGACGCTGGCGTGGGCTTCGATGGTCAGCGCATGGTCGGCGTTGTAGCCGCCTGCCAGCATGGTCACTACAGGTACGCCCGCCCGTTTGGCCCACTCTAAAATCAAGCGGTTGCGCTCCCGCACGCCGCTGAGACTCAGGGCAAAGCGCCCGAAGCGGTCGTGGGCCAGCACGTCTACGCCCGCCAGGTACAGCAGCAGATCGGGCCGGTAGGCTTCCAGAGCCGGAAGGACTTGCGCTCTGAGCACGCCCATATACTCGCTGTCGGTAACGCCGTCGCCCAGCCCGATATCGAGGTCGCTGACTTCTTTGCGGAATGGATAATTGCGCTCGCCGTGGACGCTGAGGGTAAATGCGCCGGCTACGCCGCCCAGCAGCGCCGCTGTGCCGTTGCCCTGATGCACGTCCAGGTCAATGGTCATCACCCGCCGCGCCCAGCCTTGCTGCAGCGCCAGACGGGTCAGGATGGCGGCGTCGTTGATGAGGCAAAAGCCGCCCGCGCTGCTCTCGAAGGCGTGGTGGGTGCCGCCCGCGAGGTTTGCGCCCCAGCCGACTTGCAGGGCGTCGTGCAGGGCCGCCACTGAGCCGCCCGCCGCTCTGCGTGCCCGCTCCACCACGCCCACGCTCCACGGCAACCCGAACTCGCGGGTTTCTTTGGCGCTGACTTCACCGCGCCGCCAGCGCCTGAGCCACAGCGGATCATGCACCAATCCGGCGGTGGCCCATGACAAATTGGGCGTGTCCAGCACGGGCAGGAGGCCGCTGAGCCGCTCTGCCACGCCCCGGTACTTGTAATAGGGAAAGCGGTGGCCTTCCGGCAAAGGAAAGTCGTAAGCGGCGGGCGTATAAGCCCGAAAAGGCGTCATGTCGGGTAGTCTGCCGCGCTGTTGGCCGGCTGGTGGTGTGGGGGCTGACAGAGCGGCCAACCTCAACAGGAGTGCACAGCTTGTAGAAGGTTTGATGAATGTCGACTCAACCTGAATTCAGCCAACAACAATTCTTTTTGGCGAATGGGTGAAGACGCTTTCATAAAACGAAAAAGCCAGCGCGTCTCTCAGCACTGGCCTTCGTTGAGCTGTTCAGCTCGGGACTTTGTTTACTGCCCGCCCTTCACCTTGAGTTTGAGGGCTTCGAACTCGTCGTCTAAGGCTTTGCCGCGCCCCATATTGGCGAGCTGGGCGTCGATGTCGCCTTCTTCGCGCAGTTGGTGCATGGCGTTGGCTTTGTCTTCCTGTGCAGCGACTTTGCGCTCCATATCCTCAAAAGCGCTCATGGCTCCGCCGGACTTGTCAAAACCCGAAGCTTTTTCCAGCGTTTCTGAAGCTTTGGCGGTCTGGTGACGGGCCAGCAAAAGCTGCTGCTTGCTTTCCATCTCGTCGATTTTGGCTTCCAGCGCCCGCAACTGGGTTTTGAGCTGATCGACGTTGTTGGTGCTGATTTTGAGCTGGTCGTCAAACCCTGCGGCCAGATCGGCGTGATTTTGCTTGCGGCGCAGCGCTTCGCGGGCCAGGTCTTCGCTGCCGCCGCGCATGGCTTCCTCGGCTTTCATGCCGTATTCCTCGGAAAGCTTACGGTTGGTGTTGGCCTCGCGCTCCAGCTTGGCTTGCTGGGCCATTGAGCCGGCGACCTCGGTACGGGCCTGGTTGTAGGCGTCGCGCATATCGCGCAGGGTTTGCTCGATGATTTTGCTGGGGTCTTCGGCCTTGGAAATCAGGTCGTTGACATTGGCGCGGAGCAAACGGGACAGTCGGTCAAGAATAGACATGGGTGGGGCCTCCTGATCTCACTTTACGAAGTGGGGCTGAGAAGAGTTGCACGGTTGAGCGTAGCCTCAAGGAAAACTAAAGGCGGGTTACACTGCTGGGCGTGAAGTATTGGCTGCTCAAAAGTGAACCGGACGTGTTTGGCTACCCCGACCTGATGCGGGTCAGCGCCGAGCCGTGGAACGGTGTGCGCAACTACTTGGCCCGCAACTACTTGCGCCAGATGCAGGTGGGCGATTTGTGCTTGTTTTACCACTCGCAGGCCAAGCCCACCGGCATAGCAGGGCTGGCCAAAGTGGTGCGGGCCGCCTACCCTGACAACCTGCAATTTGAACTCGGCAGCGCGTACTGTGATCCCAAGAGCACGCCGGACAATCCGCGCTGGAGCATGGTGGACGTGGCGGCCTTTGCCGAACTGCCCCGCTTTTTGAGTTTGGACGATTTGCGAGGCATCCCAGAACTCAGTGAGATGCGCCTGTTGCAAAAAGGCAACCGCTTATCGGTGATGCCCGTTTCCGACGACGAATTTCGGGTGATCGTGGAAGCCGGTGGGCTGAAGTTGGAGATTTTGGAAGGAAGTATCACTAAGCAGAGTGCAGAGGCCACTCAAGTCGGATGAAGTCGGAGAATGCACCAACGCGAGCTTGTAACGCTTCTGTAAGCCCCCTCAGCACACACTAAACCATGTTTATTGCCTTGACCGTCGCGGCTGCCGTTTTGGGAATCAGCTTGGCCCGCCGCTCAGAAATGCCCCGCCAAGTTCGCCCCGTTGCAGTGCCTGTACCGGTGCGACGCCGCTGAAATCAGGTTAGGCTGTATCTTAGAAAATCCAGCTAAGCTAGGGGGCGTGAATGACACCGCCCCCACTGCTGTTGCCTCAGCCCCCGCTCCGAGTACCGACCAATCCCCGCCCGTGCTCTACCCGCTGTCCGACGGGATCGGCTCGGTGGCGCTGATTCAGCACTCAGGCGACGACAAAATGATCGTGAATGCGGCCCGTGTTTCCTTCGGTGGAGACAATGCCGCGCCGTTGACAGGCCGCGACGAGAAACTGATCTCTTATCTGCTCAAGCATAAGCATGGCAGCCCGTTTGAACACAACTTGATTACTTTTAAGATCATTTGCCCAATTTTTGTTGACCGTCAGCTTGTGCGTCACCGTGTTGGAGTCTCAAAAAATGAGGTAAGTGCCAGATATGTAGAAGTACAGGAGCGTGCCTACACGCCTACGCAGTTTCGTAGGCAAGCGCCCAGCAACCGCCAAGCCAGCGTGGAAGACGACGGCACTTTAGATCAGGCCGCCGCCCATGAAGCTTGGGCTAATGCTTCTCAGACGGCTTTCAAGGCGTATCACCAACTCCTAGAACTCGGCGTCACACGCGAGCAGGCGCGGGGCGTGCTGCCGCTTTCGCTGTATACCGAGTCGTATTACACCTTTAACGTGCGCTCCCTGCTGCACTTTTTGGAGTTGCGCGACCACGAGGGCGCACAGTTTGAAACGCACTTGTTTGCGCGGGCGATAGGTCAACTGGCCGAGCCGCTCTTTCCAGTGACGTTCAGGGCGTGGCGGGCGCTGCACCACGAGCAATGAGGCTCACAGCAACGAGAGAACCGTGATTCAAGCTCAGGCGCTTGAGCGCATCGGTCATCAAGTGGAGTTTTTGTTGGCTTGTGACCAGCTCAAGTCGGTGGCCCGCACGACACTGCTGCACTGTGCCAGCCGCGCCGAGAACAGCGCCGAGCATTCTTGGCATCTGGCGCTGATGGCATTGACGCTGGTCGAATACGCGCCGCCGAAAGCCGATATAGGGCACGCCGTGAAACTCTTGATCGTGCATGATTTGGTGGAAGTCTTTGCTGGAGACACCCACTTCGATCAGTCTGAAGCCGAGCACGAGCAACAAAGATGCAGAGAACAGGCAGCGGCCCACCAGTTGTTTGGCCTGCTGCCCGAAGATCAGCGGCAGCCCTTCTATCAACTCTGGCAAGAATTTGAAGCGCGAGTCACGCCCGCCGCCCGTTTCGCCAGAGCGCTGGACGCCTTGCAACCTGTTTTGCTGACGTGGGGAGCGGGCGCTCAAGGCTCGGCGGCACACCCTGAGCTGACGCTTGAGCGTGTGCTGAACCTCAAACGCGCCGCCCTGAGTGAATTTCCGGCATTGTTGGCTTTAGTGGAGCGTACCCTCGCGCAGGCCGTCATTGAAGGCATTTTGACCACAGATCACTGACCCAACCTGCCCTGCCCCAACAGTCCCCGCAAATACCGCTGCGTGGCGTCCAGCACCGGCTTACTTTTCAGGCAAGCCACCAGCGCCCGCGTGGCGGCGTGTTCGGAGCCGTGCAGTGCGCCCAGGAGTTTCTCACTTATTTTGGGATGCAGCCGCCCGCGCACAAACAGCGCCGTTTCAATCAAATCGTCCACTGGCAAGTTGCGGTGAAGCTCGCCGTCAAACGTCACGGTCTGCACCACCGCCCGGCCCCGCAAATCGCTGGTGAGGTGGGCGCTGAGCGGCTTGTCCATCCGCCAGGTGATCTGCTCGATGGTGGGCAATAGGGCTTGCACCAAGTTGAGCGCCAGCGAGCGGCCATACAGCGTGATCCGGTCTTGGCGTTCCAGCGGCGCGTAAAGCTGCTGCGCCAGCCGCCGGGAGAGCAGATCGCCCTCGTCCATCAGTAGAGCGCGGTCAGTTTCGGAGAGGGGAGAGGTCATAGCGTTTCCCTTGGAACATCGCCCTGTGTGGCGGCGCGTTCCATTTCGTCGAGCAAAGCACTCAGCCCCACTTCAAAGCCGCCTTTGGGCCCGCTGAGACCAAACAAGCCGCTGCGCGACATCACCACGAAGCCGTGCAAGAAGGCCCACAGCGCTACGGTGCGGGCGGTGTCGTCTGTGTGGCCGCTCAGCGCACTCACCAAGTTCAGCACGGTATTCCACAAATCTTTGCCGGGGCCGGGTTGCCCCACGCTCGGCGGGCGCGGCGAGAGCAGCAAGCGGTAGCGGTGCGGGTACGTCTCGGCATACTGCACGTAAGCTTCACAGGTCAAGAGCAGCGCCCCACGCGGCGTTGTCCCGGTGCTGGCCTGCTCAATGGCGCGGGTGAGGTCACGGGAAGCGCAGTCCTCCAGCGCTTGCAAAAGGGCGGCGCGGTCTGGAAAGTGGCGGTACAAGCTGCTGGCCTGCACGCCCAGCGCGGCGGCCAGCGGGCGCATGTTCAGCGCGTCTTGCCCGCCCGCGTCCAGCAACGTCTGGGCCTCGCGCAGAATAAGTTCGGGAGTGAGTTTTGGTGGGTAGGGCATACTGGGCAGTATAGCGAACAGTGTAAGTCTTGACAGGAATCAGCCGAAAGCGTACGCTGTTCACCACAAAGGCGAACGGCGTTCTTTTTCGTCTGGGGAGAATGATGATGTCCTTAACTCAGCACGGCGCAAATCTCTTTCGGTTGGCCCGATTCGGTCTGGTCAACAGCTATCTGGTGCGCGAAGAGGACGGCCTGACTTTAATTGATGCCAATTTGCCGGGCAGCGCTCCTACCATTCTCAAGGCGGCTCGGCAAATTGGCCTGCCGATTCTCCGCATCACGCTGACCCACGCACACGGCGATCACATCGGCAGTTTGGACGCCCTCCGCGCCGCTTTACCCAGCGCTGAAGTCAGCATCAGTGTCCGCGACGCCCGTTTGCTGGCCGGAGACCTCAGGGTGGACGCGGGCGAGGGGCCGAGCAAGCTTAAAGGCGACTTACGGGGTGCCAAGACTCGCCCAGACCGTTTGCTGCGGGGCGGCGACAAGGTGGGGTCGCTCAGGGTCGTTTCGGCAGCGGGCCACACGCCCGGTCAACTGGCTTTTCTGGACGGGCGCGACGGCACGCTCATCGCCGGAGACGCTTTTCAGGTGGTGGGCGGCTTGGCGGTGGCCGGACAGCTGCGCTGGCTGTTTCCCTTTCCGGCGCTGGCTACCTGGGACGACCAGCTTGCCGCCGAATCCGCCGCCCGCCTGACTGACCTGGCTCCGTCGCGGCTGGCGGTGGGGCACGGCGCAGTGCTGGAAAACCCAGTGGCCGCCATGCAAAAAGCAGTGGAGGAGGCCGGGCGTAGGGGGCCGAAAACGGCCTGATGCGTTTCGCGGTGCAGGCGCTCCGTTTTGCTTGCGAGTTGGCGGCGCTGTGGTTCTTGGCCCAATGGTTTCTCGTACAGTGGGGCTGGCGACTGGACGCGGCGCTGTGGCTACGCGTCTTGGCTGCTGGCTTGGCAGCCTTGCTGGCGGCGGGGGCTTGGGCCATCTGAGCCGCGCCTCGCTCGGCGCTCCGGTTGCCCGATCCGGCGAGGTTGGGGTTTGAGGTGTTGTTTTATGGGGTGAGCTGCGGGGCACTGTTGGTTCAGGGGCAGAACTTGACCGCTCTAGCTTTTGCCGATTGTGGTGGCCTTGCAGTGGACGGCCTCCTTCGCGCTGCATTTGCGTGGCCGCCGAGCCCGTTGAGGCTGCAAGTTTGATAGGCTTGAACTCAGTCCAAACTCAGTTTTCATAAACTTTCCCCACTGATTTTAAGGAGCACCCACCCATGATTGACTTTTCGCTGACCGACGAACAAAAGCAGCTTCAGCAACTCGCCCGCGATTTTACCCGCCGCGAAATTATGCCGATTGCCTCCGAGTACGACCAAAAAGAAGAACTGCCCTGGCAAGTCGTGGAAAAGGCCTTTGAAGTGGGCCTCTTAAACCTCAGCATTCCCGAACACGCGGGCGGCCTGGAGCTGGGCATGCTCGACGAATCCATTATCGGCGAGGAGATCGCTTACGGCTGCATGGGCATTTACACCGTGCTGATGGCCTCCGATCTGGGCATTACGCCGATTGTGGTGGGCGGCACCGAGGAGCAGCAAAAGCGCTTTCTGACGCCGCTGACCCAGAAACCCAGTCTGGCCGCCTTCGCTCTGTCGGAACCCAACAACGGCTCGGACGCGGCCGCCATGAGCACCACTGCCGTGCTGGACGGCGACGAGTGGGTCATCAACGGCACCAAGATGTGGATTTCCAACGGCGGCATCGCCGAAATTACGGTGGTGTTTGCCACCACAGACAAAGCGGGTGGCCACCGCGCCACTGTCGCGCTGGTGGTGCCTAAAGGCGCGGCCGGCTTTTCGTCCAACAAAATCAAGCACAAAATGGGTCAGCGGGCCAGCCTGACCGCCGAACTGGTGTTTGAAAACGTGCGCGTGCCCAAAGAAAACCAGCTCGGCGGTCTCGGTGACGGCTTCAAAATTGCTATGAAAACGCTCGACAAAACCCGCGTGCCAGTCGCGGCGGGCTCGGTAGGTGTGGCGCGGCGGGCGCTCGACGAAAGTATTAAGTACGCCAAGGAGCGCGAGGCTTTTGGCAAGCCGATCACCACTTATCAGGCCATTCAGTTCAAGCTGGCAGAAATGGCGATGGGCATCGAAACGGGCCGCTTGATGACTTGGAAAGCCGCTTGGCTGGTGGATCAAGGCAAACCGCACGCCACGGAAGCCGCCATTGCCAAAGCCTACTGCTCAGAAATGGCCTTCGACGCCGCCAACGAAGCGATTCAAGTTCACGGCGGTTACGGCTACGTCGGTGAATACCCAGTCGAAAAACTGCTGCGTGACGTGAAACTCAACACGATTTACGAAGGAACCAACGAGATTCAGCGGGTCATCATCGCGCGGAATTTACTGAAGTAAGAAACAGCAAGTGAATGAGCCATTTTCTTTCATTCACTTGCTGTCTATGTCGGAATGAACGGAAGTTTAGATTCAGTTCGACATACAGCTCCAAAGAATAAAGGGGCCGCCTTGTTAGCGGCCCCTTTATTGCACACTCCTTCAAACACTAAACCTTTACGGTGTGGCGATCCCCTGTGAAACTTTGATGCCGTTGACGAAAGTTCGCACCGCGATGTCATTGGCGCTGTAATCTTTCATCGAAGAGTCCACATTCAAAATCAGCATCCGGCCATTGGCACTCGTCACCAGCATTTCGCGGCGCAGATCACCATTTTTGCCGGCCAAGGTATACACGAACTGCGCCCAGGGAATGCCCTGAATGGTCAGCAACTTGGGCGAGAGGGTTTTGAGGCCCGCCACCTGCGCTTTGATCACGGCGGGAAATTGACTGACCAAGCCGCTGACTTCGTTGGGATTGAGGCTGGTTTGCCGCCACTCGAAGCCCATCGTCACTTTTTTGTCGTTGGTCAAAAAGACGGCTTCGGGGCGGCTCTGGGCCGGGTAAATTTTTTGAATGGCGGCGGGAGTCAGCGTCAGCAGGGTATCGCTGGTTTCCACGCTGAGCGGCAAATTGGGGAGCTTGGCGGTGGCGGCTTGGGCCAAACTGGTGGCCAGTAAACCGAAGAACACGGTTGCCGCTCCTTGATAAAGACGCTTCATGACTTTCAGAGTAACGGCTGGCCCACTTCTGACGATGTGTCAAGCATGAGGAATGCTGAACCTTTAATCAGAAACCGAACAGTTTGCAGTAAGTTACGGAAGATGAAGCCTGATCCGCGCCGCGTCACTCTTCAAGATTTGCCCGCTTTGATGCCGCTTTACGCCGCGTTGCTGAGCCGCCCGCTCACCTTGGAGCGTTTAGAACTCCGTTTCCAACGCCTTGAGGCCTGCCCTGAGATCTCCGCGCAGTGGTTGGTGGAGGA
The DNA here is from genome assembly GCF_003860465.1 of Deinococcus psychrotolerans. NCBI lineage: Bacteria > Thermotogati > Deinococcota > Deinococci > Deinococcales > Deinococcaceae > Deinococcus > Deinococcus psychrotolerans. The sequence continues at coordinate 2,475,285 of NZ_CP034183.1, forward strand.
GGACGGGGCGACGCTGGCCCTCTGTGACTGGGAAGCCAACGACTATGGCCCGCCGGATTCGCTGCGGCTGAATGTGTGGGTTGAACCCGGAGCACACGGGCGCGGCTTCGGCACAGCGCTCCTCAAGCTCGCTGAGCAAACCGGCAAACTTTTGAGCGCCAATATTGCCGACGATGATCCGCCGAGTCTGGCCTGGGCCGAGAAGCGCGGCTTTGTGTTTCACGCCCACCGCTTTGAGAGTAAGCTCGACCCCCAGGAGTTTGACCCCGCTCAGCACGCCCAGCCGCTGCCGGAAGGCGTTACGCTGGGCGACATGGCGGGTGCCAGCGCTGCCGAGTGGGATGAACTGGCCGCCCTCTTGATTGAAACTTTTGCCCAAACGCCGGACGCGCAGGGCTTGCCGAAATGGAGCGTGGAAACGGCCCGCAAAGCTGTGCAGCTCAGTCCCCAGATGCGCCCCGAGTGGCTGGTCTGCGCCCGGCGGGGTGGGCGGCTTATGGGCTTCACGGCGGCGCTCGACATGCCGGGCATGGTCTACAACCAGATGACTGGCGTGGCCGACACCGCTAAAGGGTTGGGTCTGGCCTACTTGATGAAAGCCGAACTGCTGCGTCGACTGAAAGCGGCGGGCGTCAGTGATGTCCGCACCCACAACCACGCTGCCAACCTTGCCATGCTGCGCGTCAACGAAAAGCTGGGCTATGTGCGCCAGCATGGGCGCTGGGAAGTGCGGCGCTCAGGTTCAAGCTGACGCGCTCTTAACCTTTTTCTGGTTTCCCTGCCCGCTTCAGTTTTAAGTCAGGCGGCGGGCCAACAGTAAGCAGCATCTGAGTTGGTTTGAATCTGAAGCTGCTCTGGAGGTTCCCATGTTTACTAAAAAAGCCGTTCTACTGGCCCTGACTGCCGCCCTGCTCGCTTCGCCCGCCCTGGCCAGCGGCGCTACGCTCAGCCCGCAGAGCATCATCGTCAACCCGGCCCAGCCTGCGCTCGATGTGCGGGTGTGGGTCAACAAAGACCCGCAGGGGCAGGGCGTTGCCAACTACCGCATCGGCGAGCAGATCAGGGTCGGCGTGCAAGTCACCCAAGACGCTTACGTGTACCTGTTTGATGTCAACAGTGTCGGCGAGATCAGCTTATTCGTGCCCAACGGCTACGACGGCACTCAGGGCAACTTCGTGCGGGCCGGACAGCGGATGGTTTTTCCCGGCAGCGGAGCGCAGTACACCTTGACGGTGGGCGGCCCACGCGGTCAAGACCGGGTGCTGGCACTGGCCAGCCGCGTACCGCTCGACCTGAGCGACATCGCCGACTTCGCCGGATCGCAGGGCTTCGCGGCGGTAACGGTGCAGGGTGAAGCCAAACTCGGTGAAGTGCTCTCGGGCGCGGTCAGCAACCTGGATGCCCAAGACTGGGTGACAGCGGTGACTTGGTACGGCGTAGGGCTGCGTGGACAGGGCAATCCGCAGGCCACCGGCCCGATTGTGGTGATCGTGCCGCCTGCTCAGCCTGCGCCGGTGCAGCCCGCACCCGTTCAGCCGCTTCCGGTTCAGCCTGCTCCGGTGAGTCCAGCCCCCGTGACACCCGTTGCCGCCATCCAACCCGGCGAGCGGCCCGACCACAGCTTCGACTCGTCCATCCGTGAGGCGTTCGACCGCACCACCGGAGCGCAGGCCCTCGGCAGCGCCGAAACCTACGTGACGCGCTGGGGCACCGGCGTTTGGCAAAAATTCACGGGTGCGGCGGCTTACGGCAAAGCGGTGATCTTGCACGCGGACGGCAGCAACCGCGCATTCGCCGTTCACGGACGGATTTTGGAGCGCTATCTGGCCCTCAGCCAAGCTGAAAACGGCGGCACCAAGCCCCCGACTCGCCTCGGCTGGGCGGCGGGCGACGAAAAGATCATTCCGCGCAACCTCTACGGCACCACCGGCCTTTACGGGTTTTTCCAAACCGGGGCGCTCTACTCCTCCGAGAAGTACGGCACCTACTGGTTGGTCGGCGACTTGCTCAAAAAGTATCAGGGGCTGGGCGGTTCAGGCAGCTTCCTTGGCTTTCCCACCCGCGACCAGTTTTTGATGAATGGCGGCTGGGCGGGCGACTTTGAGGGTGGCAGCATTCGCTATCAGAACGGGGTCTATAAGATTTACCGCAAATAAGGCGGTGGGCGGTTGGGGAGTGGGCTTCGGCGGGCATATCAACGCGTTGCTGTTTGCCGTCTCCACCCTCCCAACGCGTTGCCCGGTGGTGAGGAAGGCGGGACGCTGCGTTCGGCACGGTGCTTAGGCATGCACTCGGCGCTGCGTCTTCTCAGCGTTTGTGGTGGCTGACCGCGCCACCCCGCCGACAAGCTGGCTGACGCTGATACCAAAGCGGTGCGGGGCGAACTCTTCACCGACAGCGGTGATTTGAGCAAGTTGATCGGGCGGCCCACCACTACACTCAAAGACGCTGTCAGAGCGGGCTTGCACAGCTGAGGTTTTTCAAAAAGAGGGGGCCAGATCGCTAAACGTATCTGGCCCCTTTGATCGTCAAACAAACCGCTCAATACCCCAGACTCTCCACCTGCTTTCCGGCCCGCCACCGCGCCCAGTTCCAGCTTCGCCAATCTGCTGAGCTTGGAAAGCGCTCGCGCAGCGCTTGTTCGGCTTGGCCGCGCGAGGGTTTGCTGGGGTAGTCCTCAGAGGCGGTAGACACGCTATTGCCGGCAGAGGTCAGGCGGTTCAGGTTGGCCGTGATCAGCGGCACGGCGTCCGCGCCCAAATCAAGCAATTGGAAGAAATTGGCTTCTTGGTGGCTGCTGCGCTGACTTGTCCTTACGTCCTCAATGTCGCGCTGAATGTTGACGCTGGCGATCAGGCGGCCCGGATTGACCACGTTCAGGCCCGCGATGAAGCTCAGGCCGCTGATGAGGCTGAAGTAAGCGAAGCGCTCCAGACGCCCTCGCCAGCCGAGCAGAGCGAAGGCCAGCAGCGAGACGCTCACCCAGCTCAGGAACAGCGCTCCCAGCACCCGAATTTCGCTGAGGCCGTAAGCGCTGATGTACCCACTGAGTTTGAGGTAAGCGCTGAGAATCACCAGCGACAGCGGCAGCAACACGGCGGCGCTGATGAGTCGGTAAGGCCAGCCCAGCCGAAGCTCGCGCCGCAGCAGGGTGTGCGTGAGCAGCAAGAGGGCAAGTGTCAGCGCGGCGACGGCGGTGAGCTGACCGAAGCCTTGCCGGGCCGCTTCACTGTAGGTCAGACCCACAACCAGGGCGCTGCCGAAAAAAGAGCTGGCCTGGAGACCTAGGTAAACGCAGAACAGCAAGCTCAGGCTGATGAGCGGCAGACCCAGTTCAATCAAACCAAGTCGGGGGGTGGCGCTCTCCAGATGACTCAGGTCAGGTGCGGCGCGGCGTGCCAGCAGAGCGGCGTACACCAGGCCGCCCAGAAAGAAAAGCCAGACGCCGAGCTGAAGCAAGATGCTAGGGAGATCGCCCAGATTCCACTCGAACAGCCGTGAAAGCAGTTGTCCGAAGCGCTCGTCTGCCGAGCTGAGGAGCGCCCCGAATACCAGCAGCACCGGAATGGTCAGCAGCACACCGACCAGCATCCGCCCACCGTAGTGGCGCTGCTGTGGCCTGCCGCGCAGCCGCGTCCAGGGAAAGCGGCCCAGCAAAGTCGGAAAGCCGTACACCATTCGCCCCATGCTCAGCAGGCCCGTCAGCAAGACGCCGCCGACCCCCACCGAGCTCAGTCCCGGCAGCGCCGCGTAGGCCGTACCGAGGGCCAGCGCCACCGCCAAAGCCAGCAGATTGAGGCCGGTCATCAGTGGGCCGCTTCTCACCGCCACACCGAGGCCGCAGGCGAGTCCCAGACCCAGCACGCCCAGAGCTGACTTCTGGAGCTGAACACCCCGCCATCTGAGAACGGCCAGCACCGAGCCGACCAGGGCGGCGTAGAGCAGCAAACCATTCAGGCCAAAGTCGCTGTTCCGGGTCAGGGCGACGGCCAGCAGGCTCAGGCCCACGGTGAGCAGCAGCGGCAAGGCGTCGCGGGGAGGTGCGGGCAGAGGGGGAGGCGGCAGCAGGACGGGCAACGGGCTTGTCGGCGGGGCATCGGCTTCGGTCACGGTTTCATCAGCATAAGTGCTGTGAGTGTGATGTGTATGATGTGTAAGACAGGCCCGCTTGCCCCGACGCCCTATTCTGGGGCCATGCGAATACTGGTGACGGGCGCGACTGGCTTTCTGGGCGGCGCGGCGGCGCGGACGCTTGAGCAGGCGGGCCACAGCGTGATGGGGACCGGGCGAGACGCGGCGCGGGGCGCGGCGCTCCAGCGCTCGGGAGTGCGTTTCCGGGCCTTTGACCTCCGGGACGGTCCCGGCGAGTTGCTCGAAGGTGTAGACGCTGTGCTGCACTGCGCGGCCCGTTCGTCACTGTGGGGCCACTGGGCCGACTTCTACACCGACAATGTGGAGGTGAGCGCCCGGCTTGCCCGCGACTGCGCCCGGCGGGGGGTCAGGCTGGTGCATATCAGCACGCCCAGTGTCTACAACGCCACCGGCCTGACCCGGCAGGTACCCGAGTCCGCATCCACTGGGCGGCGCTTTGAGAGCTTGTATGCCCGCAGCAAATTTCTGGCGGAGCAGGACGTGCAGGCGGTGATGCCAGGGGCCGCCATTTTGCGCCCGCGTGGCATTTACGGTCCTGGCGACACCAGCATCATGCCCCGGCTGGCGCGGGTGCTGCGGGCCGGACGGCTGCCAAGGCTGACCCACCATGAAGTCCATACCGAGCTGACGCACGTGGACAACGTGGTTCACGCTGCTCAACTGGCCCTGGAGGGACACGCCGCCGGGCTGTTCAACATCACCGACGGCGTGAGCGTGCCGATCTGGGCCACCCTCGACCGACTGGCCGATGTGTTGAAAGTACCGCGTCCGACGCGCTTCGTTCCGGCCAGGCTAGCCGAGGGGGCCGCCGCGCTGCTGGAAGCGGTCTATCGCCTGCGCCCTGGCCAACCCGAGCCGCCGATCACCGCCAGTGGTTTGCGCCTGCTGACCCGTCCCATGACGCTGGACCTCAGCCGTGCCCGTGCAGTGCTGGGTTACGCGCCGCTCATTCACCCAGAGGACGGCCTGAAGACCGTGTTTGCCTACTTATGACCGTTGTAAGGGTGGTGCCTCTGGCAGCGGGCGAGTGTCTGAATATTGCCGCACTGACCGAACGCGGCGCAGCCTGGCGGGTGAAGGTGTATCCGGCAGGCTTTGCCCTGCTGCTGCACCCGGTGCGGGGTGCGGTGCTGTTCGATACCGGCTACAGTTTCCGGGTGCCGGAGCTGATGCGGCGCTGGCCGGGTCTGCTGTATGGACTCATCACGCCGGTTCGCCTCCAGCCCTGGCAAACGCCGCTGGCGCAGCTCGCCCGCCTCGGCATCACGGCTCAGGACGTGCGGCACGTGATCGTCTCACACCTGCACGCCGATCATGTGGGAGCGCTGCGCGACTTTCCAGCGGCGGACATATATCTCGACGCTGGAGCCTATCCACCGCTCCGGGGCTTGCGGGGCCTGCGGGCGGTGCGGCGGGCCTTTTTGCCAGAACTCCTGCCGCCAGATTTCGAGGCCAGAAGTCGGGCGCTGACGTTTAAACCCGCTCCACCGGCTTTCGCCCCCTTTGAGCAGGTGGCCGACGTGTTCGGCGACGGCAGCGTGTACGCCCTACCCGTGCCGGGCCACGCGCCGGGCATGATTGCCCTGGTGGTGCGAACGCGTGAAGATGCTGCGCTGGACGGCAACGGCGGCGGCCTGACCCTGCTGGCCAGCGACGCCGCTTGGAGTGCGAAAGCGGCCCGAAGCGGCGAGGCGGGCCACCCGCTTGCCAATCTGCTGTCCTGGGACGTGAAGCAGGGCCAGCGCAGCCGTGAGCAGCTCCGTGACTGGCTTGCCGCTCACCCCCGAACCCGCGTGATCGTCAGCCACGATGCACCGGAGCCGGAATCCAGTGTTTGACCGCCTGAGAGTGCTGACTCACGCGCTGAACGAAAGCCGCCTGATGTTTCGTGACCGCGCCACGCTAGAACGCCATCAATCCCGGCTGGCCGCCGAGCAGCTGCGCTGGGTCGCCGTTCACAGCTCCTACACCGCCCAACGCTTCCGGCAAGCGGGCCTGAGCGTGGGCCAGTGGCGACAGCTTCCGCCGATCAGCAAGGCCGAAATGATGGCGAATTTCGATACCCTCAACACCGCCGGAGTGACGCTGGCCGAGGTGCTGGACGTGGCCCGCCGCGCCGAGGCCAGCCGCGACTTCTCGCCCGGCCTGCCCGGAAACCTGACGGTAGGTCTCTCGAGCGGCACCAGTGGCAGCCAGGGTGCCTTTCTGGTCAGCCGCGCCGAGCGCCTCCAGTGGGCCGGGGCGGTGCTGCGCCACCTGCTGCCAGACTGGCCCGCGGGCCTGCTCCGGCGGCAGCGGGTGGCCTTCGTGCTGCGGGCCGAGGGCCAGCTCTACCGGAGTGTGGGTAGCTCACGCCTGCACTTCGAGTTTCTGGATCTGCTACGGCCCGTAGACGAATTGGCCGAGCGCCTCACCGCTGCCCGGCCCACCTTGCTGATCGGCCCACCGAGTGTGCTGCGCGCCCTGCTCAATGCTGGAGCCACCGCCTACCCCGAGCGCGTCGTCAGCGTGGCCGAGGTACTCGAAGACGCTGACCGCACCGCGCTGCAAGCCGGGTTCGGCCCGGTGGTGGAGGTGTATCAGGCCACCGAGGGGCTGCTGGCCCTGCCCTGCCCGCACGGCCACTTGCATCTCAACGAGGCGCACGTTCACTTCGACTTCGAGGCACTGGGCAATGGGTATGTCCAACCTGTCCTGACCGATTTGCGCCGCCGCGCCCAGCCAATGATCCGCCACCGCCTCAACGACCTGCTGGTGCTGGCGGACGGCTGCACCTGCGGACAGGCCGCCCGGCGGGTGGTGCAAATCGCCGGGCGGCAGGACGACGCCCTGAATCTGCCCTCGGCCTCCGGCACCCGCCTCACTATCTGGCCGGACTTCGTGCGGGGAGCGCTCAACCGGGTGGCCTCCCTGTGTGAGTACCGGGCCGAGCAGGTGGGGGCGGCGACGTTGCATCTTCAGCTCGACCCGGACGCGCCCGCCCTGCGGGAAGCAGCGGGACACGAAATAGGAGCGGCATTCACGCGCCTGGGCGTGGGTGACATAGAACTAACCTTCGGCCCGCTGCTGGCCGATTTGCCGGGAGCCAAGCGGCGGCGGGTGGTGCGGAGCTGGCACTGAGCGGTGCGTGCCGCCGCGATTTGGTGCAGACTGACCGTATGACCACCCCGCTGCCCTTCCGAATCCTCTCCACCGCCCAGGCGTTGCCGCAGCGGGTGGTCACGACAGCGGAAGTGGCCGCACTATGTAGCGTGCCCGCTGGTGTGGCCGAGGCGCGCAGCGGGGTGCGTGAGCGGCGCTGGCTCTCGGAAGGCGAAACCGCGCTGGCACTGGGCGCACAGGCAGCGCGTGAAGCGCTCTCGGCAGCTCAACTTGAAATCGGCGACGTGGACGTGCTGCTCAACGCCTCCGGCAGCCAGCTGCAACCGATTCCCGACGGCGCGGCGCTATACGCCCGCGAACTGGGGGCAAGTGGACTGGCCGCCTACAGCCTGCACGGCACCTGCCTGAGCTTTTTGCTGGCGCTCCAGCACGCCGCCCTGCTGATCGGTACGCAGCGGGCACAGCATGTCCTGATCGTTAGCAGCGAGTCGGGCAGCCTGGGACTGAATTTCGCCGAGGCCGAGAGCAGCCTGCTGATTGGTGACGGAGCGGCGGCGGTGCTGCTGGGGCCTGCCGAGAGCGCGGCCCAGGGCCTGCACGCCGCCCGTTTCGAAACCTACCCGGAGGGCGCGGCCCACACCCAGATTCGGGGCGGCGGCAGCCTGCTCAATGACCGAAGCCCTGGCGGCATCCAGCGCGAGGATTACCTGTTCGAGATGCAGGGGCTGAGCATCCTGAAACTCGCCAGCAGGGTGGTGCCGGGTTTTCTGGAGCGGTTGCGCCCTGGCCTGAGCGCCGGGCTGCCGGGCATTGACCGCGTGATTCCGCACCAGGCCAGCGCGTCGGGCCTCGCCCTGATGCGGCGCTACGGTTGGCCCGAGGAGCGGATAGAAGTGACCCTGCCGACGCTGGGCAACGTGATCGCCGCCAGCCTGCCGCTGACCCTGCACCAGACGCTCAGCAGCGGGCGGGCCAATCCCGGCGACCGCCTGCTGCTGGTCGGCACCGGCGCGGGCCTCACGGTGGGCGGCCTGATCGTAACGCTTTGAGTGCTGGGTTCCTTTCCTTCCGTACCTTTTCTCCCGGCTCCGGATGCGGCCCAGGCTCTAGACTGCCGCTTGCATGCCCCGCCCGCCTTCCCGCCTGTTTTCCCTCTATCTCGGCGCTGCCGCTGGGTTCTTCATTCTCAAAAGCGCGGTACTGCTGACCAATGCCCTCACCTTTCCGCGCCTTCGTCCGCGCGACACACCTGCTCCGGCCCTGCGACGGCGCGTCTCGCTGTTGATTCCGGCACGTGACGAGGCCCACAACCTGCCACGCACCCTGCCGGGGCTGCTGGCCCAGGGCGCGGATGAGGTGATCGTGCTGGACGACCAGAGCAGCGACGGCACCGCCGAGGTGGCCCGCCGACTGGGCGCAAGCGTCATCAGCGGCCAGCCACTGCCGGACGGCTGGTACGGCAAGCCCTGGGCCTGTCAGCAACTCGGCCAGGCGGCCAGCGGCGACGTCCTGATCTTTACCGACGCCGACGTGGCCTGGAAGCCGGGTGCACTCGGCGCGATTTTGCATGAATTGGGCGACAAGCAGGCCGATCTGCTGAGTGTGCTGCCCCGGCCCGAACGCCTGACGCTGGGCGCACGCTTTCTGACACCGCTGGTGGACGCCGTGGTGCTGTGTTACTTGCCGTACCCGATGATCAGCTGGCCGCAGCCCAGCCTCAGCACCGGCAACGGCCAGCTGATGGCCTTTCGCCGCCCCGCCTTCGAGCTGGCTGGGGGCTACAGCGGCGTGCGGGCGCAGATTCTGGAGGACACCCAGCTGGCCCGGCGGCTCAAGAAGCAGGGCGGGCGGCTGACCCTGGCCCTCGGCGCGTCGGCGGTGGGCGTCACCATGTACGGGAGTTACCCCGCCTCGGTGACGGGCTTCGGCAAGAACTCGCTGGCGATTCACCTGCACTCGCGCCCGCTGCTGATTCTCTCGGGGCTGTGGCACCTGGCGGTCTATACCTTGCCCTGGCTGCTGCCCATGCCTTGGTGGCTGCGGCTGGCCGGGCTGTTGGAGCGCAGTCTGGTCAATCTGGTCACGGGCCGCACCCGCCCGCTCGATTTGGCGGAGGGGTTTCTCGCGCCGATCACGCCGCTGCTGGCCTTTCCGGCTTACCGCCGCGCTCTCGGCAAGCGGGTGACTTGGAAGGGCAGGACGTACGTGCAGAAGTAAGGGGAGTGGGCCCGCCTCGACTTGCTGCATCTGGTCGGCGAGTGAAATTGACTGAAGAGGGAACAGCACTCATTCAAGCGCCGAGTTGAGCAGCTTGCTCAACTCGGCGGGGCGGTAGAGTCGGCGGGCGTCGAGCCGCAAAAGCGGCAACCGCGCACTGGCGAACAAGGTGTCTTTGACGGCGTCGCGGTACTGCTGCTGGTCGTTTTCGTGCGACGCGCCGTCGAGTTCGATGCCCAGCACCGGCCTGTACTGGGCGCGGGCCACGATCAAAAAGTCAACGTGCTTGTCTCGCAGGCGGCCCAGCACGGCTTGGCGCTCGCTGCCGCTGGCTTTGATCAGCATCAGGTCGTTGAGGCGCACATTGGGAAAAGCGATGTAGGGGCCGCCTTGCAAGGCTTCCAGCAAGGTTTCGTAAAACTGGCCTTCGCTGCGGCTGAAAAAATACTGCTTGGCCTGAACGGGGAAGCTGGCGGGGATTTGACTCCCCTCGGCTGTGGTTCCTCCGGCTGTGATTCTTACTGCGGCAACTTTGCCAGAGGGTGCTGGCCGGAGACGTTTGCGCGGCTGAGGCTTGCGGGCCGCTTTGCGCCGGAACCAGGCAATAAACCAGATCACGGCGACCAACAGCAGCAGGGCAAGAAATTCCATGCTGGCTAGGCTACGTGGGGATGAGTCACACAATCAAGTACGGCAAGTACAGCTCGGTCAGCACTCCGGCCCCAGTTGAGAAACTTGGCTGCTCCAAGCGTCAGCCAAAAACGCAAAAGCCCACTTTTTACGGTGGGCCTTTGCGTTGCCGTGCTGGTGGTGCACCCTGCTGGATTCGAACCAGCGACCGACCGCTTAGAAGGCGGTTGCTCTATCCAACTGAGCTAAGGGTGCTTGGGGTTGTACGGGCCGTCTGAGCCGATATTCCCGCCGAAGCACTGTAGCACCCCAGCGGGAGAATTTGAAGGGCGTTGCCCATTCGTTGCCCATTCCCTACAGATCAAGCTCAATGGCTTCCTGGTGTTCGGGCCATAGGTGCATGTAGGTCGTCTGCGTGATAACCGTGTTGGCGTGCCCGACGTACACTGATACCGCCTTGATAGACCAGTTTTGATGAGCGGCGATACTCACGAAGGTGTGCCGCAGGCTATGAAAAGAGTAGCGGGGCAGTCCAGCTTTGGTCAGCAGCCGCTTGAGGGTACGGTTGACATTGTTGGGGTGCTGCATCGTGCCTTCACGGGTCGCAAACACGTAGTCGGCGTCGGGATGGCCTTGCTCCGTTTGAGCGGCTTTCAGGTGATCAAGGCATTCCAGAGCCGAGCGGCCAAGCTTGATCTTGCGGCATGACTGTGTTGTTTTAGGCGATGTGATGCTGCGGCTGAGCGGGCCGTGAGTGGACAGCACCTCTTCCACCTTGAGCCAGCCCTCGGTCAGGTCAACGCATTCCCAGCGCAGGCCGAACACTTCACCAAGCCTCAGACCCGTTCGCAGCGCAAAGACGATGGCGTAAGCAAACACGCTGCCGTCCTTGAGGGCGGCTTCTGCCAGTTGACCTGCTTGTTCGGGTGTCCAAGCTTTGATGGTTGTCTGGGCCGCAGCACCCATGATCTGCGGTCGTTTGGGGAGCTTGACTTCACGCAGCGGATTGGCAATCAGATAGCCTCGGCGAACGGCGTAGCTCAAGGCTTGGTTCAGCAGGCTGTGAATTTGAGCGCGGCTCCGAGTTAACTTGGTTTCTTTAATCAGTGTCCGGTGGTATTCCTCCAGCAGCGTGGGATTGAGAGCGGCCACTGTCCAGTCGCCAATTCGCGGGAGGATGTGCAGGCGAATGAGATCAGACTGGAGTTGCAGGGTTCTGGGCCTCACTCCGTCATAAACGCGGCCTTGTTCCATCCACTCGCTCAACAAGTCCCCGATGGTCATGCTGCGGGTGGCTTGCGGCGCTGAGCCGTTCTCGGCAGCAGTCTTGGCGGCGTACATGGCTTCCCTGGCTTCCTGCTTGCTGCGGCCCTGGAAAGTCCCGGTGAGCCGCTTCGTCTGTCCGGTCGGTAGTTTGACCCGAATCCGCCACTGGTAAACGTTTTCGCCGTTCGCCAGTTTGCGATCTTGTGTGACCGATCCATCGCCATTGCTGCGACGGCTGCTGTGTTCCTCTTTTTGAACTGTTCTGGTCATCGTTGGTTCTCCCACAGCTCCCCGAGTGAATGAGCTGTAGAGATAGTGTCGTAAGCGCCTAAATGTTTCGTTAAACGAAAATGATGGTAGAAGTGGAAACTCTTTGTATGAGCGAAAAACAGCACGGCGAACTGACGCAATTGATGATGAAACTCTTTCCAGCCACCTCTCAGAGGCATTTGCGGGCCTATGAGCCTGAAGCTGGACAACGCAAAAATGTGCTTGAAATTAAGAGACGTGCTGGCAGCAATGATTACGCGCAACACCTTGATCCAAGCTCGTGGGATGTGGTGGGCAGTCTCGGCTTGATGCCCGGCATTCTGTCCGGCACCATCTGGCGTACCCCTTGGGCCGTGATGGATTTTGACGAAGCGACTCCCACTGATCTAGCCGATTTTTTCTCGGTACTGACTCAGCACGGTTTGGTGTTCACGGTTTCCCACGGCACCACTGGACGTGGGGCACACGTCTGGTTCTTTCTCGATGAGGCGGTGACGTTGAAACAAGCCTATAAAACGTTGGCGTTCCTCAAGCGGGCAGCGAAGAAGCAGGGCCACATCGATATTCACCTCCGTCCTG